>CAYJTR010000001.1:0-35015 GCA_964373285.1 uncultured Methanosarcinales archaeon
AGCGTCAACAATAGTAAAAGTAATAATGGTGCGAACTGGTGGCAAAAGTCGAGCATTGCGAGACTCAGGACAGAGCCTGGGCCGCGGCTCTTGCGGGAATGTTTTCTGCTCTTTTTGAATTTTTCCCCTCGAAACATTTATATAGTTCTCAACGCCCTGTTTCTTGCCATCGTTCATGTTTTTCGATAGAGGTGATTTATGGCTGAAGATGTTCTTTTAAGGTTGGTCTTGTACCTGCTTGTTGGCACAATGGCTGCCATTGTGTATTCTTTGAGGGTTCTTGTGCTTTTGGATAGGAAGATTGAGCGTATTGAGGTTCATATTGAGAGGATGACTGGTTCTCTCGTCAGGAAAGGGGCGCGTTCCAGAAGGCGTTGATTTTTATCATGAAAACTATCAGGAGTGTTTCAGCAAAGCTTTCAAATGTTCCTCTGCATTCTTGCAGGGAGTCCTTGGTTTTGCACTCTTTGAGGTCTTTTTCTAATTTTGTTAGGAGGGATTCCTCTAAAACTCTTGCTGTTCTTTCTGAAAATTGTCATAGTGCTGCTGATCTTTTGGTCGCGTCAAGGCATGGCGATCCTTTGTTTAGGAATCTTTACAAAATTTTGTTGTCTGATGTTTTTTCTCAGCAGAGTGTTTCTAGGGCCAAAATAAAACTTTTGCTTAACATTCGTGAGGCAGAAGGTGAATTTCTTCGCTCTATCGCAAAAATTTCTTCTCTTGTTGAGGGAAAAATTCCCCGGGGCGGCAATGTTTTCATAACTGGCGGGGACTTTATTATTAATAATTCTTTGATTTCTTCTTTTAATAAAAAGAGGAAGTTTGGCGTTTTAATTTGCGAGGAGCGTTCAACTCTTTCTGGCAGGAAGTCTGCTGAAGTTTTGTCGAAGGCAGGATTGCCCCTTAATTTTTATCCTGATAATTCTTTGTCTTACGCATTGTTTTCTGCCGATATTGTTTTTCTTAGAACTTTTGCTTTGACTGGTGATTTTGTTGTTGGTTCTCCCGGAGCTTTGCTTGTTGCAGAGATTTGTAATTCTAGGGGCATTCCTGTTTATGCTGTTGCTCCTGTTCTTTCTTATGATGATAATTCTTCGCTTGTTAAGTCTCTTCATAATGGTGTTCTCCCCGGTTTTTTTCCCGACCGTTTTAAGAATGTTGTTGTTCGATCTCCTGCTTTTGATTTCGTTCCAGGAGGATTATTGACTGGCGTTATTACTGATATAGGAATTTTTCCTTTTGATGCTTTGTTTGATGAAGTTTCTAGGAGTGTTCCCGATATTTTTTAGGTGATTTGCATTTCTTTTTTTAGTGTTAATATTTCTTTTTCAATAATTTCTATCTTTTTCTTGTTGTCATCTTCAGATAATATGTTTCCGCATTCTGGGCATTTGTATTCGAACTCTGTTGCTCTTTCGAAATCTAGTCTTATGCAGTTGTTTGAGCAGTTGTAATAGAATCCTTGGCGTTCTCTCATGAGTCTTTCTTCTAATTTTTGTATTTTTTTCTTTTTCAGGTCGTGAAACAGGAATTTTGCTCTTTCCGGGTTGAACGTCCAGTAGTAAACGTACCACCCTTTGACCTTGTCTTTTTTTCTGTTGTATGTTACTAAGTTCGCGTTGTAAAGCTTATATAACAGGTTTCTTGTTGGATTTATCTCCATTTTTATGTTTTTGGCTATTAGAAATTCTGAAATATTGCTTTTTTTCTGTATGCTTCTGACTAGTTTTAGTACTTCTTCGCCGGCAACTTCCACTGCCACGTCTTCAACGATTTTTCTTGATATTTTCACCATATAAAACCGCGTCAAAACCACAACTGAATAAGTATAACTATCCGATAGTATTATTTATAAATCTTTCTTTTTTCGGTACTTTTTGATTTCTTGAACGGACAGGCAACTAATATGCAACCATCACGACGACTAAATTTTCCTGCATTAATACACCATTATTTAATAGTAATAAACATTTATAAGCGCTCGAGAACCTCGCTTTGTGAGGTGGTTTGATGAGCGGGTTGTTTAGTTTTTTCAGGAAAAAGTCTTCCGATGACTATTCTCTTCCTGAGCCTCCGGCTCCTCCTTCTGGTTCTCTTTCGTTAAAGAGTGATATTCCCAGCATTAGGGGTTCAGAAATTTCCAGTGTTGAGCCCAACGATTGGAATGTTGAGCCCCCCAAACCTCCGGTTTCTGAAGAAAGTTCTGCAACACCCATTTTCGCGGCAGAAAACACCTCAAACTCTCCCACCAGCCCTCCCGTCAGCAAGAAAAGTTCCCAAAAGCCCGTGGGCCCCATTTTCATAAGTATTAATGATTATCAAAGCATTATAGGTAATGTTAACAGCATGCAGTCTTTGCTTAACGAGGGGCACCAAAAGATAGACAATTTGGAGCATTTGAAAACCTCCGCTCAAAAAGAGCTTGATTCTTGGAAATCTAATCTTGAGGATATCGAGAGAAAATTAAATTATGCTGATAGTATTATCGCGAAGGCGGGAGTTTGATTATGGAATCCAAACCTGTATTCATAAAGATTAACGAGTACAATGACATTCTTGACATTATAGCTTTGACTAAGAGCAAGCTTCAGCAGGCCCGGACTCTTCATGACAGGCTTTCAAAACTTCATTCTCAGGAGGAGGAACACTTAAAACAATGGCAGGAAGAATTAGAAAACGTAGGGCGCAATCTGGAAGAGTTGGACAACACTCTGGCGAGGCCTCAGCAGTAGAGAGTCCTCTCTACATGTTTTTGGAGTCTCCTGTTGATTCCCGTAAGAAATTGTTGGAGACTGTGAAAATAGTTATAAAAGCTTTGCAGGGGCGTCAGGACATTTTAAAGATTCTTGATGAGAAAGAAAGGGTGGGGTTTCAATTCTTGAAATCTTTGCAGGATTTATCCGTTCTCACGAAAAAATTAGGTTTGAAACTTCCCAAGCAGGAATGGAAGCGCGCCGTGATCTCCAAGGTTGAACACTTGCCTTCTGATGCCCCTCCGGGTCAAAAACTTGACGTTTTAGAAAGGGAAATCGGCAAGATTGAGGAGAGAATAAGAGTTCTTGGTTAGTTGATACCGCCGGGTTGAGTGTCTTCGGAACAGGCAACATTTCTTTTTTCATTGCCCTCCCGCCCCTTCAGCAATTCTTTACTCAACACTTACTTTTTGTCCTTCTGTTATTGGGTGCAGTGTTTTGCCTTTTTCGTAACCCATTTTTTCTGCTAGTTGTACGAATGCCTCTATTACTTTCTTGTTGCTGTGGGCTGGTATAACGTTTTTTGGTTTTAACAGGTGTATCATGTCTCTCATGTCTTCTCTTCCTCCGTGTCCTGATACGTGTATCCCTTTGAATATTCTTAATCCTTTTGCTCTTAATTTTTCTTCTAATTTTTCTCTTAGTGCAATGTTTACTTCTGTTGGTATTACGTTGCATGAGAATATTATGTGGTCTTCGTGGTGGAATGGGAATGGCAGCACCCCGTCGGCCATTTTTGATAGTACTGCTCTTGGTTCTCCTTGATGTCCTGTTGTTATCAGCAAATATTTATGTATTCCTTTATTTATTATTTTGCTTAATTCTTTTTTTGCCTGGCTTGAATATCTTACTATATATACGTCTTTGCCGAAGTGTGTTACTCCCGCGTTTTCTGCTGCTTGAATATATTTAGCCAGTGATCTTCCTATAAGCACCGGTTTTCTCCCTAATTTTTGTGCAAACTCTATTGCGCTTTTTATTCTTGCTATGTGCGATGAGAACGTTGTTACAAGAACTGCTCTGTTCTTATTGTCAACGTTTAGTAATACATCTCTCAGCATTTCTCTGGCTATCATTTCTGAAGCGGTTTTTCTTTCATCGTCTGCGTATAAAGTGTCTATTATAGCTACTTTCACTCCTTTTTCTGATAATTTTTTCATCCCTTCATAATTTGGTTTTTGTCCTAGTATTGGATTGTTGTCGAGCTTGAAGTCGTTGGTGTACGCTATTATTCCTTCGGGTGTGTGCAGTGCCGCTATTACGCTTTGGGGTGTTGAGTGTGTTATTCCTAAAAATTCCAGCGTTACGTTTTCAGAAATTTTCATACTGCTGTTCGGGTGCATTGTTCTTATCTTATTGGGTATTTTTCTTTTCTGGTCTCTTAATATTTCTTTTATTACTTCTCCGGTGAAAGGCGTGCAGTATAATGGCACGTTGTATCTTTCCGCTATGTATGGTATCGCTCCTATGTGGTCTAGGTGTGCATGAGTTGTTATTATCGCTTTAACTTTTTTTCTTAGAGATTCTATCATTGTGTCGTCAGGTATTGCCTTGGCTTTTCTTAGCTCTTCTGTTGTATGCTTTTTCAGCTCTGTCTCTTCTTCTTCGGTATATTTTATGTAGTTGGGCATGTGTAATCCCATATCGAAAAGGAACACTTCTTCACCAACTTTTACCGCAGTCATATTTCTTCCTACTTCTCCGTAGCCTCCCACTGCGCATATTTCTATTGACATTTTTTTTGCTCCGTTAACTTTCTTTTTAATGAATTGCTCATTGTCGTATGCTTTGTCGTGTGAATTTTTGCGAGAATATGCGTTGTTTTCGCACTAATGATCACTTTATTTCACTCCATACTTTATCGTTAACAGGTCTATCACTGAAAGAAGTGTTTATAAATGTGCGCTTTTATCCAATCTTTGGCGTCTTTTTGATTGTTGTTTGCAGGGATGCCGGAGTGGCCAAACGGGGCAGACTCAAGATCTGCTGGCTTAGTGCCTTCGCAGGTTCGAATCCTGCTCCCTGCATTTGTATTTTTGGGAGTGGGTTTGAGTTTTGAGTTGTGTTATACAGCAATTTAAGCCATTACCAATTAGAGTTATTACCCATCAAGGAATCTCTTATCAGGGGTTGAGCATTGCGAAATCCCTGGACGATTAAGGTTTTTGCATCAAACGGTTGCGAAGCAAGCGTTTGGTTTAAATCCTGCTCCCTGCATTTCTTTTTTTGTTTTGTCTTTGGTTTTTTTTTGTTGTTTTCTTTTTTTTTGGGGTTGTTTGTGTTCTTGTTGTTTTTTTTGTGGTTCTTGTTTTCTTTTTAGTGGTTGTTTTTTTTCTTATGAGGGATTCTCTTTTGTGTGAATCCCTCGACGATTTAAGGGTTTCTGGAGCAAACGGTTGCGTAGCAATTGTTTGGTTTAAATCCTGCTCCCTGCATTTGTATTTTTGGGAGTGGGTTTGAGTTTTGAGTTGTGTTATACAGCAATTTAAGCCATTACCAATTAGAGTTATTACCCATCAAGGAATCTCTTATCAGGGGTTGAGCATTGCGAAATCCCTGGACGATTAAGGTTTTTGCATCAAACGGTTGCGAAGCAAGCGTTTGGTTTAAATCCTGCTCCCTGCATTTCTTTTTTTGTTTTGTCTTTGGTTTTTTTTTGTTGTTTTCTTTTTTTTTGGGGTTGTTTGTGTTCTTGTTGTTTTTTTTGTGGTTCTTGTTTTCTTTTTAGTGGTTGTTTTTTTTCTTATGAGGGATTCTCTTTTGTGTGAATCCCTCGACGATTTAAGGGTTTCTGGAGCAAACGGTTGCGTAGCAATTGTTTGGTCTGGATGGCTTCACTCCAACTCGATACTCTGGAACAATAAAGTATAAAAACCGTTGTAGTATCCCTTTTTTCGGGGGTTTTCGTTATGAGGTTGTCTCTTTCGGATGTTAGTTATTTGCGTGATAGTATTGGTGTTATTTCTGAGCTTGTTTCCGAGGGCAGGTTTTCTATTACTAAGAATGGTGTTGAGCTTGTTGCTATGGATCCTGCTAATGTTGCAATGATTATTTTTAAGCTTCTTCCTTCTTGTTTTTCTGAGTATAATGTTGATGACCCTCAGGTTGTTGGTTTGAACCTTTCTAATTTGAAGCAGGTTTTGAGGCGTGCGGGTCTTGGTGATTCTTTGTCTTTGGAAATTTTTGATGGTAAGATTCATATTACTTTGGATGGCGCTTCTAAGAGAACTTTTAGTCTTCCCATTATTGCTGTTGATGAGAGGGAGCAGAAGATTCCTTCACTTTCTTTTCCTTCGAGCATCACTCTTCCTAGTAGTGTTTTGACTAATGCTATTGAGGATGCGGGTATTGTTGCTGAGAGTGTTTTGTTTACTGTCGAACCCGGTTTTTTTACTTTGAGTGCTGAGGGCGATCTTAGCAAGGCGAGTATTCAGACTAGGGAGGGTGATGGCACCGTTATTCTTTCTGATAGTAAGACTAGGGCTAAGTATGCTATCGAGTATTTGAAAAAGATGGTTCAGGGTTCTAAAATTTCTGATTCTGTTACTATTCGTATTGATACTAATTACCCTTTGAAGCTCGAGTATAGGTCTATTGATAAGGTTTCTTTGGAATTTATTCTTGCTCCAAGGGTTGATGATGTATGAACTCTTTGTTTGTTCCCGTGATTGGCTATCATGATTCTGTAAGGGTTGATTCTTTGTTGAGGGAGAAATTTAAGCTTTCTGAATCTCAGCTTGTTGTTTACGCCGGTCTTGCTGTTTCCCAGCTTGCTAAAAAAATGCTTGATGGTAAAAAGACTGTTTTGATTCTTGCCGGTCCCGGTAATAATGGCGCCGATGCTTTGTGCGCCGGGTGGAATTTGCATACTGCTGGTTGTTCAGTTTCTGTTTTTCTCGCCTGTGATTTTCCTTCAGTTGTTGGTTTGGAGTATAAAAATTTGTTAGAAACTGCAGGTATTGTTTTTCACTCTTTTACTGGTTTGGAGCCCGCTTTGGATTCTTGTGATATCGTTATTGATGGCCTTGTTGGTTATAATTTGCAGGGCAATCCTAGGGGTATTATTCATTCCGTTATAGAAATTGTTAATAAGAAGGATCGTTTTTTGTTGAGTATTGATGTTCCTACTGGTTATGAGCTTAGGACTGGCTTGTTGAGAACTCCTCACATTTCTTCCAGTGCTACTTTGTGTCTTGGTCTTGTTAAGGAGGGTTTGGATGAGAGTTTTGCTGGTGTTTTGTACGCCGGGTATATTGGTATTCCTCCTGCTTTGTATGGAGAGATTGGTGTAGATTTTGATTTTGAAAAGTTTGATGGTGTTGTTCAGACAGTTCCTAAAAATTAGTTAGCGCTTTTTTGTTTTCTGTCTTGTTGTTTCACGTTATTACTGCATCTACGCATATTCTGTAAGTTCTTGGCTTTACCTCTCCGCACTTTATTATTCTTAGAATTTTGCACTTTCTTTTTTCTTTTCTGCATTCTTCAATAATTTTCTTCGCGGATTCTTCGAATTGTTCTGGTGTTGCGAAATCATAAAAGTGCAGCACTCCTCCAGTTTTTACTGCTTTTAATGCGGTGTTCAAAAAGTTTTCTCCCCCTTTCGGCAGGGGCATTGCTACTCTGTCAAACTGCCCTATTTTTGGCACTATGTTTTTTACGTCGCCTTTTATGAAATCTATTTTTTCTCCTATTTTCTTGTTTAATTTTTTGTTTTCTATCGCGTACTTGTGGCATTCCGGATTTTTTTCAACTCCTACTATTTTTTCTGGCTTTGAATTTTTCGCTATTACTAGAGGGAATGGTCCCACTCCTGAAAACATTATTAAAACTTTTTCTCCTTCTCTTACTTGTTTTGCCAGTCTTAACCTTTCGGTTCCGTATCTTGGTGAGTAGTAGCACTTGTCTATGTTTAGTTTTATTATTGTTCCTGATTCTTTTTGTATTGTTTCTTTAGTTCTTTTTCCTCCTATTATTTTTGTTTTTCTTGTTCTGAACTCTCCTTTGTGTATTCCTGCTCTTTTTGCCACAGTTTTCACTTGTTTGAATGTTTCTATTATTTTTCGCGCTATTTCTTTCTCTTTCCTCTCCAGCTCTTTTGGAACTTCTATTATTGCTATTTCTCCTATCACGTCGAAGCTCGCAGACATTTTTTTCATTTCTCTTGTAGTTATTATTTTTCTGAGTATTTCGTGCAGCGGTCTCATGGGCGGTGTTATTCTGCGCTCTTTTTTTAAATGTGCCTGTCTTTTCATCTACCCAAAGAATTGTGCCAGTCCCTGTTGGCTTGTCGTTTTTCCTATTTTTGTTATTGTGTCTTCAACTCTTTCTTTTGAGAACTCGTGTTCTTCTACCAGTATTTCCATTATTTTTTGTGCGTTTACTTTTTTTGGCTGTATGGTGTACTCTGTTGTTACTGGTATGTTTTTGAATGTGTTCATTATTTCTTTCCATGGTGTTTTGGAGTGTTTTTCCCATTCTGTTTTTCTGAATAATTCCTCAAAGTTTTTACCGTTTTCCTTGACTAATTTCAGCGCAGTTTTTGACCCTATTCCTTTGACTCCTGCGGGTTCGTAATCTGTTCCTACTAGTATTGATAGTGCTATTAATTGTTCTCTGTCTATTCCTAAATTGTTGAGCACGTCTTTTGCATGATATATTTCTGGTGTGACATTTTCGTATGATAATTTTCCTGCTTTTTTCTTTTTTCCGCTTATTGCTAAATTTCTTACCAATCTTTCCGCTCCGAATAGTATCGCGTCTGAGTCTTGTGATGCTACTGCCCACGCATCTCCCTTTATTGTCATGTGTGCCGCTTGCGCCTCGGCTTCTGATGGCGCCTGAACCGTTGGAACCCCCATTGCTCGCAGTAATTCTTTTGCTTCCATAATTATTTCCATTGTCAATACTGCTGTTCTTGACGCGTACTTTTTCATTTCTTCAATATTTCCTCTTATTATTGCCTGTTCATATTTTTCTTTTGCTTCTTCTTTCATCGCTTTTCTTTCTTCTCTGACTTTCTTTTTTAGTTCTGGAGGTTTTCCGTCGAACACGTATACTGGTTTTATTCCTCTTTCCAGCCATTGTGCCGTTCTTGAAAATAGTCCTACCAAGTGTGAAGTTGTTCTTCCTTTGGAATCTGTTAGCGGCGTTCCGTCTCTTTGCCTTATTGATGCTAGGAATTGGTGCAAGTATAGTGACGCGTCAACTGCCAGAGTTTTTCCTTCTAACTCTTTCCAAGTTATGCTTTTTGGTTGCAGTATATCGAATATTTTTACTCCCATGATTTCTTCACACGGTTTTGAACATTAGCCCTTTAAATTTCTTTTCTAATTGTTCTTCTAATCCTTTGTCCAGTGTTCCTGTTGTTGCGTATAGCACGGGCATCTTTCTTGATTGTCCTTCTACGTATGCAACGCTTAGGTCTGCATCGTTGATTTTCTTTTTTTCTTTTGCTTTGCAGTAAAATTTCATTGTTCCTATTGGTGTTTGTAATTGTATTGTTAAATCATATTCTTTGCCTTCTTTTATCGTGTTGCTTTCAATTATTTTTATGTTTTCTTTTGTGAAATACTTTTTTAGTGTTGCTGAGAATTGTGAGCTGTCCATTTGTTGATTTGTTTGAGGTTGCGCCTCCGTTTTTTTCTGCGTTTTTAACAATTCTTCTTGGGTTCCTGTTTGCGCTTTTTTTTCTTCAGTTATTTTTTGTTGTGTTTCCGGCATTTTTATTTTTGGTTTTCTTCCCGGCTTTTTCTTTGTTTGTACTGTTGTTTCCTGCTTTTTTTCTTTTATTGGCTCTTCTGAAATTTTTGTTGGTTGTTCTTCTATGTCCTTTTTTCCTTGGACTAATTCTAATATTATTTTTTCTGCGGAAGAATCAGGTATCAAATACCATTTCCAGAATACTTCTTTAATATTGCCTATTGTCACATCCAATGGTATCGCATAATCTTTCAATCCTTGGAATGCCACTCTTGCTACCGGCGATAGCGACCCGTCTCTTACTATTCTCGAATTTTTTAGGAATTGCAGTGCTTCTCTTTCTACTTGTTTTAGCGTGTGTATGTATTGTTCCAGCACTTCTGGTTTTGACGGGTCGTAGTATAATGGTGATGATCCTATTTTTATGTGTGATATTTTTACGAGTCCTCTTTCTGACATTTCTGACAGCATTGCTGAAGCTATCATAGAATCTATTTTTAGTTCTGTTGCCACTTGTGCCGGCAGTATTGCAATTTTTAATTTTAGTAGTGACAATATTTTGTCCCTGTACTCTATCGCCGCCATAGTATTGGTTTTTGTGTTCAGACTTATATATATTTGTGTAATGGAAAAGTATTTACAATCTTACCCATTCGCTTTCCCAATAGCTTACTTCCCCTTGGTCATCTATTATCGCCAGCAGTAATTTTTTCTTTACTGAGTGTGCCACCCTGTTTTTTGCCGAGTATTCTCTCCACGTTAGTTTTTCTCCTTCTCTTGCTGTGTATACTATCCATTTTGAGTGTTCTTGCCCCGGTTTTTTTCCCTTGCTGTAAACCCTGAAGTCTGCTCCGAATTTTAGCGCCGTTTGCACAATGAACCCTCTGTTTCTCATGTCTTTGTATACAGCGTACCTTTCATCAAACTTTTGCTCTTTTCTTCTTCCAATTTTTAATATTTCTTCTTCTGATATCTTTTTTCCTTCTTTGTCTAGAACTATTATTTTTTCTCTTTCAAGCAGGTGTGCCGCTTCGTGAAGTGCTAGTTGGAGTCTTCCGTCCGGCAATATCGCTCCGTAGCCTGATTCTTTGTTTAGCTCTTTTGCTTGAGCGGAATTTTCTGTTACCGCACATTTTCCTTCAATCCACGATTTAATTCTTTCCATGGGCCGTTCTTGGCGGGAAGGTTTAAAAACGTTTGTGATATTGGCATTTTATGGAGCTTACTTTTCTTGGAACTTCGTCTATGATTCCTTCAAGGGAGCGCAATCACCCTGCTGTTTTTTTGGAGTTTAACGAGCATGGTTTATTGTTTGATTGCGGTGAGGGCACTCAGAGGCAGTTTAAGATTGCTAATATTCGTTTGACAAAAATTTCTAAGATTTTTATTACTCATTGGCATGGCGATCACGCGTTGGGTGTTGGCGGCTTGCTCCAGACTTTGGGCGCTTCCGACTATTCTGGGACTTTGGAATTGTACGGGCCTCCGGGCACTGAGGAGCATTTGTACCACCTCTTCAAAGCCATCCCTTTTAGCTTCAGGGTTGATTTTGTTGTTAGGGAGGTTGGTAATGGTGTTGTTTTTGAAAATTCTGATTTTGTTGTGGAGGCCGCGCTTCTTGATCATGGAACTCCTTGTTATGCTTACTCTTTCAGGGTTAAGGACAAGAGGGCCATTGATATGGACAGGGTTATGTCCCTAAAAATTCCTGTAGGCCCTCTTATTGGGAAGCTTCAGTTGGGGGAGCCCGTGAGTGTTAATGGTTCTGTGATAACTCCTGATGATGTTTCTTCTTTGAAGAGAGGGAAAAAAATTGTTTATCTTACTGATACCCGTTTGTGTTCTTCTTGTTATAATATTTCTGAAGGTGCGGATATTCTTATATGCGAGAGTTCTTTTACTGAGGAGGAGAAGGATAAAGCTGAGGAGTACAAGCATCTTACCGCTCAACAGGCCGGGCTTATTGCTAGTAAGAGCGGCGCGAAAAAATTATTCTTGTTTCAT
The DNA here is from genome assembly GCA_964373285.1 of uncultured Methanosarcinales archaeon. Classification (GTDB taxonomy): domain Archaea; phylum Nanobdellota; class Nanobdellia; order Woesearchaeales; family ARS49; genus JACQMS01. The sequence goes on from CAYJTR010000001.1 coordinate 11,457, forward strand.
ATTAGTGGCAGGCATGCTGACACTTCTGTTGTTCTTGAAGAGGCGAAGATTGTTCATCATGATTCTCATATCGCTCAGGATTTTATGAGGTTGAAGCTGTAATATGATTAATAGGAAGGCCAAGGGTTCTAATGCTGAAAGAGAACTTATTAAAAAGTTTTGGGGCACTAATTCTTGGGCGGCTTTGAGGGTTGCTGGCTCCGGAGTTTCAAGATTTCCTTGTCCTGATATTATTGCTGGTAATGGTTCTAGATTTATCGCTATCGAGTGCAAAAGTGTTAGTGGTAATTCTATACGTGTCGAGCGTAAACAGCTCGATGACTTGAAATTTTTTGCAAAACTCTTTGGCGCGGAGGTTTGGATAGGCGCAAGGTTTGTTAAGGATTTAACCAATGATTCTCATGGTGAGGGATGGTTTTTTTTTAGTGTTGAAGATCTTGAAGAGTCTCCTCGCGGTTTTTCTATATCTCTTGGGAGGGCTTCTTATAAGGGTTTGAGTTTTGATGAACTTTTGTCGTTGAGAAAGTGAGTGCTTCAGTGCCCGAACCATTTTTTTCTGCCGTCGCCCGAATTTTTTGACCGTCAATATTATAAACTCTTAGGTTTTTCCTTTGTTCATGATTACTGCTAGGTGTATTATAGAAATGCTTGGATCTCCTGCTGATTATTTGGATAAAACTATGAGGTCTTATATTGATAGGTTGAGTGGCGTGAAGGGTTTGAAAGTTGTTGATTTTAAAATTGCTGATGTTATCCCTAAGGAGAGTCTTTTTTCCACTTTTGCCGATTTGGAGATTTCTTTCGATGATGTCGCGCGCCTCCTTGATTTTTGCATCGAGTCTATGCCTTCCAGTGTTGAAATTCTTGATCCTGTAACTGTTTCTCTGGATAGGGATGTTCTTTCTAATTTTATTAATGATCTTCAGGCAAAGCTTCATACTGTTGATATGGATTTGAAGCTTTTGACTGCCAAGGCCGCCGTTCTTGACAGGAATAGTATGATGATTTTTAGGAATTTTGTTGTTCACGCTTTGAAGAGTAGGCCTATGACTTTGGGAGAAATTTCTAATATTGTTGGTGTTAATGATGATGATTTGGTGCCTTTCATTGATAGGATGCTTGAGCAAAAATTGATTTTTAAGGAAAAAGGGGTTTACAAAAGTGGAGAAAAAAGAGGAATTGTTGAAGATAGTTGAGGCCATTCTTTTCGCTTCGGGCAAATGGCTTTCTTTGGATGAGATTTCTTCTCTTTCCAGGGTCAGGAATCTTGATGATGTTAAGGGCGCGCTTTTGAAATTGAAGGAGGAATATTCTGTCAGGGGTGGCGCGGTATTTCTTGAGAACGAGGATGATTTGTGGAAGCTTCACGTTGTTCCAGAGTGTATTCCTTATATTAGGAGGATTGTTACTAGGACAGAGCTTTCTAAGACTGTTCTTGAAACTCTGGCGATTATTGCTTCTAAGGCTCCGGTGTTGCAGTCGGATGTCGTCAGGATTAGGACTAATAAGGCTTATGATCATTTGTCTCTGCTTGAGGAGTCTGGTTATATTTCTAGGAAGAAGCATGGCAGGACTAAGATTATTAATATCGCAGAAAAATTTTTTGATTATTTTGATATTTCTAGGAATGATGTTTCTGCGCGTTTTCAAAAGGTTAAAGATTTGGAGAGGGATGTTAGGGAGAAGGAGCTTTTTATTAAACAGCGTCAGGCAGAGCTTCAGGTTAAGAGTGCAGAACTGAAGCTTGCCGAGGATGATAGAAAAGTGCAGTTGTCTAAGGATGTTGAATTGTTGTCTAGGGAAATTGATGATTTGAAGAAGAAAGTTTCTTCTTTGCCCGTCCCGGATATTTCTTCTGAAATGCTTGGGGTGTTGGAGGTTGTAGACTTGGGTAAAACTTCTGAGCCGGTGGCTGGAGAAAATTCTTCTCAAAATGCTGATTCTTCCTCCGGTGCTTCGGAGCAATCTGTTCAACATTCTTACTCTCAACAGCCCACTCCTGATACTTCAGAAGGTGTCGTTACAGAAACTTCTGTTCAGGATTCTGGCAATGAACCGCCCAAAAAAATTTCTGTTAATAAATCTGGGGAAAATTCATCCGACACAGAACTTTCTGAAGACTCGGCACTCTCAAATGTTTCTGTTAATAAAACTGTTGAGCCCCAATTTGAAAAAAAGGCGGAGAAAGTTGCAATTGTTGATAACATTATTGAAGAAAAACATTTGACTCTCGCGGAACGCTTGGAGGTTGAAGCTTTGCAGAAGGCCCGGCAGTCAGAATCAAAAACTGGTGCAGGTATTTTTTCTAAGGGTGTACCTAAAGAGGCTGAAGAAATTATTGACAAAAAAGCAAAGAATATTCTTGGTGGTGTTGAAGAAACCGGCGAGAATAGTTCCTGAGCATTTTTCAGTCCGTTGGGAGTATTACTACATTTTTTTGTATGCTTGTTCTGTATCCGTATCTTACTTTTATTTTGAACTGGTCTGTGAATTCTGTTGTTTGTGTTGTTTCGTAAGTGCACCTCATTTGCCCTCTCCCTCCTATTAATCTTAGTGTTTTGTCATTTCCCAGTCCCGTGCATTGTATTGTAGTGCCTCCAATACTAACGTCTTCTACTTGAACAACGTTTAGACTGTTGTATGATGCTCTTTGAGTGTTGTAAGGGTTGCAGTACGCCAGCGATTCTCTTCTGTACACGTCTCCTCCTCCAGTGTTTGACACTGTTATCGTCAGTCTTGTTTTTCCTCTGGCTGGTTCTGTTTGTACTCCCGTTATTTTTACTGGCGCGCCTTGGGCTCCCAGCGTTACGCTTCCCGGGGTGCAGCTTTTCTTTCTAGTGCTTGTCGTGAACGGGTCCGGGTCTATGCATATTGTTCCTCCGGCTTCTGTTGAGTACTCGTAGCATGCTGTCGCTGTCAGCGGTATCTGGTACTCGTTTTGCGTTTCCAGGTCTGCTATTGTTCCCGTTATGCTTACTAAATCTTTGCCTCCGCTGTTGTATCTCGTTTGCGCGTCTAATTTTGGTATTTGTATGCCGTTGTAAAAATCTCCGCTTATTCTTTCTCTCGAGAATCCTGAAAAGTATATTCTGTCAGTGCTTGACCCTATTTCGTTCGCTCCCAAATTTTCTACTTCTACCGCTATCTCGAATGGCTGGTCTTCGTATATCCTGTTTGGCGGCACGTTTGGTGTCCATTTTATGCTTAATCCGTTGCCTCCGATGCCTCCTCCCGCAGCTCCTTCGCCTCTGTCACCCGTCGTACAACCCGCCATTATCAGGGTTGCGAAAATCGCGATTATCACCAGTATATGCTTGTTTTTCATTTTATCACGTTTTTTTTATCACGATTTTTTGCGTCGTGATATCGTAGTACCCGTATGCCAGGTTTATAATTATTTGGGCTGTGTGGGTTCCTTCACTTTTTGGTATTCCCTGCTCGTACTTGCACGTTATTGTTGTCGTTCCTTCATCTATTTTTATGCTTGCCTCTCCCGCCGCTTTTTCTCTACCGCACGTCAGCATTCTTCCTTTGTGGTCTATGAATGCTTCCATTAATATCCTGTTTTCTTGGGACTTCTCGCTTGTGCTCATGCACGCGTTTAGCACCGTGCTCGGCTCTAATATTATTCCTTTGCCTTTGTTTTGTATTTTTATAGTTATTATTGGTATTACCATTTCTCCGTCTGTCGGTGTTGTTGTTGTTTCAACACTTGTTATGGCTAGCGGTCCTCCTTGGCCTCCAAGGCTTACTGTTCTTTCTCTGCATTCTGGTTTTGCATCGTCGGGCATTTGTATGCATACTGTTGGGCTCGCTGTTGTTTTGTACTGGTAGCACGTGCTTGCTGATATTGTTGCTGGTATGTCTTTTTTCTCGCTTGTCAGCTCTCTGACTTTTACGTCGAATGTGTAAACTATTTGTTCTCCTATTGGCTGGTCTATGCTTCTTCCTTCCAGAAATAATTCTTTTTGTCGGTCTCTTTGTATTTCTATGAATTGTTCCGGAACGTTTAGCACCAGCACCCCGTGATTGACCGTGCCAGCTCCCCTGTTTTCTACATCCACATTTATAGTTCCTGCCGTGCCTTCATATAATACATTGTTGTTTCCCGCAGTTATTTTCGCGTATAACCCCTGAGTTCCTTTTTCTACTTGCGTATTTCTTGTTTGCAACCCGCATGATGCAGTCAATAATAGCAATAGTGCCATTATCAAAATTAGCGAGTTTTTGTTATTTTTCATGGTCTAACTCCCGGCGCATTGCTCGTCGAGAATTCTAGTGATTGTACATTCCTTTTATTTTTCCTGTCAACTATTTCCATGAACACTGAATATTTCGTTCCCTGCTCTAGGCTTGAAATGTCTATTTTGTGGTTTCTTCCATAATTGCTTATTTTTGTGGTGCTTTTTGATTCTTCGTTGCCTTTCCAGTATTTTATTGTTATTTTTGTGTCAACGTTTGTTTCTACTTCTATTCTTGCATTGTTTGTTGATGGCTGTATTGTTGGTCCGGATATTATTATCGGTATGTCAGGGCCTGTTGTGCTTCCTCCAGTGGTTGTTGTTTCCCCTTCAACTCTTACATTTTTTGATTCTTCTATCGTGTAGTCATATTTTGCCAGTGCGTAAAATGCTTTTTGTGTGAACGCGCTTCCTCCAAGGAATCTTTCCCATGAATCTTTGTGCAGCGTGAACGCTGTTGATATTCTTGCGTTGGTTGTTATTTTCAGGTCTTCGGTGTTTATCGAGTACACCGTTTCTACAGCGTTGTCGCAGGGCATTTCTGTATATGGGTATTCTTCTCTTAAATATTCACAGTTTGCCTTCACTATTTTTTCGCTGTATGGCCTTATTGTTTCCAGCGCGAAACTTTTTGGCGTGACTATTATTATTCCTTTAACTTTTCCCTCGCCTTTTGCTATGCTTCTTGATATTATAACGTCTGGCGTGAATTTTATGCTTTCTTTTTTATCGTTTAGCACTACATATTTTTCTGGGAATCCTATATCAACTTTTAGCGGCGTTCTGGAGCTCGTCACTGTTGATGGAATTATTGCTTTTGATAACTCTGCAGTTTTTGGTGTGAACTCTCCGTACTTGTTTAGACTGAATAATTCTTCTTTTCCCGTCGTGAATTCTAGTTTTGCTATTGCTTCCATTGAATAGTCTGCTTTTAGTGTTACCTTGTGGGTTCCCGGGTTTAGAGTGTTTTTTGATATTGTGCATGTTACTTCTTCTTTTTGTATATTTTTTCCTATCGCTTCGTGCGTTTCCGGGGTTAGTGTTATTTTGTCGCTTGTCGCTCCCGGTGTAGAGCAGGATATTTTTACGTTTATTCCTTTGTCTTCCGAGAATGTTTTTGTTCTTAGCGTTCCTACTATTGACAGTTCGTCGGTTGTTTTGAATGGTGCTCCTCCAAGAGTTACTATTCCTTCGTCGCCCCAGTCTATTATTGCTTCAAATTCTGAAGGGTTTATTTTTCTTGATGCATCTTTTTGTGTTACGTTCCCTTTTATTTCTTGTTTTATGTTTTCCGCTCCTGTTGTTGCCACGCTTATTATTTGTCTTGCCGTGGCCACAATTGCTCTTGTTGATGCAACCATTGCGTCGCCGGCGTGAAATTCTGAGCCGAATGCTATTCCTCCTTCGGCTTTGCTTATTGCTGGCCACATTATAGTGGTTACCACTACTATAACCCATATGAACATGTATACTGCAGAAAACTTGTTCAGCCATTCGGGTTTTTCAATTTCATCCCTGGTTATTATGAAGAAGAACCATGCAGGCATTGCTAATAATATTGCTGTGTACGCGAATGTTCCCAGTGTGCTTTTTACCAGTTCTTCTATGAATGGTATTACCAGTACCAGTGGTACTATGTACGCCCATAACGCGAATATTCCCAGAGTTTCTAATCCTTCTTTGTTTCTAATGCTTTTCATTAATAACCATCCCGTTCCCGGGAGTACTATGAAGTGTAGTATCATGAATATTGGATCAAAAATTTTTACTTCTCCCGTTAATCTTACAAGAATGTCCGCTACGTGAACTATTATTGCTATTAGTAAAAATAATACTATCCCTCCTCTTGATTTACCTGCGCTTGTTGTTGTGCTCAATTGCAATCCTCTTTTTTGCCCTACCGCTCGTTTAAGAACATGCCTTTTTTAAAGCTTTGTCGAATTTAGCATCCTAACCAATTCTTATTCTTGCTTTGGGCACGTTGACCATTCCTTCAGGGGTTATTTCCAGATAGTTCGTTCCTGTTGTCGTGCTGTTCGTCAGGTCTACTATTCCTATGAATTCCGACGTCCTTATGTAGAATGGTTTTGCGTTGAATACTCCGTTAAATATTTTTTCTCCTTGCTCCGGCAGTTCTAGCTCTAATTTTAGCGATCTTGGCCTTGTTTGAATGTTGAAGCTTGTTACGAACTTGTTTGCGTTTGTGGATGCCAGTTCTATTTTTATGTTGTTCATTCTCGTAATATTTTTGTTTTGTGCCGTGAATGTTATAGTGTTGGCTCCTCGTTTCAGCGAGCTTTTTGGTATCATATCTATTGTTTCTTCTTCGCACGCAATAGTCCCGTTTTTTATCGCATTCTTGTTCACAATTATTTCCATTATTGGTTCTTCATCGCACCTTGCGAAATATTTTAGCGTTGCTCCCGTCATGATTTCGTATTCTTCCTGAGTTATCGTGAATGTTGTTTTTTTTGTTAGTGGTGTTATGTCTGTTACTGTTCCTATTAGCGATACGTCTTTTAGTGTGTATGCTGCGCTTTGCAGGAATCCGCTTTCTGTTGAGAATTTTAGCGAATTGCTCTTTTTTACGTATTGCGCAGGTATTTTTATTGGTGCAGGGTTTGTCTCTTCTAAAACCCCGCTGAATAATACGTTATCATTAAGTATTATTGCCAGTGTTCCTTTTTTTTCTGTTGCAGTGAAGCTTAGGAATATGTTGTCCGTGTTTTTCGGGTCTTCCAGCATGAACGTTTTTGTATTATCGCTTCTTCTGAATATTCCGTTGCTTGCCGTAACGTCTGGGAATCTTGCTAACACTTTAGTGTTTTGCAGCGATTGCAGTGTGAATCCTTGGATTGTTTTGGTGTTGTCATCGTTTGTTCCTCCTTGGAGAATTCCTATCGTGTACTCTTTCATTACCCCTGCGGTTTGTGCGCTTCCTCTCATAGTGTTTTGGAATTTTTCCGGGGTTGTCACCATTGCGAACAGCAGGAATATTCCTATGAGTACCAGTATAAGCATTGTTGCTCCTGTTGCTTGGGATTTTTTCCTCTTTTTGAACTGCATTCTGGTCATTGTTGGTCAAACATTATATAAATGTTTTTAAATGTTCTCTCGATTGCTCGCTTATGAAACTTCTTGCAAGGGATAGAAAGCATAATTCTGTGAAATTGCTTTTGACAGTTCCCGAAGATTTTTGGTATCTTCATAGAATTTTGCAGGAGGGCGATATTGTTGTGGGCAGGGCTTCAAGAAAAGTTCTTAAGGGTTCTGATACTGTAAGGACTACTTTTACTGCTACTCTTAGTGTTTTGAAATCTGATATTTCTGATAATTCTTTGAGAATTTCCGGTGTAACTATTGAGGATAACGATGATGTTCCTAAGGGCAGTCACCAATCAATTGCCGCGTCTATTGGTGATGTCTTGTCTATCACTAAAGATTGGGGTCCTGTTGACGAGTCTGTTCTTAGTGATTGTTTGAAGTCTGGCACAACTCCCGTGCTTATTCTCATCATTGACAGGGATTCTGCTCTTTTCGCGCTGACTAATAGTGGCGGGTATTCCATTCTTGCAAAGCTTCGCGGCGATGTTCAAAAAAAGTATGATGGCGTCCAGTTTAAAGATTTTTTTCCTTCGGTCGTTAAAAAACTGGAGGAGTTGGTTAATGCTAATAATGTTGGCAATGTCGTTGTTGGCTCTCCCGGTTTTTGGAAGGACGAGTTTTCCAAGCACTTGCCTAAAAATTTGAGGAGTAAAATTGTTTTTGCTGCTTGTTCTGATGATGGTGTTCGTGGTCTTCTGGAAGTTCTTAAAAAGCAGGAGTTGAAGTCTGTTCTCAGGGATGTTCGCGCCAGTGAGGAATTGTCTGTTGTCGAAAGCTTTTTGGGTATTATTCATAAGGGTGGCAGGGCTTCTTATGGTTTTGATAACATCAAATTTTTGGCTCAGCAGGGGGCCGTTGAAAAAATTATTGTTTCAACAAAAATTATTTCCAAGGGCCGCGCAGAGAAGAAGAGGGATGTTGAGGACTTGCTGTCTCTTGTTGAAAGTTTGAACGGCAGCATTATGATTATTTCTTCAGAGTACGAGGGCGGAAGTATTCTTGATGGTCTTGGAGGCATCGGCGCTTTTCTAAGATGGAAAGCGGAGTGATTTTTTCTTTTCCATAAGACAATTGTCTTAATTTAAGTGAGATAAATGTCTTACTATGGAAAAGTTTATAAAGACAATTGTCTTACAATAACAAAGACAGGTGTCTGCATATGAAACAGGAGAAAACAGAAGAAGGATTGCGGGAAGTGCTGGAAGAAATAGAAACTGCCCTAAGAGATCCTCGGGGACTTATCGCACACCAACGACGTCTCGCATTTTCAGTATCGCTCGGAGCATCGCTTCTGGTAGAACTCTACTTCCACAAAAAGGAAGTTCTCAAACCCGGAGGAAAAATTAATCATTTGTGGTTTCGGAAGCAAGAGAAAACAATTCTTGAAACATTGCAGCATCAGATCACGTCGCCCATCAAATCATTGCCACAGATAGACATTATTATTGAACTCGCAAAAAAAATAGAAGAGAAAAGAGATGATTTGGCATATGGAACCCCTGCAGAAGAAAAAGTTCTCCAAGAGAAGATTAAGCTCTTTCTTCGATTAAAAGAGGTGACTGCATGATTCAAGGATATGCTTCTTATTTCAGCGCTTTTCTCATACAAAACACGAAAAATAGAGAACAGATACAGAGAATAATTTTGTATGGTTCGGTAGCAAAAGGTGAAGAAACAAGAGAAAGTGATGTTGATATATTTATAGAACTAAAAAGGAAGAACAACATGGTTGAGAAAGAAATTCGTGAGGTAGAAAAAAAGTTTTATGACAGCAGAGAGGCAGTACTGTTTAAACTGAAAGGCATAGAAAACAAAATAAATATAAAAATTGGAGCACTTGCCCAGTGGAGAGAATTATACGGGAGCATAGCATCAACAGGCATTGTGCTGTACGGGCCATATGAAGCAAAAGAACTCCCATCAGGCGTACAACATAACACGATAATATACTGGGACAAAATAGAAAAAAACAGGGGCGCATTTCTCAATATATTGTACGGTTTCAGAGCAAAAAATAAAAAACATTTCGGGATATTGGAAAAAATTGGGGGGGCAAGGATGGGGAAAAGTTGTATTCTTATACCCACACAATACAAAAGTGAAATACTAAAACTCATACAAAACTATCGCGTCCACGCAAAAATAAAAGAAGTATATTCATAAAGAATATTTCCTTCATCAATATTCCTCTTGACTGTAAAGTAATGACTTTTCGTGAATAAAAAGGAAGGTTTTTATATTGGTGATTTATCCCCACTGAAAGTTGGTGAATTATTTCAGAATTGGGTTAATGCCCCGCGGCTTGCCGTGATTGGTTGCAACCCGATTTTGAGGTCGGAATTTGCTGTTCGCGAGGCGGGAAAATTTGTGCAGTGCTCTCTCACTGCTTGCAGTGTAGAGAGTGTAGAGAATGATGGCATGGCAAATTTTCGGCAAATTCCTTATTTTTTTAGGGGTAAAAAGAGGAGGAAAGAACCATGATAGTTAAAGAGGAGCTTTTAAGCAAACTTCGACGCTATTTTTCATTGAACCTTTACGAGGTTAAGATTTGGACTGCATTGTTGTCAAGGGGCGTTTCTACCGCCGGTGAATTGTCTGACATATCTAATGTTCCCAGAAGCAGGAGTTATGACGTTCTTGAAAGTTTGGAGAAGAAGGGTTTCGTCGTCATGAAGCTCGGAAAGCCCATAAAATATATTGCTGTTCCTCCCACTGAGGTTGTTGAGCGCGTTAAGAAGAATACTAAGAAGGATGCTGAAGATTTTGTTAAAAGGCTGGATTCTTTGAGGAATACTGATGTTATTAAAGAGTTGGAATCTTTGCACACTCAGGGTGTTGAGCTCATCGACCCTACTGATCTTTCCGGCAGTTTGAGGGGCAGGCATAATTTGTATTCTCACTTGGAGCTTACTATTCGTGGCGCTAACAAGAGTATTACCATTATGACTACTCCTTCGGGCCTTGTTAGAAAGGTTGATGGATTGAAACCCATTTTTGAAAAGTTGAAGAAGAGAGGTGTTCATATTAGGATTGCCGCTCCTCTTGTTACTGATGAGGCTAGGAAGGCTGCTAAAGATTTGGCCAGTGTTGCAGAAGTTAGGCATACCAGTGCCCGGTCTAGGTTTGTTATTGTTGACGGTCAGGAAATAATCTTTATGGTTATGGATGATGAGAGTGTTCACCCGACTTATGATATTGGTATTTGGGTTAATACTCCTTTCTTTTCATCATCTCTGGAGCAGTTATTCGACATTGCGTGGGAGGCAATGAAAAAACCGCAAAAGTGAACTTTTTTTGTTCTCGTTTGTATGGTAGGAATTTATGGTTGTCGAGCGCGCTGGTAATGAAAGACCTTGGCGTAAGAGTCGGGGTGCGGTCGTGGATGGTAGAATAATTATGAGTCGAGGTTTCTCGTCCGTTAAGAGGGTTGGAATTCCGAGCGTTAATTCAGTAGCATCCAAGGGCGTTAATAGAAAGATTATTGATGGGCTTCACAGGTTGGAGCGCGCGGTTCTTCCCGCTCTTGAGGGGCAGTCTTCTATTGCCGGCGTTGTGAAAGTTACTGGTTTGTCTTCTGTTGAAGTTTCTAGGGCCGTTCAATGGCTTGAGAAGAAGGGTCTTGTCAGGACCACTCATGAATCTGTTGAGCAAATATCTCTTGGGAAGATTGGTGCTGATGTTGCTTCCAAGGGGCTTCCTGAAAGGAGGTTGTTGCATGTTTTGTCTTCTCAGGATATTCCTATGAGTTTGTTGGGCAAAAAGTCAGGTCTTTCTAGGGATGAGGCCAACGCCGCTCTTGGCGCTTTAAGGTCTTTGTCTGCTGTTACTTTGAAAAAGGATAAGGATCTTGTATTGTCCATTACTGATAAGGGGCGGGCTATTCTTTCTAATGGTTTTTCCGAGGAATTGTTGCTTCATAAAAATTTTCCTTTGAGTGTTAAATCTCTTTCTGTTGATGAAAGGCGCGTTTACTCTCAGTTGAGGAAGAGGAAGGATTATTTTAGGTCTGATGTTTTGAAGATTCAGCACATTTTTTTGGAGCCCTTGGGCAGGGATGTTTTGTCCACAGGCATTAAGGATGATTCTATTCTTGACAGGGTTACTACTACTCTTTTGAAGAGCAAGGGGTGGTTTGGTAAAACTTTTAGGCGTTATGATGTTTCTGCCAATGTTCCTCAAACTAATTTTGGCAAGGTTCAAATGTATAGGGCTTTTCTTGATGATGTTAGGCAGAAGTTTGTTAGTTTGGGTTTTCAGGAAATGTCGGGTCCTATTGTTGAGTCAGAATTCTGGAATATGGACGCGCTATTCATGCCTCAGTTTCATTCTGCCAGAGATATCCATGATGTTTACTATGTTGAATCCCCGTCAAGAATGAGTTTGGATCAGTCTATAATTAAGAGGGTTAAGCAGGCTCACGAGTCTGGTGTTGATGGTTCCACTGGCTGGAATTATTCTTTTAATGTTGATAAGACTTGCGGCACTATTCTTAGAAGTCAGGGAACTTCTTGTTCTTCCAGAATTCTCGCCTCTCCTAATCTTAAAATTCCCGGGAAATATTTTGGTATTACCAGAGTTTTCAGGAAGGATGTTATTGACGCCACTCATCTTGCAGATTTTAATCAGACCGAGGGTATTGTTATTGAGGAGGGGCTGAATATGAGGCATCTTGTTGGGCTTTTGAAAATGTTCGCCAAAGAGTTTGCAGGTACTGATGAAGTTCGCATTGTTCCCGGGTATTTTCCTTTCACCGAGCCCAGCGCTGAATTGTTTGCGAAGCACCCAACTCTTGGATGGGTTGAGCTTGGTGGCGCGGGTATTTTCAGGCCTGAAGTTGTCAGCCCTTTGCTTGGAAGAAATGTCAGCGTTCTGGCTTGGGGTTTGGGTATTGACCGGCTTGGGATGTTCAAGCTCGGTATTTCTGATATCAGAAGTCTTTTCAGTCAGGATTTAGATTATTTAAGAAATTCGAAGGTGGTATAATGCCGACTCTTAACTACTCTTTCAGGGATTTGTCTTCTCTTATTAAGAAGAAAATTTCTAGGGAGCAGTTGGAGGAATCTCTAAAGTTTGCTAAGGCGGAGCTTGAAAGGTTTTCCGGTGACGAAATTCTTGTTAAGTTTAATGATACTAATCAGCCCCATCTTTGGACTGTCGAGGGCTTGGCTATTTTTCTTCAGGGAATTCTTGGTGTTGAGCTCGGAATTCCTGTTGTTAAAACTTCCAGCAAGCATTGTGAGGTCAGGGTTGAGAAAAGTGTTCGTGGCATCAGGCAGTTCATTTCCGCGTTCAAGGTTGAAAACATTGTTGTTACTGAAGAATTTTTGGTCCAGCTTATTCAGTCGCAGGAAAAAATCTGCGATGTTTATGGCAGGAGGCGCGAGAAAATTGCTGTTGGCATTTATCCCTCCAGAAAGATTTCTTTTCCTGTAACTTTTAAGGCCGTTCAGCCCAAGAGTGTCAGGTTCACTCCTTTGGGAATGTTTGAGGATTTGAACTTGCAGGAAATTTTGGAAAATCACCCAAAGGGTTTGGAGTATGGTAAAATTCTTTCCGGCTTCAAAAAATATCCTTTGCTTGTTGATTCTTCCAGAAATATTTTGAGTTTTCCTCCGATTATTAATTCTTCAGATCTCGGGGCTGTTGAGCCCGGTACTGATGAGTTGTTTTTCGAAGTTACTGGCACCGATCAGCAATTGGTTAATGTTGTCTCGTCAATTTTTGCCCACTCTTTTTCCAAGAGGGGTGGTGTTATAGTTCCCGGAAAAATATTTTTTGAGGGCAAAAAGATTATTGCTCCCAAAATTAGCCCCTCTTTTTTCAAGCTTCCTGAGGATGTTATTGAGAGGGTTCTCGGCAGGAGTTTTTCTGAGAAGGAAAAAAGGGACGCTTTCAGAATGTTGAGGATGGATTATTCTGCCGGGAAGGTTTTGTTGCCTTCTTATCGTGCTGACGTGATGCATCCTGTTGACCTTGTTGAGGACTTGGCGATATCTGCTGGTTATGATAATATTAAGCCCCTGCCCCTGACCACTTACACTGTTGGCGGAACGAGTCCTTTGATTCCTTTGATTAATTCTTTGAGGCTTCTTTCTGTTGGCGCCGGCTTTCAGGAAACTTTTTCTCAGATTCTTTCCAGCGAGGAGGTTATGAGTGACAGGATGGGATGCCCTGATTTTGGCTCTGTTAAAGTTAAGAATTATTCCAGCGCTAATTATTCCATGCTTAGAACTTGGATTATTCCTCAATTGTTGGAAATTCTTTCTAAGAACAAGCATAATGTTTACCCTCAAAAATTGTTTGAGGAGGGTGTTGTTGTTGTCAGGAATGGCAACGATGTTAAAGAGTATGAGAGAATTGCTTTCGCTTCCAGTCATACCAATGTTGACTTTACAGAGTTGAAGCAGGTTGTTGATTTTATTTTTCGCGGCATTGGTGTTTTTCCTGTTTATGAGGAGTGTGAGCATAAGAGTTTTATTCAGGGAAGGGTTGCCAGCATTAGTGTTAATGGCTCGAAAATTGCTTTTATCGGCGAGATTCACCCTCAAGTTTTGAGTTCTTTTGGTCTGGAACTGCCTGTTGTTGCCGCAGAGCTTAACATTACTTTGTTGTCTGAATCTATGAAGAATTATGGTGCCGGCGCCAAGCAATTGATTTCTTAGTTTTTTTTTTGATTCATCAATAATCTCTTAATCTTTCTTTGCCGTCTTTGCCTTTTCCGTGCTCTTTTTTCTTTTAGTGCTTTTTGGTTTCGTATTTTTTTCTTTCTTCTTTGGCGTTTTTATTGTTATATTCAGTATTTTGAATGCTTGAATTATGTCTTCGTGGGGCGCGTCTTCTTTTATGTCTATCATTTTTCCCAGCGGTTCTAAGTGTTGCTTGTTGCATTTTCTTCTTCTCGTTTCCCCGTCTATTATTACGTGGTGTTCGTCTACATGCTTTATTACCGTGCACTTTTTTCCCGAGTCTCTGCCGGCTGTCTTTAAGCATAATGATCCTATCTCGAACATTTTACTCACCTATTATTTGCCTAGCTATTTCTTGGGCTTTCTCAATCATTTTTGTTCTTGAACATTTTGAGCATAATACTCCGCCGTAAGGTCTTTCTGGTCTTCTTTCAGTTTTGGACATTTTTTGTATTTGTGATGGGTATCCTCTGGCTGTTCCTTTGAGTGTTGTTCCGCAGTCCGCGCACTCTGCTTTGCCTGTTTTTCTTCTGCCGTAATGTATCGTTCTTCTGCCTCCCGGCAGTGTTGCCCTTTTCCTCTTGAATGTTCTGTTCTTGTATCTGCCCCTCATATTGCGAAGGGCTGGCGGGTCATTTATAAATATTGCTACTGTGATTTGTGAATCTTTGGTGAGCACTACATTTAAAAAAGATGCTTTAATCACCGTTTTATGCATGATATTCAAGAGTTTAGGTATGATCTTAAAATTCCTAGGGAGCGTGTCGCCGTTATTATTGGTAAGGATGGTTCTACAAAGAAGTTGTTGGAATCTTTGACTAAGACTAGGATTGGTGTTGATTCTGATTCTGGGGAGGTTGTTATTACTGGTTCTGATACTTTGCTTCTTTACCAGACTAGGGAGATTGTTCGGGCTATCGCTAGGGGTTTTAATCCTGATATTGCCAGACAGTTGATAAAGCAGGATTATAGTTTGGAAGTTTTGAATCTTCAGGATTATTCCAGAAATCCTAATGATTTGGAGAGGTTGAAGGGAAGAATTATTGGTCAGGATGGCAAGGCTCGCAGAACTATTGAGGAGCTTACCAAGACTAGTTTGTGCGTTTATGGCAAAACTATCAGTATTATAGGGTATGTCGAGGACATTAGTGTTGCCAGAAGGGCTGTTGAGTCATTGCTTGCCGGTAGCAGGCATGGAAACGTTTATAAAAAGATTGAGAGGCGCAACAGGATTATGAAAAGAGAGGCGCCTAAGTTATGAGTACTGTTGCTGAACAATTGGCTCAGAAGCAGAGGGATATTAGCGTTGCAGAATTCTTTGAGAGGAATCGCCACCTTCTTGGTTTTGATAATAAAAGGAAGGCGTTGCTTACCGTTGTTAAAGAGGCCGTTGATAATTCTATTGATGCCTGCGAGGAGGCGAAAATTTTGCCTGATATTTCTGTCGAGATTGTTGATATGGGTAATGATCGTTTCAAAACTATTGTTGAGGATAATGGCCCGGGCATTGTGAAAAAAAATATTCCTAATGTTTTTGCTAAATTGTTGTATGGCTCCAAATTTCACAGGATGAGGCAGTCACGGGGCCAGCAGGGTATAGGTATTAGCGCCGCGGTTTTGTACGCTCAGCTTACTACTGGCCGTCCTGCAAGGATTACTTCTAAAACTGGCAAGGATGAGCCGGCTCATTATTATGAGCTTCATATTGATACTCAGAAGAATACTCCTCAGATTGTTAAGGATGATATTGTTGAGTGGCCCGGCAAGGTTAGCGGCGTTAAGATAGAGCTCGATTTTGAGGCCATTTATCAGAAGGGTGATCAGAGTGTTGATGCCTATCTTCGCGAGACCGCTATTACTAATCCTCACGCATCCATAACTTATACTACTCCCAGGGCCGAACAATTTATTTTTCAGAGGGCGACCAACTCTCTGCCTCCCGAGGCCAGGGAGATTAAGCCCCACCCCTATGGTGTTGAGCACGGCATTATGCAGAAATTGTTGAGGAATACTCAGTGTAGAACTATGCAGCAGTTTTTGACTACTGAATTTTCCAGGGTTAGTCCTGCTGTTGCCAAAGAAATTTTGGAAAAATCTTCGATTCCCAATAATTTCAGGCCTTCAGAAATTACTCATCCTCAGGTTGAGAAAATGATGTCTGCTATTCGTGATACTAAAATCATGGCTCCTCCTACTGATTGCATTGTTCCTATAGGTGCGGAATTGTTAGAGAAGGGTTTAAGGAAGGAGGTTAATGCTGAATTTTATACTTCTATCACTAGAGTTCCTGAAGTTTATAGGGGTATTCCTTTTGTTGTTGAGTGCGCTGTTGCTTTTGGCGGCGACCAGCCCAAGGAGGAATCTTCCCGATTGTTGAGGTACGCTAATAGGGTTCCTTTGTTGTACCAGCAGGGCAGTTGTGCTAGTTTTAAGGCTGTTACTCAGACTAATTGGAAGCAGTATGGTATTCCTCAGACTAAGGGTTCTTTGCCTCAGGCTCCTTTAACTATTGTTGTTCACCTCGCTTCTGTCTGGCCTCCTTTTACTTCTGAAGCCAAGGAGGCTGTTGCTCATTACCCCGAAATTATCAAGGAGATGAAGCTCGCCGTTCAGGAGGTTGCTCGAAGACTTGCTCAATACGTTAGGAGGAAGGAGCGTGTTGGCGCCGAAGGTAAGAAGAGGAGTTATATTGAGACTTACCTTCCTCATGTTGCTAACGCTTTGAAAAATTTGTTGGGCATTAGTCAAAAAGAGGAGCTTTTTGTTTCTTCGAAGCTTAAAGAGATTCTTGAGAAGAAGAGGGGCGTTTTGGAAAAGTTTGATGTTGATAATCCTGAGTATGATGAAGAATTGGCTAGTGTTGGTAAGGGCGTTAAGATTTCTGAGGGTGATACTTATGAAGACTGATAATGATTTTTTGGTTATTAAGAAGATTCGTGGCGAGGCCGAGGAGATATTTAAGTCTATTAAGAGTGGCAGACTTCCGACTCTTACCACTCCTTTGCGTGCATTGTCCAATGTTACTTATGATGAGAAGCGCGGTTATTTCGAGCTTGCCGGCGGTAAAAAGTCTAGGACTTTGACTGCTAACACTATAAAAACTTTTGCTCAAACTTTGAGAATGATGGAGCTTTCCAAACTTCTTGTTGAGACTGATGATATGGCTACCAAGAGGGATGCTTATTATCAAAGCAAGAATTGGGGCGAGGCAAGGTTTTCTGAACAGCCGGAAAGCGATGCAGTTATGGATGATATGGAGGCGCTCTTCGGGGTGAACAGGGAGCAGTTAGGTTTTTATCCTGATGAGCGTGGCGGCGATGTTGCTGGCGCGTTGACAGTTATTGATGAAGATCCTGAAACTGGCAAAGAGATAAGAATTGATTGTACTAAGTTTGGCAGTGGTTCTTATAGCGTTCCTTCGAGTGTTGAGCAGTTGAAGTTTGAGACTAAGGCAGAATTTATTTTGGCTATTGAGACTCAGGGTATGTATTCCAGGCTTGTAAAGCACGCTTACTGGAAGAAGCAAAATTGCATTCTTGTCAGTATGGGAGGGGTTCCAACAAGGGCAACCCGCCGGTTTATTCGACGATTGGCGGATGACAAAAAGATTCCAGTGCTCGTTTTTGATGATGGAGATCCTTATGGGTGGCTGAACATTTATAGGACTTTAAAGGTTGGTTCCGGCAACGCTGCACATCTTAACAAATATTTTTGTGTTCCTCAGGCGCATTTTATAGGAATAACTGCCAGGGACATCACGGAGTACAAGCTTCCAACGCACCCATTGAAAGATATTGATATTAAGAGGGTTGAGGACGGGCTGAAGAACGACCCGTTCGTCAAGCATTACAAGGAGTGGCAGACTGCGCTTCACGATATTATTAAGTTGAAGAAGAGGGCTGAACAGCAGGCGCTTGCCGCTCATGGTTTGAATTATGTTATGAGTGATTACCTGCCTCAAAAATTGGAGAATCCTAAAAGCTGGCTGCCTTAAAGCAATGTTTTCCCGTCGCAGTCACCCTCTCAGAATAATTCTTGGTATAAGTTCGTTTTTCAGCTGATGATTTCTTTGTATAATTCTTCTTCTGAAGTTTTCACTCCTATTTTTTTGAAATAGTTCGCGATATTTTTGCAGTCTCTTCTGAGCCACTCTTCCGCGTTTGGATCTTTGAATGTTGTGGAGTGCGACAAATCTATAAGCACCGGGTTCTCGTCGTCGTTTAATATGTTGAATTGTGATAGGTCTGCGTGAACAAGCCCTGCATTATGCATTTTTTTCATTTCCCGCAATACTTTTTTGTAGAACTCTTCGGGATTTTTCGGTTTTTGAACGCTTAATCTTGGCGCTGGCGCTTCTCTTCCTATTAGTGACATTGCTAAAACGTTGTTTGAGAACGCTTTAGGGTGGGGCACTCTTACTTCTCCTCTGACCGCCGTAAGCAAATTTTTGTATTCTCTTTTGCACCACTCAAATATTATTTTTCTTCTTTGGTGTCTTAACTCTAAAAATCTAGGGTCTGATCTTATGTATGAGTACATCTTGTTGAAGTCTGCTGTTTGCAACCTGTATATTTTTACCGCTATTTTTTCTTTTCCTTTTCTCGCCGTGAAAACGTTTGATTCTTTTCCTATGCTTAACGGGCTTTCCAAACCGTCAATAACTCCCTTGGTTATTAGCGAGTGTATTGTTCTTTCTGTGAAAATGTCGAACACGTCGTTGAGTGTTTTCCATATTTCTTTTTGCGGCTTTCTCAAATTTCCACCTCTCTTTTTGACAGGTAGCGCCACTCCCCTCTCTTTAAATCTTTTAATGTTATACTTCCTATTCTTACTCGTAATAGCATTAATACCTTGTTGTTCAGCTCCTCAAATATTCTTTTGACTATGTGCTTTCTTCCTTCGTGAATACTTATCTCCCACACGTAAGGGTTTCTTTTTTTTGCTCTTATCTCAACAGGCCTCCCGTCTATGAAAATTCTTTGAGGTATTTTATCAATTCTATTCTTTAGTTTTACCACGTACGTTTTCGTAGTTTCGTATTTTGGATGCGCTATTTTTGATGCCCACACCCCGTCATTTGTTAATAATAATAATCCCTCAGCGTCCAAGTCTAATCTTCCCGCTATGAATATTCTTTCATCCACTTCCACATAATCAGTGGCGCAGGGAATTCCTCTTTCTCTGACTATTGATGATATCACCCCTTTGGGCTTGTAAAATGCTATGTACACAAATTTTTCCGGAATTATTTTTTCTCCGTCAAGAATAACAACATCTCTTGAAGATATTTTCTGCCCCAGAACTGCCGTTCTCCCGTTTATCTGCACTCTTCCTTCTCTTATCATGTCCTCGCATTTTCTTCTTGATGCAACTCCGCACAGCGCGAGGTAGTGGTTTATTCTTATTGTTTCTAATTTTGATTCTCTTTGGTTTGTTTTCATTTCTTGTTCACAATATTTGATGTTTTATGCTCTCCAGAACAATTTCTTGTCCTTTTATAATTATCCCAGTTTTAAGAATATTAAGAACGACTTCATCTTTCTTTCTGATATTATTTTTTAGATCTGATACTGTTTGAAATATCGGATGTATTGGTTTTAGAAGCACATCATTCTTTTTGCCAATACAACTCTTTATTTTTGAATAATTCTTCTTTTCAAAAATGATAAGAAGGTCAATATCATTCGCTTTTTGAGGATTCTTGAGTATGGAACCAAAAATTATCAGCCCGTCAACAAACTTTTCTAATTCTTCAAACTCATACATCCAGCGTTTTGCGTTATCTCTTGCGTCTTTCATCAATATTGTCTCAATTGTTCTAAAAACATATTGCTCTTCCAGTCGCACACTGTAAAAAGTTGCCTTTCCAAATTTTTTGCTTCTGAGAAATCCTTCCATTTCCAGATGTTTTAGCGCCTTCATGGCGCCCTGACGAGTAATAGCGACTTCTTTAGTTATACTGCTGGCATTGTATTCTTTTGTAAAATCTTTCGCCAGTATAAGCAGAATGTTTGATTCCTTCTCTCCAAAACCTTTCATATTATGTCAACCTCAAGTTTACATATGTAAACTGACAGTTACTATATAAACTTTTCTCTTTTCGAGAACCTTTTTAAACCTCTCCTTCCAGCTCGTACGCATGCATGCGATAGATATTGTTTTGAAAAAAACTCCTGCTGTTGTTTCAATGGCTGTGAGGATGGGTTTTGTTGTTGAGGAGGCCTCGAAAATCGGGGTTTTTCAGGCAGGGGATGATGTCCGCGCCCTTGTGGAAAAGAAAGGTGTTAGCGGCATTTACGATTTTGAATACGTTGAGCCCCGCGACTCCTTGCATTACAGAAGGTCGGGGCTTAATAATATTATTTGCGCTATTATGAGCAAAAAAAATATTTTTTGGGTTGTCAACATCAGGGCGATTATAGAAACTTCCGGCAGGAGCAGGGCGATTCTTCTCGGGCGCATCAGGCAGAATATTGCCTTGTGCAGGAAGTACAATGTTCGCGTTCGCGCAGGCAGTTTTGCTGAATCTCCCGAGCATTTGCGCTCGCCGCACGATGTTGAAGCACTGCTTAAAGTCCTCGGCATGAGAGACGTTGATGTGAAGAAGATTTGGGGGTGAAAATCCTGTTAGTCATTGTGATCGTATAATACATTCCTCTTTTTTTTCGGCGCTCACAATATTGTTGCAGAGCTTTGGCGCTAAATAAATCATTGCCAGCCTTTTCCAAGCTTTTTCTGCGCATTGCTGTTCATACAACTCAGTATTTCCTGCAAGTATTTCGCATATTTCTTCCGTTGATGTCTCGGCGTCGGCACATTCCTCTGCTTTTTGTAGAACTTCTGCTCTGCATACATTGTTTGTTCCACACAGCTTTTCATCTTTTGTTATTTTTGCTCTGCACTCCATTGACTCTTTCTCATCTGCGTATTCATCACAGAATGATTCATTTTTTTGCAGCACTGCCCTGCATAGTTCTGGCTCATCACTTTTTTCGCAGAGCCGGAGATTTCCTGTTTGTACCGCCTGTATGTATGCAACTATTCCTTTTGTCTGAGAGAGACATTCTTGGTTCTTGCTTTGGAATTCTTCCTTTACACTGTCAGATTCTGTACTCCAGAATATGAGAAGTCCCGTAATTCCCGCTACCAGCACGATAAGCACTCCTATTGTTTTGATAGTTCTGTCCATAATACATCTTCCTGCCATCCACCAATAACCCTTATTTTTAAACCTTTCGAGAGAAACATTTAAAAAGGAATTGCTCATAAAACACGGCATTCGCTCATCGAACATTCTTGAGCGCAAAAAGGGGTTTTGTATGCGATTACTATCGTTAGGTTTGTTGATTTTCTTTTTATTGCTGTTTAGTTCCCAAAGCGGTGTAGTTCTTGCCTCTTCTCATGAACCTACAAAATTCGAATTGTATCTCGACTCTCTTAGGGTGTATGATGGAATTTCTGCTGGTCCTGATAATTGTGATGACGGAGAATCTTCAACCAGTAAGGAATTCTCCTTTCCCTTGCGAGAGGTTCTGCAAGTGTCCTTTGATGGTTTCACTTGGACAAAAAACACTGGTTGGGGGAAAGACTGCACGGCTAGGTATACTAGACTTTTTTTCACGTTGTATGGTAATCAAAATTTTGTGAATAATTATGTTCCCATTGTTGGTGATGGTAGAATTGATGGCGCAGTTGATATCGGGAAAGTTTTTTTTCCGCCTAATAACTTGTTTTTCAACAAGCTTAGAGTGGCAGTACACGTTGGTGATAGGCGTCAAGGAACGCTAAATTCTGTATCTATCAAGACGCGTAATTCCGTCAAAAATTTCCATCCCACCACTTCAAAATCCGGGACTCTCCAAATCTCTGTCTCTGATGGAGCGCTATACCTCGGCACCGTCAAAGATTTGGAAGAAGGAGCTCGCTGGATTAACTCTTCTAATCCTAATGTGATGGTCTGGTTTTCTTCTAAAGCTCCTAAGGATTATCCTTCTGTTGACTGGTTTTACGGTTTTGAACCTTCAGATGTTAATATTACTGATAGGGGTTCTGATTTTAGGGCTGGCGGTAAGCTTGTTGATGATAAAGGTAATGTCTTGACCGATGATAATGTTTTCGTTTATGCCTGTCTTGATAGTGATTTGAACAGGGTTTGCGACTTTTTGGATGATAGAGATTTTTGGAAGAATTCCTGCGAGAATGCACAGCTCGCTCCGGGAAGTGACAATCCAAAGACCGGTTTTGTTTTTAATGATTCCGTGACTTTTGGTCTTGGTTGTTGTGGCGATGATGGAGTTATTGATTGTAACACTAATGTTGTTGCGACGAACGGCAAGAGGTTGTTTTGCGATAGAATTGTTCAACCTAATGGTGATAAAAAGTGGGAGTGGGTTGAATCTGTTAATGGCACCGTTTTTAATAGCTCTTGTTTTTTTGGCAATCAGATACTTCTTAATGGTTCTGATAGGTTGATGTGTGGCGTTCCTGACCCCAGCAAGGAGTTGAATTCAAGTTTTGATATTGCTGTTTTTGGTATGAAGTCTCAGAGTGTTTCTACCGGTCCCGTTAACTTCCAAATTTCTTTTTCTGGACCTTCCACTGAAACTAAAACTTATACTTTTTCTCCTCCTAAACCTTGTACTTCTTTGATTCTTAATGTTAAGAATACTGGATCTGCGCAGGTCTCTCCATTGTTTAATACTGTTTCTGTTGGTTTTGTTGGTGGTTCTTCTGGTTCTCAAACTTTGCACGCGGTTATGCGTCCCTCTACTGCTGGTGATCCTTCTTCTGCTGAATATTTTGTTGATTCTTCGGGTATTCCTGTTGGCAGTTTTATAAATTCTGTTTCTTTAACTCTTGACTCTAGTGCTTCTTGGACTGGTGTTGAGTGTTTTAACAATAGGGCTGTTCCTGTGAGGAGGGAGGTTAAATCTGTATCTTTGGAGCCCGGAAAAGTTCATAATGATTTATTACCAATTTCTTCCATCACTATTCCCGGCGCGGAGAGTTATGTTTTGTTTCCTTTGTCGAAGAATGTTTTGTTGTCAACAAATCCTATAACTAAAAATCTTGATGGCAGTGTTGATTATGTTCCCGGCAATATTGTTTCTTCCTCGCAAATTTCTGGTGGCAAGACCGTGCCTGTTTATCTTTATGTTCCTTCATCTGCAGAAGCTAAAGCAATTAAGGATAAGGAGCTTTCCAGAATCACTCCTTTTTCTCTAAAAATTACTGTTCCGGAATTAGGTGATGTGCTACTTGCTGAGTATTCTGGATCTGCAAGGGCTATTGATGGTGTTCTTTCTAAAGATATCAATACACAGATAGGGCACAGGATTACTTATTCTTTAACCTCTCCATTGCTCACTGCTTCTCAAGATTCTTCTTCAAAAATTTCTAAACTCGAGTTTGAGGGTAAAGGCACTTCATTTCAGCATTCTTCTGGGGGTAGCATTCCTCCGATTGTTGCAGAACTTTCTGATATTACTGGACCTTTGAATGGTATTCCTTTGACTGTTACTGGTTCT
>CAYJTR010000001.1:35115-43976 GCA_964373285.1 uncultured Methanosarcinales archaeon
TCTGTAGCCCCGCTTTCTTCAGTTGTCTGCATTCCTGAGATTCCTGTTACTTTGAATACTAAATCTGAGTTTTTTAATGGTACTGAAATTAAAGGCGCTGTGACTCGTTCTGTTGATGGTTTTATAGAATTTCCCGAAGCGGTATCTTCTTTTAAAAAGTCTATGACTCCTCCAGTTCCTCCCAGTTTAAGAATGCTCGTAAATACTAGTGACGTTATTGTAGGTCTGCCTAATTCTGCAATGGGTTCTGACATTTTTATTACCGGCCCTGTTGATTTCAATAGAGTGCTTGTTCAAACTTCTCAGGATGCCGTTGCTTCATCTCTTGCTGGCAGTGATAAAATTTTGGATATTCCTGAAACTTTTAAGAATGTAACAATTTCCAATACTGGTGTTTCTCACGATTTTGTCTGCACTTCTAACAGTGTTTCTGATTCTTCATTGTCAGATCTTAGGGTTAGGGAGTGTGCCATGCTTGATGGTGGGGGCAGTCTTGGTTTTTCGCCGCTTTCACTTAAATCTTCTACCAAACCTAGTGACGGTTCTCTTGTTGGCATGTCTGAGAATGAAAAGCTTTACGAGATTCCTTCCCTTACTTTTTACAAACAGGGAACTTTTAAGAGTGATTGCAGTTCTTCTGGTTGTGACCCTGTTGTTAAGGATGGTTTTACTGCTCCTTTCATTCAACGCGAGGGTTTACTTTCTTTAAGGATTGTTCTTCGTGATGATTTGGAAAGCTACTCTCGTGGCGGTACTTCAGCTCCTAAAAAATGGTCTGATTTTACTGGTAATCTTACATTTTTGTCTTATGATAATGGCGCTTCTTCAGCAAAGATTTGGTACGAAAAATCTGAAAATCCTGGTGGTGTTATAAAATGTTCTTTGAATGATGGCACTAAATCTTCGCCCGTAATAGTTTCTAAAGATTGGAATATTGAGGATTCTTTCACTATTGGTTTTTCCTGGGGTGGAATGGATGCTAAATGTTTGTTGAATGATAAGGTTATAGAAAACTCTTTTGCTTCAAAATTAGCCCCCGGACAACTTTTCCAGTTCGCAATTCCCGGAGAAAAATTTTCTATTGGTGGCGCTCTTGGTAGTACCTCCATTAGTAATAATTTCAGGTATTCTTTTGATTATTATATTAATTTTTATTCTTCCAGAAATCCTGAGGAGTTGTACTGTTCGCCTGTTGGCAAGTGGTCTTCAGAGCTTGACTCTTTGAGTGTTAATAACAAGTTTGCGTGCGCCGAGATTAAAAAAGAATCAGAATTTTTGACTTCCAGAGATTTTGGCATTGGTACTCTAGTTGAGGGCAATGATAGAAAGTTTGTCTGGACGGGTTCTAAGTGTTGCGGTGAGTGGGGTCAGATGCCTGAGTTTTATAATGATCCTATAAGGGTTACAAGCAATGGTCTTCCTGATAAATCTTATTTTTATGAGGGGAATGTTAACCTTGATGCTGGCGGTTGTTGGAATTCTTCTTTTGTTAGTGCTGGAACTTCTGAATTGTGGGGTCGGCCTTCTTCTGACGGCAAACCTTCGCTTCTTGATGGCGCGGTTATGAATATTAATGGTTCTTTTGTTGGTTGTGATATTAAGGATTCAGGAATTTTATCGTTAAACGAGAGTCGTGCAAAAATTCAAACTACTGCTAAGTTGGTTACTAATTATCCTGCTTGTACAATGCTTAATTCTTCTTTGCACATCGCTGTTTCTTCTGCGCCTTCGAAAAGTTATTCTTTGTGTCAGCCCGGTGGCAGTGGTAATGGTGTGTGGAAATCTTTTGTTATTCCTGCTGATCCTAATTCTCCTTCCAACCCTGTTCGTGGTTTTGATGGTTCTAATCCTCAAATTGTTGGTTTGGTTCCCGTAATGGTTAAATTGTTGAGTGGTGCTGAAGTTAAAGTGTTGAGTGATTCTGATAGCTCTGGTACAAAGATTTCTAAGACTTCCCTCGATGGCGAATCTTTGTTTAATCTTAGTTATATGGTTGGTTCTGATAAAAAGTATTATTCTTCTAATGGTTGTTGCGTTAAGGGTTATTGCTGGAATGGCGAGTCTTGTATCGCTGACCAGACTGCCGATTCTTCGATGACTTTGACTAAAGATAAATATAGGTGTGAAAAGGATGCGGGCGAGGGTGTTTGGACTGAGATAGTTCCTAAAATTTCTCCTGATTTTGGCGCTGTTGGTTTTTGTCCTAAGTCTGAGCATTGTTTCGCTAAAAATCCTTCTGGTGGTTCTATTGTTGGCAATAGGACTTCTTGGTATGAGAGTTCTAATTCCCGAAACAATTTTTGGTGTGCGCAGTCTGGGACTTTCATAACTTTTCAGAGTTCTAATTCTGATACTGCTCCTAAGAGGGATGCCTTTTGTAATAATGGTTTGTGGACTTCCAGAGCTGTATACTTATCCTCTGCGCTGTATGATCTTGTGAAAGGTTCTAATAATTTTGAATTGTTTTGTGGAAGTGTTCAGGAAGTTAAATCTGTTAGTGGTTCTGACGCGGCCACTGGTTCTCTAGGTATTGATAATTCCTGCAAGCCTGTTGATGGCGATTCTTCAAAGCCCGATAATTGTATATCTAATATGTGCGTTTTGAAGCGCCCTAACCTTCCCGTTATTATCGGCGCCGTTCTCAACGTTCCTATTAATAAAAGCACGACCGATAATAGTGCAACGTTTTTGAAATCTTTGGGTAGTTCTGGTAATAAAGAGTGCGATCTCGTCATATCTGAAAATAAGGATACATTCGCCAAATGTTCGAGTGTTGGTACCACATCTTCGTCTAAAACTTTGTTTTACAACCCTGTTAAACAAATAGCTATATTTTCTACTGATAATTCAATTACTATACCTTCAGCACCTACTAAGAGGGTTGCTCAGCTGTTTTCAGATTCATCAAACATTTTTAATTCTTCTGATGCGGATATTGTGAATGCTTTATATTCCACAACTGTTTATCAGAATGTTGAAGGTTCGTCAGTTTCTGAAACAACTATTGATTCTTCATTAAAACCTCTTTATTTCAGGTCTGATTATTCTAAAATTTTCTTGGCTGGTAATTCTTCAAATTCTGGACAGCGTAATGTTTACGCAATGCTTGTTGAAGGTTATCCCGGAGTGCCGGTTGGTGGCGATGCTATGAAGTCTCTTTTTGTTGTTTACCAAAATTTTCCTTCCCAGATTAGGAGTAATCTTGATGCGTATGAATCTATTCTTGGAGTTTACAATTCCGGCAATGATTATTATGTTGTTGCTTCTGATGTTGACAAGTTTCCTTCTTCCGGCACTTCTTGGAAGGATTTGACTACAAAGCTTAGAATTATTGGAGGTTCTTAGCCCATGATTTCTTTTAACGCTCTTAAATCATTAAAAAATGGCCAAATTTCTGTTTTCATTCTTATAGGATTGGTTCTCGTTGCAACTATATCTGTAGGAATTTTTATTGCTGGAACTTCTAAGAGTGTTGAAACCCAGAAAGTTCAGGGTTTGGAGTCTGTTGAGTCTTTTGTTAGTTCTTGCTTTCAGGGTTTTTTGGAGAGTGGTGTAGAATTATTATTGGCTCAGGGAGGCAGTATTAATCCTCAGAGTTATTTGTCTTTTGAGTCTAGAAATATTGGTTATGGTGTTAAGATGTTGTCTGATGATTACTCTGTTAGTAATACCAAAGTTTTTTTCAAGGATGCTCCGAACTATCCTTGGGCCGACTTTCCTAATTTTCCCGGAACAACAAATCCTGTGGATTTGAATAATAAGTATAAGATTGGCGAGGTTGTTCTGCCTTCTAGTGATTCCGTTATCGCTGATTTGAAGAATTACGTGACTGAGAAGTCTTCTAATTGTTTGAATTTTGAAAAGTTTTCTTCTGAGGGCATTTCTGTTACTGCTGGCGCGCCATCGTTCAACATTTTTCTGAATCCTTCGGACGTTCAGCTTGTTGTTGATGTTTCTGTTGAGGCGTCAAAAAGTGGCGTTGTTAAAAAGTTTGATTCTTTAACTTTGTCTGTTCCTGTAAGGCTCGCGGGCTTGTTGCAGGGAGCGTTTCAGATTGCTTCTAGCGACGCCGAAATAATAACTTTTAATCCTGAAGGCGCGGAAACCTCCGTTGTTATTGGTGGTGTTCCTCAAAAATTTTCTTCAAGTGTTATAAGAAATGCTGTGGGTGCGCCGTATAATGGTGATGATATTATAGAGGTCAGGGATTCTGAGAAATTTTTTAGGGGCGATATTGTAAAGTTCAGGTTTGCTAGGCAGAACAGGCCTCCTGCTCTTGTTAAGGTAGACTTGTCTTTTTTTGTCGGCAAAAGTTTTAAGGATGGTTATGTCTTGAGCATTGTTGATAATGCTAAAATTTCCGCGAGTGGAACTTATTATACCGGTGCCGGGGGGCTTTCTGCCACAACTGTTACAACGTCTCCACCTTCTATACTCTTGTCTTATCACGACCCTGATGAGGATGTTGTTAGTTTTGGTATTTCTCCAACCGCTCCTTCAACTCCTGATGTTCAGAACTCTTTAACATTGAATACTAATACTAACAAATTTTTTGTTGTTGTATCTGATGGCGTTTCGTTTGATTATCAGGAACAAAGTGTGAGGGTGAGGCAATGATTGTTCGTAATTTTTTTTTGGTTGTTGTATTATTATTTTTATCAATCGTTTTGTTCTCTCAGAGTGTTTCTGCCGAAACTCTTGCTGTTTGTTGCGATTCACCTCCTCGCTTTCATTCCACTAATACTATTTGCCCTCCGGGAAAGTATCAAGAAATAACTACGATTGATAACGCTTTTAAATCTCCTGAGCAATTGTGTGATATCACTCCTACAACTCCTACAATCAGTACTGTTGCTTGTCAGAATAATAGGGATCCCGTAAAAAATATTAATGCTAATGTTATCAAGGGTTCCAGAAATGTCCAGTTGTCTTGGAGTTCCTCCTGTCCACCGTTAAAATTCAAACTGGAACGTTTCAAAATTATTAATAATGTTCCCGAATCATCACCCTCAAAAACCTCCACTATTCCCAGCGGTGTTACTTCTTATACTGATACTGGTTTAACTTTTCAAAAACTTGGTGATACTAAATACAAGTACGTTGTCACCGCGATTTATCTTGGTCCTCAAAACAGCGAGGTTTCGTCCGCGCCTGTGGATATAGTTGTTAATCTTGGTAATATTGAGTGTTTGGGTAGGGGTTCTGAAACTTTTTGTATTAACCCCTCATTTTACGATCAGTATTCAAATGAAGAAAAACCTGCAAAGTTTTCTGATCGTGTTAGAAAAGCTTTTAACTGCCTCTCTGACAATAATCTCCAGAATGTTCCTATAACTCCTTCGTGTACTCCTCAGCAATTGTGCGTTATTAAGGATGATGGAAATCCTACTTGTTCTGTTGATGGTGAGTGTGAAGTGGAGGATTTTTTTGGTCTTTTCACTACTAAAAATTCTTGCCTGAAAAATTCTCAGGGCATTCCTAAATCTTGTTTTTATGACAGGTCTGAAACTTTGCTTAACAAGTGTTATTCCTGCTCTTCAACTATGAGGTGTTATGATTACAAGACTCGTGATGCTTGTTCTACTGATTCTTGCCAGATTGGTGGGAGGCCTTCTTCTAGGTGTTCTTGGAGTGATGTTTCTGGCTTAGGATTTCTAGGTATAGGTGTTTGCGTTGAGAAGGGTGTTGATAATTGTCTTTTTTGTGGCTCTAAAAGAACCGCTCCTAATGCTCCTAATGCGGAGGCGTTTAATAACATTTTTGATGTTTGTTCAGAACCTATAAGTGATGCTTTGAGCAAGTCTGGCGTTCAGTGTTTGTTCACTAATGGTGGTACTGCTTCTTGTAATGATTGGAGTTGTACTAATTTCACTCAGCTCGGTAGCAGTCCGGCTGATATAAAAAATAAGTGTATAGGCGGCAGTACAGATGGTCCATCAGTTCCTTCACTTAATAGTTCTAATCATGTTGTCAGCCGCTCAGATAATCTTTGTGATATTCCTGTTTGCAGGTATGATTCCGGTTCCGAGAAACCGAAATCTTGCTTCAAGGATGCTGATGGTGATTCCGCTCGCGATTGTAATTTTTTTAATGATGATGGTACTGCAGATGTTCAGAAAAATTCTGATTGCGAAAAGGACTATTTTCCTCCGAATGTTTCTATAACAAGGTCTTCTTCTAGGGATAAGTTGTTGATTGAATTGTATGATAAGAGTGCTAAATTGTCTGATGAAGCGCCCGTTGGAATTGTTCCTTATGATATTAATAATCCTTTATATCCCGGATGTCCTGAAACATTTTCCGAATCTTCTACCAGTATTTGTGTTTTTAATTCTAGTGATTCTAGTGATAAGTCTTGCAATTATAAGAATACTCGTTGTAATTATGTTTACATATATGATGATTATATAATATTTGAGGATAATTCTACTTTGCGTTTGGAAACCGGGGTTAACACTTTGAGGTTTTTTTCCACTGACTGGGCTAAAAACAAGGGTATAGTTCAGGAAACTTTTGTTGCTGGTTGCAAGGGTTGCGAGAATGCTTCGCTTAGAAATTTTGTAGTTAGCCCTGCAGTTCGCGTTGATACTGATGGTGTTCCTCCAGAGTATGGTTTGTGGTATACTAAAAATAAAAGTGCTGTTTTATCACTCAGATTTTTGGAGATTCCCAATAAGATTGTTCCTTCAATAGTTTTATTCGATGCAAAAATATTGAATGCTTCGGATAATAATAAAGTGTTGTACACGTATCCTGTTAGTGGTGATAGTAGGTATACTCACTCTTTCAATCTTTCTAATGCGAACCTTCCTGATGGTGAATACATATTTTCTTTTAGGGGTCAGGATTCTTTGTATGGTAAAACTGTGCAAAAAGATAATGAGCTAAGATTCATCCTCGATACTACTCCTCCGAATCTTACTAATAGGAATTCTATTTATTCTGGTAGCGGTAGCGATGCTCGTCTGGACTTTGACGAGTTTGTCGTTTTGAATAATGTTTCTTTGTCTTGGAAGGGGCATACCGGCCTTGATGCTAAGTGCGGTGTTGCTTTTGATATTGTTAACATTTCTAACTCGTCTAACCCCATTTTCTACTCTACAAACACTCTTGAAAACAAGTCTTGGTCTTATGCTCTTGGCGATAACCCTATTGATGGTGTTAGGTGGCTTAATGTTACTGTTTCTGATAGGGCTAATAATTCTGCTTTTTTCAAGCTGAACTTTTCTTTGGAGAACGATGGTCCTATTATGGCGGTTATTGATCCTCCTTTTTGTGTTACTGATAAAAATGGGTTCACTTTGCGCGTTCAAACTTTGTACCCTGTTGATTCTTGTGCTTATTATACTGATAATGTTGATAGGTCTGCCAATCTTATAGGGTATAATAATATTCCCGGGTTGACTAAGAAGAGTGATTCTTTGTTTGAAAAACAGTTTGAATTTTCCCAAATTGCTGGTAAAAATCCTTCTAATGGTGATACCACTGTTATCGCTGTTGCCTGCAGGAATATTGCTAAGAACAAAGTATCTACTCAGCGCTTCACCCTCAGATTTTTTAAGGACCCTCCAAAAATTGTTACAGCGTTCGCATACCCTAATCCCATAGCTGAATCTACAACTGTTGACAACATTCCTGTTTTTAATACTTCTTTGTACGTTCAGACTTCTGATGAGACTTTTTGCAAGTATGATTCATCAAACACAAATTATGAATCTATGAGCCAGAAATTTCTCGGCTGGCTTTTAGTGCCTAGAATTTCTCATACCGCGCAGTTCATTGTTTATAGGGATCATCAAAGTTATAATGTTAATGTTCAGTGTACTAATCCTAGTCAGACCGTTAAGAGTGATTTGAAAAAGATCGTTTTCAATGTTAAAACTGATATTGTTTTGAATTTTTCTTTTGTATCCCCTGCTCAGAACTCTTTTATTAACGCTTCGAGTGTTAAGGTTAGCGTTAATACAAACAAGGGCGCTCTTTGTTCTTACTATTTGGACAATTCTCCTCTGGTCAAGTTCTCGTCAGATTCTGGTTTGGGCCCCGGAGAAACTTCTTATGATCACTGGGATGAATTTACTGATTTGGTTGATGGCAATCATACTGTTAATGTTGAGTGCAAAACTCCCGGTGGCGCTCAACGTGCTCGTAATTCCAGAAATTTCTTTGTTGACACAACTCCTCCTGTGGTAAACTCTGTGAACATAACTTCGTCGCTTAATAAGACCGGCGTTTATTTTGACAAGTCCAGATTGCTTGTTCGCGTTTCTGGCTTCGATAATGGTTCTGGAATTTCCAGAATGTTTTACAGGTTGGAGGATGATTCTTCAAACATTATTGTTGATTGCTCTCCTGAAAAGTTTTCTGCCGGCAGGTGTATTCACTCTCAGGAATTCAACAAGGAATGGGTTTTCAACACTGATCATTATGGTAAAAACATTAATTTGACCAATGGTGAGAGTTATAAGATTACTTCTTGGCTTCAGGACAAGGCAGGTCTTAAAAGCGCTCCTTTGACTTCTGCTCCTATAAAGATTGATGTTTCTTCAATTCCTCAATCCTGCAGGAATGGTTTGCTGGATGTTGGCGAGTCAGGTGTTGATTGTGGCGGGCAGTGCGGCGCGTGCGCTATCAACCAGTCTTGTGCCCAGCAGAGGGATTGTTCTGGCGGCTTGTCCTGTATTAATAATATTTGTTCCAGCGCCAGTTGCACTAATAATAAGATGGATGGTTTGGAGTCTGGTGTTGATTGTGGCGGTTCCTGCAGTAATAAGTGTGATTTGGGCAGCGGGTGTATTAGCACTACTGATTGTAGTTCTGGCCTTGTCTGCTTGAATACTGGAACTTGTGAAATTCCCGGG
>CAYJTR010000002.1:0-24667 GCA_964373285.1 uncultured Methanosarcinales archaeon
CGAACAAAATGACCGTCGCACCGCCAACAACAACGAGCCAACAAAAAAGAAATCAGACAAAATCGAAACTACTGAATCAGGGAAAACTTTTATAAAGATGAAGAACTTAAAGAGTGGTTGAAACATGGCAAAATCAGAAAGTTTGAAAGATAGAAGAATAACTGAGATTTTATCAAGAGAGTTAAGTAGATTTAGCAAGCTTATAGAGGGGCACAAAAAATTATTGAAGGCGATCGCGGGTCTATAAAATTCACCGAGTAATATCTAAGTTAGTGATTGACTATTTGATTGTATTTTATCGTACGCTCAAACATTTGCCCCCGTCATTTTTGTTCTTGCGAGAATACTTTTCTGCAAAATTCACACCCTGCCACTACTGCCCAGCCTGCCATCGCCCCTGCTCGTACCGGATAAAAAATCAACTTTTTCTATAACCGCGCGAGAATAAGGCAATATTATAAGCTGGGCGACACGCTCGTTCCTCCTCAAAGTCTGGGGCTTAATTGACAAGTTAACAATAATAACACCAATCTCCCCGCGAAAATTCTCGTCGATAACGCCGCCAAGAATGTGCAAACCATGATTGCAAGCCATACCTGAACGATCACGAATACTGCCCCAAAAACCATTAGGAATCTCAACAGCAACGCCTGACTCGACAACAACCCTCTCGCCAACGCCAAGAACAATCTCGTCCTGAAAAACCTCAACCCTATCACCATCAAGATTAGTAATCCACGCTCCAGAAGCCCTCAAATCAATAGCACAATCACCATCACGAGAATACCCAACAGGAGAAATATCGCGAAGATACCTGATTTTCAGAACAACCATGAATAATTTTCGTGCCACACAGTTTAAAAAAATTATTGTGGTATACAATAACATACTCTTCGTTCAAGAGAGAGGTGTTAATATCAGAAGCAGAAACTCAAAACAATAATCAATCATATTACCAATATTATAATTGAAGCACAGAGAGATGCATTTGAACTAGTCAAATTAGAGAGTGCTTGGAAAGAATCTATCAAGACAGCACATAAAAAACCAATCGTAAAAATATTTGTTGTGGGAAAACTGAACAATGGTTGGCGTTTAAGTGATGTTCAAAGTGTCGTCGTTGATCTTGGTGGCGTGGTGGAACCAAATCCAAGAGGAACACATCCTTACAAAATTGTATTTCCGGGACGCCGGTCCATCCCGCTAGCAGAATCAACCTCTCCATTTGCGCTTGTTAGAGAAGTTAGCTCCGCGACAGGAATTAATAATAAAATTTTGGTAGCAAGTTTTTCCCGGGGAGAATTAGTTACCGTTTAGGTATCTTCTTCTGAAATTCTCATATTCTCTTCTTTTCCTTTCTGAAACGAATGGCAAGAGTGGACTCATATCCTGCAAGTTGCCCTCTTCATCGCATAAAAGATAGACATAGTCATCTCCGGCTCTCATTCTTTCTAGATTCCTAGCATAAACGTCTTGGTTGAAAGTGATGAGAACATCATTACCTTGTTCAGCAATGATTCTGAATGCTTCTTTAACAACTTCAAATTCTATCTGGGACAATGAACTTAAATTAACCCCGGAATCACCTATTGCTGTCTGTAATTGGTTTCTCAAACACATTAACCTTTGGTGCTGTTCGCCATAAAACTGTAATTTATCTTCAGGGACGTTCTTCATTTTCATTACTCCTTCTGGTTTTAGACAACTCATTCAGGCATATAAACTTTGTTTTCCCAGGTGGTTTATGAAATGGTTTGGCCCTGTTCATATACCGGGCAAACTATTACTTCTTTGAAGCACATCCCCCGAAGTGCTTCTCAATACGAAAATCTGCGCCCATTTTAAAAACTTTCGCTAATTTACTATTTTTAAATAGTATTAGAATTTCTGTGCTTCCGTAGTTAGCAAAAACTACGCCGAGTGTTGTGCCACAATACACAGCTCAAAAAGTGAAAGAAATGTGGACTGTCTCTGCACTAAAGCGCGGAGCTTTCGGCTTGTTTGAAGCAACTAACTTTTTAAACCCAAAAGAAAAACGTAAGTGGAAAGCACCTTCGAAATCCCCGACAGGAATAAGCGGGCGCTACGTCCCCGTAAGGGACAACCCCGCGTAACGCGCTCGCGTAGAGGATTTATTGGATTTCGACCTCAGGGTGCTTTCCACAAAAAGAAAAACTTTCAAAAGCGTCGAGGCGAAACAATGAAAAAAGTATTTACAGGCATCATAATATTGTTAATCATAATACTAACACTCGCAGGGTGCAGTCAAGAAAAAAACACCATACAAGGATCCCAAGAAACAGCAGGAAGCCCAACAACACCACAAAAAGATGTTAAAAACGAAAATCAAGAAGCCACGACACAAGACTTGAAAACCACAGAAAAATTGGAAGATAGAATTTTGAGTGCTAAGAATGATTGAGTTTAGCAACTAATGTCTGGGAATACGCGCGACGCTTTAATAGGGGCATTGAAGAGCACTTGAATACTGTTATTAAATCTTGTTCTGTCTAAACCATTCAACTGTTTGCGCAAGTCCTTTTTCTAAACAGGTTTTTGGTGAATATCCAAGAATTGTTTTTGCTCTTGAAATGTTCGCTTTCCTTCTCAGTACATGATCCCATGCTCTTCTTGGAGTTAAAATCACTTTTGCGCTCGAGTTTGTAAGTTTGTTAATTATATTTGCAAGTTCTATAATACTCACTTCTTTTCCATTGCCGATGTTAAATATTCCTCCGATTGCTTCTTCTTTGACCGCGGCTTCTATTGTTGCATTAACGACATCAAACACGTATGTGAAATCCCTTGTTTCATTACCTGTTCCGGTAATGACTAACGATTCGTTGTTCAGTGCTTTAGATATAAAATTTGGGATCACATTTCTATACCTTCCAGGTCTTTCGATTGGACCATACGAGTTGAAATATCTCAGAATAACCGTGTTGAGTCCGTGAAAACTTTGAAAAAATCTCACGTAGTATTCTCCGGCCAGTTTTGATATTGCATAGGGGGTGTCAAGTTGAAAATAAACGTCACTTTCACTAAGTTCTCCTTCTTTATTTCCATACACACACGATGATGATGCGTAAACAAATCTTTTAACTGCTGAACCAACTGCATACTGAAGCAGTTTTAATGTTCCCAAGATATTAGTTTTAAGGTCCTCAACAGGATTTTCGACCGAATTCTGGTTCGCAAATCTTGCTGCCAGATGGAAAACAACTTCAGGTTTTTCATCAAATACTTTATTTAAAATGACATCATCAAGAATACTTCCTTGGAAAAAAACCACCGATTTTGATTTTGGTAAATTTTCAATGAATCCTGAGCTTAAGTCATCAACAACAACAACTTTAGAGCCCAGCTTAACAAGTTCGTGAACTAATATGCTACCAATGGCGCCGCATCCACCAGTAACCAACATTGTTCTATTTTGAAAGCGCACCTTTGCAAGTTCATCAATTAGCACTTTCACAATTCTTTCAGAAGCTTTTCCGTCCCACAACGGGGGAACAACACCTTTCTTAAAATTATTATCCAATATCAGTTTTACTTGTTCAAGAATCTTTTCTTTATTATTTCCAGTTATCACATTTGTTCCATGATTTGCAGTCTCAGGTCTTTCAGTATTCTCCCTTAGAGTTATGCATGGAACATTCAGAAATGTTGTTTCCTCTTGTATCCCTCCCGAATCAGTCAGCGCAAATTTTGAATTATTTAAAAGAGAAATGAAGCTTGTATAACTCATCGGTTTGATCAGTATAGTATTTTCAAGATTTTTCAAATCATCATATAATCCAAATGTTTCGAGACTCTTTTGCGTTCGTGGATGTATACTAAAAACTACTTTAATATTTTTTCCTATTTCTTTGAGAGTTTCAATAAATGAAACCAATGATTCTTTTATATCTACATTGCTTGGTCTATGCATTGTAACAACACAGTATTCTTTTGCTTTTAAGCCGAGTTCAGATAATATAGTTGTCTCGTTAATCTTTGGCAAACTCATAATTAAACAGTCAATCATGACATTACCAACGAAATGAATTTTGTTTTTGTCAATACCTTCTCCTTGAAGCGTGTTGCTTGCACTTTCAAATGTGGTAAACAAAATATCTGCCAAGTGGTCTGTGACAATTCTGTTTATCTCTTCGGGCATAGTTTTATCATAACTTCTCAATCCTGCTTCAACATGTGCAACTTTTATATTTAATTTTGCGGCGCAAAGAGTTGCTGCTAATGTTGAGTTGACATCACCAACAACTAAAACAAGATCAGGTTTTTCTTTTATGAGAACCTTTTCCAACTTTTCTAACACTTTTGCTGTTTGTTCTCCGTGAAGCCCGCTACCAACCTCTAAGTTAAGGTCTGGTTCTGGAATATATAAGTCTTCAAAGAATTGCTTTGATAACTCAAAATCGTAATGTTGTCCGGTATGAACGAGATAGTTTGTTATTTCCGGATGTTTTTCGAACTCTTTTATAATTGGTGCAATCTTCACAAAGTTTGGTCTGGCGCCAACTATACTAACTACTTTCATACAGTCCTAAAAAAATTATGCCATTTAAATCTTATGATATTTTGTTCGTGAACTATTTTTTCAGAATTTGATTTCAAAAAGTTTAAATAGTGTTTCGTTGTAACAAGTGCGTGGGTAATGTACTCTTATTTTTTTGTTTGTTAGACATTGTATTGATGAGGGAGCAATAATGAGAATATTGATGTTATCTGCTTTTTTTCCACCAACACTTGGGGGTATAGAAACATACGTTTATGAATTGTCAAAAATGTTAGTTAAAAAAGGGCATACTGTACAGGTAGTCGCAAGATATTCTCCAGGAATGATGCCGCCGGCAAGAGTTGAAATAAGAGATGGAATACAAATTTATTGGTTATTGTCAAAAAAACAAAAAAAATTACCGACTTCCATAGCGGTCCTAAGTTCACCAAAATTTTGGTGGCCAGTAATAACTTCTTGGAGTAAAGGAATAATGTACATACTGAGTCATAGAAATGATTTTGATTTAATTCACACACATTCAGTGGTTCCCATCACAACTATTGGAAGTTTTATAAGTTTAATAACAAGAAAACCTGTTGTTTCAACAGTTCATGAAAGTCATTTTCTAAATGGTCTTTCAAATGTTATGTACCGCATTGTTGCAAGATTATCTCTTTCCCAATGCAAAGGGATAATCTGTTCCAGTAAAGAATTAACTCATGAAACAGAAAGTGTACAACCAGGCAGGAAAGCAATGTACATACCTAATGGTATCGATCATTTTAGATTTAAACCGAAAAAAAATGATTATATCCGTGCCATTACAAAAATCTCTGCTAAAGATAAAATAGCGTTGTGCATCAGGAGACTCGATGCGGAAAAAAATGGAGTGAAATATCTCCTACAGTCAATACCTTATGTAGTAAAAAAAAGAAAAGATATAAAATTTGTTTTTATAGGACCGGGTATGACGAAAGAGGAGGCACTAAAAATTATATCACAAAAATTCTCAACATATATATATTTTTTAGGTCCAAAGAATAATTCAGAACTGCCGGAATATTATACATCCTGCGATTTTACCATACTTCCGTCATTAAAAGAGTCTGTCAGTTTTTCAGGATTAGAGTCACTATCGTGCGCAAAACCATTAGTAGGAACGAATGTTGGAGGAATTCCGGAGATTGTTAAAGAAGGAAAAACTGGATTTTTGTGCAACCCCGCAGATCCTAAAGATATGGCGAGGGCAATATTGAAAATGCTTGATTCAGACACGAAAAAACTTGGAAAAAATGGAAGGGTATTAATTGAAGAAACATATTCTTGGGACAAAATAGCTGATAGAATCTTAGATGTGTACATCTCAGCAGTCAACACGCAGAGTTTATAAGACTGGTAGAGACATACAAAAGCTATTTAAGCGAGAGGCGTTTTTTCAAAACA
The DNA here is from genome assembly GCA_964373285.1 of uncultured Methanosarcinales archaeon. Classification (GTDB taxonomy): domain Archaea; phylum Nanobdellota; class Nanobdellia; order Woesearchaeales; family ARS49; genus JACQMS01. The sequence goes on from CAYJTR010000002.1 coordinate 5,945, forward strand.
TATGAATGTTTTAATTGTTGATCCTCTCGGTTGTTCATATCCTTCTTGGGAATATCAGATTCTCTCTGCTTTTGAATCTTTAGGTCATACGGTAAGATCATTTCGGTACCGAAGAAATCATCTCCAAAAGTTTTCTTTTACAAACCGTTTGTTGAATAACTCCCTTGTAAAAGCCGCGAAGTCTTGGCCTGCAGATCTCGTCTTCGTTGCAAAAGGGGAAACTATTCTTCCCGGAACTATTGAAAAGATTAATGCTTCCGGTTGTAAAACAGTAAACTGGGATCCTGATGAGCCTTTTGGAGAAATTCAAAAATTTAATGCAATAAAAAATATTTCAGAATACGATGCATTTTTTACGTTTGATCATCAATATGTTGATCGTTTGAAAGAATTCAATCCTTATTCATATTATCTTCCTGCAGGAGCAGACCCTTTGGGAGTTCACCGAGAACGCATCCTTCTTGAAGAGAGAACATTTCCTTCCGATATATGTATGGTTGGTACCGCATATGGAAATCGCATCTCGCTCATGCAGAAATTTATGAATAGAAAATTATTGATTGCGGGTCCTGGATGGGATAAATCTCCAAAAGAGATTTCTCGTATTTCTCTTCCTTCAGTAAATATTCATGAGATGGTTCGATTGTTTAATCAATCAAAAATAGTGTTGAACCCTCATGGCGCATCGAAGAGTTTTATCATGCCAAATCCTCGAACATTTGAAATTCCTGCTTCAAAATCTTTTCAGTTGACTGATGTATATCGTGATGTTGATAAATTATTTCATCGAGGAAAAGAGCTCATTACCTACAAGGATGAACAAGAACTGAAGGAACTTATCGATTATTATCTCGTACATGATGAAGAACGTTTAAAGATCACACAAGCAGGATATAGTAGAGTTGTTCGTGAACACACAACTCTTCATCGTATTCGAGAAATAGTAAAGAGGGTAGGTGTATGAAAGAACAAAGAATGAACGGGCCACATCGCCAAAAAAAGTGTTTGGAGAATACTGCGTGTGCGAGTTTATCGCCGCGCCGAAATCTGAACCTTTACGCTTCTTACTTTTGAAAGACAGCATTCTGATCCTGAAGAAATTCTGGTGCGAATTGTTGTATGTCTTCTGGCGTTCCGAGAATGTGTACTGTTGTTGGATGAATAATATCTGTATAGATTTCACGCTTCTCGTCCAAGAGAACATTGTAGAGGGGAGCTATATATTTCTCCTTTCCGGCGGGAAATGGAAATGTTGCATGGCAATGAGTGTACAATTTCCACGATTTGAAGTAGTAAAGACCTATTGTTCCATAAGAGCTGATTCTTTCTTTTTCAACTATGTGAGTTACTCGTTTGCCTTCGTCAAAACGCACAAAACTCCATCTGGTTCCTTCTGCTTCAAATGCAGGAACCCACCCGTCGCCGCGAATCATGCGCGGGTGGATTTGTTCGGGTTCAACGTAGGTATCAATATTATAAATAATAATTTCGTCATCTTTGTTTTGAATATATTGCTCCGCGAACAGTGCCGTTGTTGCTTGACCATCAGTAAGTATGTTTATGGGCACGATTTCATAGTTTGTTATGCCGATTTTTGCACATTCTTCCGCAATAAACTTTCCCGGATTGTGTGATTCTCTTGCAATAAAAATAAATCTTTTATCAAAGAAGTTTTTTAGTGACAACATTGACCACTCAAAAAGTGTTTTTCCTCGAACAACAATTTCGTGTTTTGGTACTGTAAAACCAATGTTTTTGAAGCGGGTACCTTCTCCGGCCATGGTTATAATAACATTCATGTTTTTTCCTTGAGATAACAAAAACTCGCGACCAAGCGAGTTTTTGGAATTAAAAACGAGCGGACTAAAGTCACTGGTATTATGTCCGCTCGTTTTTAATAATAATTTCAAATCAAAATTCATTTTCGGATCTAAAAGAACGGCATGTAATTTTTCTATGCCTGTTGCCAGCATAAGTATTTGCCTATTTTTTGAGTCGGAGTGCAGCGGAATCATGCTCAAAAACAGTAATGCTTCAATACATCGGATTGCAAGAACATCTTCAGGATAGTAATGTTTCTCAAGTGTTTTATTGAACATATCAGTGATTTGTTGATGATACGCTGACAAGTTATACTTGTATGTTATTAAATTACCGTTTTTCGTGAGAGAAAACATATCATTGATAATCGCTTCATATTTTCCATTAAAACTATGAGACAATTTTGCCAGATCATATCTATAATCTCCATAAAGTTTGAAACTTCCAAATTTTCCTCGGGGATCAATAAGTTTTATTATTCCGCTGCGGAGATCAAACAATATATTTGAAATACAAAAATCTCCGTGAATAATAGACATTTCACTAATACTGTTACGAAATAGCGTATCAAATAGTGTTGAAAGCATTTGTATATATGTATCGAGTGACTTATATTCAACGCCATTAATAAACACAGGATTTTTCCATAAATCAAAAAATGCAGGTTCATTGCGCATGACGTTTAAACGATCACACGTTTTTTTTATGTACATTTCCTCGAGAGCAGAATTTATAGTTTCAGAAGTCTCGGATATACGATACATTTTCAATTCTTCTATGCAAGAGAAAACTGTATTAAATATTTTGTTCCAAACATCAAGTTTATGACCTCCGAACAAATAGATGTCACTTAAACTTGGATATCCATAGTATTCCATTTGAAGAAAGGGAGCATCCTTTTCACAGGAATATTCAAATATTTGAGGAACAAGAAACTTTAGTGCTGGTGGAAGTTTCTTATACCATTGTATTTCTCCGATAAATTTATCAGCATTCTTGCTTCTTTTCTCCACAACAGCACGTTTTTCACTGACGTGAATCTCATTGAAGAATCGTTTGTTGAGAAATAATTTCTTAGTTTCAAAATAGTTGTCGAGGTGACCAAAATCATACCACGTATGAACTGGGATCACTTGATAATCAACTTGGGCAAGATATTCTCTGAGAGCCAAATAGAAAGAGTCAAGACCGCCATTTATGGACATACTTTTGGAGAGTTTCGACGCGAAAAGTATAGGATTGTTCAACGAAAAAAATCCCACGATGACGTGACTCACTCCAAAAGAATCTGATTGTTTCTTGTCCACAATTTTTGTTATTTTATTATTTAACATCTGGAACGTTGTCCACCGAAATGTTTCTTCAATATCCTTATACAGAATATACTCTTTTTCCAAAGGAGGATGCTGAATAAGAGTATCACCAAAATTTATGATGAGTTTATCATATTCCTGTAGGTTTAAATTTTGAAAAACTTCATGCATAGTGCCCCCAAGATCCTTTTCTCCAGACACATTCACAATTTTGATGTTATCACAATTGAGCCGGGATACCTGTTCTCTCACTTTTTCTGCTCCTTGACAGACAGTAATAAGAAATATCTTTTCTCCAGGATAGGCATCGAAACTTTCTTTTATATGCTCAATCAGTAATCTTCCTTGTACAGGAATGAGTACCGGTGGTATTTCTCCTACATCAAATTTTAGTTCATCGCTTACATACCGAGAACTCGGAATCAGGATGAGTGTTTTCATGGATCTACCGCTGAAAGCGCAGCGGGTTCACGTTTTTAAAACTAATGGAGGATGCATCTATGAAAGAAATCTTCTTTCAATTTCAAGACATGCATCACATACCGCCCCCTCTCCACCTTTTGATTCAGTGATGAATTGCGCCGATTCCTTTGCTTCTTTTCGGGCGTTTGAGGGTGCTATCCCAAATTTGCACGCCTTGAGTATTGGCGCATCATAAATTCCATCACCCATAAATATAGTATTCTCAAAACCAAATTTTTCCTTAATATACTGAAATCGTTCTTCTTCGGGAACGAGTGCAACGGTGAATTTCATGTCATTAATTCTTTTTTCAGTAATCGAAAACCCTCTATGATCCCCCGATATGAACGTAATGTTAACTCTGTCTTTTATTTTTTTTAGTCCATCAGCGTCATGCGCTCCGAATATTTTGTATTCTTTTCCTTTTGCTGAATAGAGAAACTGTCCAGTAGTTAGTACTCCATCAACATCTAACACGAAATTTATTTTTTGCATTACTGAACTACGGAATAGCATAAACTTTATAATTATTGTGATTGCATCGGCCAAATGTAAATCTTGAAGCCAGTTTGAAACATACCGCAGAGATTTACAGGAAAAGGATGACACCACAAAAAATGAATATTTCAAAAGCGCAAGAACACTTGGAGTACAACAATAGGATTATACAGTTTATCACGACGTGCACAAAAAGGAGCACTCCCAATAATGGCATAAACTTTAATTAGCATAAACTTTATAACTACAATTCCCTTTTCCGAAGAAGCATGAAATCTGGCATTAATCTTTCACTCATAATACCCTGTTACAATGAGGAAAAGAATATTCCTCTTATTGCATCGCGCGTTGCATCTGTTCATATTTCAGGCATGGAACTCGTTCTTGTTGATAATGGCTCGACGGACGGCACACAAAAGGTTCTCGCGGAAATACTTCCAAAATACTCGTTTATACGGACGGTAAGGGTGGAAAAGAATCGGGGGTATGGATATGGCATCGTTCAAGGATTAAGAAATGCGCGTGGAACATTCATTGGGTGGACTCATGCTGATATGCAGACAGATCCTGCAGACATCGTTCGAGCTTTTGAATTGATTCAAAAACAAAGAGACCCGGAACAGTGTTTTCTCAAGGGAAGAAGACAAGGAAGACCTTTTTCCGATATTTTTTTCACTTCTGCAATGGCATTCGTGGCGTCTATGGCTTTGCAAACAGTGCTTGTAGATATTGCAGCCCAGCCGAAATTGTTTCATCGAAAATTTTTTGAGAGCCTGAAAACGTTTCCTGATGATTTTTCTCTTGATTTGTTTTTTTATGCACAGGCAAAAAAAATGGGATTAAAAATTCTTACTATCCCGGTTGTCGTTCAAAAAAGAATTCACGGAGTATCTCATTGGAACACTAGCATAAAAGCACGATGGAAACTTATAAAGAGAACATTCTTGTACATCTTGGCGCTGAGAAAAATTATGAGGGAATAATGTGAATAAAAAAAGTATGATGTTCATTGGGGTGCTTATAGTTCTTATCGCAAACTTATTTTTTGTTGTTCCAATTTTGTTCAGTGGCGGTAATTACTATCTTACGTTGCACCCCGCAGGCACAGATCAGCATCGTGCAGGATACTTTATCCCTGTGGATGAGTTTAAAGATACAGGGTCAATCAGCAAAGATGTATGCATTTACGAACAAAGTAATGCACTGTATCCGCGCGTACATGCTGGTTATGCATTGTATGGATTTATACATAGGGCAATCAATAATCCTTTTTACTCACACTTTGTCGGAAATTTATTATTTATGAGTATAGCGCTGATTATTGTGGTGCTTCTATTTAAACGAGAAATGCATCCTATTTATGGATTGATATATGGTGCCATATTTTGGGGTCCGCTGTATGACATCGAAACTTTGAGGCGATATGCAGTAGCAGTCTTTCGTTTTGTTACTGTTGGAAGCACCGATCTTCTCTATTCTTCGCTGATACAAGTATACGGTTTCACAACGAAAATAACCGTTGCACGAGTCTTTGTTTACATTTATATTTTTCTGTTCGCATATGTGTATCTTTCTTCAGTTCCGAGAAGAATCAGAATGTTTTTTTTGAGTATTCTACTAGGAACATCAATTTATATTCATCTCTTTCCGGCAATGATATTGTACACCACAATGGGGCTCATATGCCTTTATTATATATTCAAAAAAAGAAGTGAATGGAGAGACATTGCCATAACTATTCTTTCTTCGCTCATTATAGTAATTCCGTTTGCAATACACTCAATGAAGGTTGTAGCAACGTCAAATAGTTTGGAAATTGCATACAAGTATGTTATTGCAACAGGTTACCAATTTTTCTTTCCATCAGCATTCTTTTCTATTATACTTGTCCTATGTGCAGCGATTCTTTACAAATCAAGATGTAGTGTACCATGGAAGGTTTTTTTCACCGCCATAATATTAAGCGCCTTTGTCGCGAGTAATATGCAGATATTCCTTCCTGTCCCATTATCGAATAATATTGTTAATATAGTGTATGACATAATTGTTCCGTTAACAATTATTGTAATTTTCAAAGATTATCTCAAAAAAGAAGTAGCAAAAAAATATGTTGTTGCGTTTCTTGCCGTAGCGGTTGGATCTTTTCTTCTGTTGAATGGTTTGGCAAGCAGTTCTCTCATAGGGCGGGCAGCAATTAATCCGGAATTTTCACAAGCGCTCGAATGGATGCGTGCCCATAATACAGTTCGAGATGTATACATTGCGGATTCTTCGCTCCAGGAAGAAATATTACTTTGGACGCCGGTTAGACTTTATTATTGTGATTCTTACAAGACGAGCATTTCTTACGATGAGCTAACACAACGAGTAATAGAAGGTCAGCGACTCTTGATGAAAGATGACCAAAGTATATTAAAAGAAGTCAATAAAATAACTTCAAGACCGTATACAAAGGCAAGCTTTTTTGGAAAATTGGTTTCCTCTCCTATTTTTGGAATGGCACAAGAGGAAGAGTTTACTCAAGTTATTGAAACAAAAAAGGGTGCAAGAACAAAGTATCTCAAGATGAGCACGGCACATCCAACATACAAACTTGATTACATTCTTATAAGAAAAGGAGTTGATTCATTTCCTATAACTGGAACAGTAGTTTTTGAGAATGCAAAATTTGCTATCATTTCGGTAACGCATACAAAAAATTCTTTCGAAAGATGATTAATATAAAATCAAACACGAAGAAAGATTTATAATATTACTCATTTAACGCTCATTTATGAACACACACAGCATTTTTTCTCTCGTAAAAAGAACATTCATTTTTCAAGATATCATATCATGGTTCTTGATGAAGATACCGACAGTTCTTGAGCACAATTATGCTAAATATCAAGCAATTAAAAAGGCATTTTATCTCACTGCTCTTGAAAATGTTGAAGGGGACTACTGTGAATTTGGAGTTTTTACCGGGGGTTCATTTGTTTGTGCCATGCGGGCGTATGATAAAAGCATTCCTATAAGCCCTACACCGATAACATTTTATGGGTTTGATTCATTTCAAGGCTTTGGTGAAGTTAATGCCGAAGATTCACATCATTTTTTCGTAGACAATACATTCTCGGTTCAGGGATCAAAAGTTATTAGGTACATTAAAAAAAAATCAGGAAACAGAAAGGTTATTCTTGTTCCCGGATTTTTTGAAAGCACTCTGAAAGAAAAATCTTGTACTTCCATAAATATAAAAAAAATTCGCGTAGTGTTTATAGATTGTGATATGAAACAGCCAGCGCGCCTTGCACTTCAATATATCAAACAGGGATTACAACAAGGAACGATTATTATTCTGGATGATTTTTTTGCATATCATGGAGACAAAAGCAAAGGTGTTGCCGGTGCATTTTTCGATTTTTGTAAAAAGAATAAAGAGTTTGAATTCAGACGAGTATTTGAGTATGGATATGGCAGTGTCGCATATATTGTCTCGAAGGTTCCTCAACAACATAAAACTTAATAAAAAATACTATCTGATTCCTTTACATCATGTGATGCCAGTACATGATCAATGACTTTGTGTATTTTTTTTCCGAATGTTTTCGTACTTAATTTGTGCTCTATGAATGTGTGCGATTCGTATGGTCGTACCGCACCGAGCGCTTTGACAACATCATCGTCTGTCTTAACGATAGTAATATTAGGATTTCTATCAAGTCCATAGTCTCTCAACCAGTCGGCATGATTTATAATTATGGGCTTATTCATTGAAAGGAGCTCTAATACCACAGTTTGTCCTCCAAATGCCATTCCTGTTGGATCCGGTTTAAATAGTATAAGCGCAGCCTTGCACTCACTATATAGTTCTCTCAATTTTTGTAGTGGTATCTCCTGAAACATTGCCACATTTGGAACGGTATTTTGTACGGCATCTTTTTTTCCCGTAACAACAACAAAAGGCATTCCTGTCCGACGGGCTATCTTAAGAACCCGCATATGATCTCTTTCCGCGCGTCCTACGGAAATTATGAACTCTTTCTGCTTGGCACTTGGAACAAAGTATGTAGTATCAATTCCAAGAGGTATGAAAAATGTATTTGGAGGGTTTTTATTAAACGGATGGTAATTTTTTCTAAGAATTATTGTACCATCAACACTTTTAGCGGCCATCAGAAGATATTTTTTTCCTAACAATCCGCTTTTATTATATATGGAATAAAATGCGATATTGAGAAAAATTGTCTTTGGTACGAGATGCAAACGTCGTAAAAGACCGATTGTTCCAATAAATGCATCTTGAACAATAAATATATCGCCGGAAAAACGGTACCGTAGCGCAAGTAAAAGAGTATACAATGGAAACCAAAAGTGTGCAAGAGCACGAGTTATAAAGAATGTTGGCCATCCAACATATGTGACTGGATGGGGCTGATGATTCAAACCAAAAAGAAGAGTATCTGATATTTTGCCAGAGATTTGCTTTTCACGGTTTGATTGGCAAAAGAAAATTATGCGTTCTTTGTGTTCCATTACAATTCTCCCTTTTTTATCAATTGTTCGGGAAACAATTTATCACTGATAGGAATATTTGACAAAATCCTTCGAACTTCTCCAAAAGTGACAACTCTGAAAAGAAAAAGAAGAAAACCATACAAGATTATTCCAGACAAACCAACAAAAATCACAGAGAGGATAGATATGCTTTCAGGAAGAATTGTTCTCATAAACTCGTATGCTACAACGCCTGCAATGACTGATTTAAATAAATGTATCCATGGAATAACGTACTGCTGAATCCTATAAAGGAATATTGTTGTAACAATGGCACCTATACAAAATGTTATCAAATTAGCAAGAGCAACACCATCCACTCCCATAGCTGCACTAAGAAGAATATTGAGAGAAAGACTTATAACTGCCACAATAGTGTTTATGAGACCATACATACCATATTTTCCGATTCCAAGAAGGATATTACTATTAATAACAAACCAGAGGGACGGAAGGACTCCAATGGAAAAAAGTTGAAGTGCCAGGGATCCAAGAATGTACTTCTCACCAAAAAAACGAAGGAGAATCCAAGAACTAAATGTAAGCAAAAGAACAATTCCGGGAATAATAACAATAGTCGCATACTTTTGTATACGGGAAATATTAAGAGAAAAATGAGAACGATTCAAAAGAAAAAGCTCAGCGGAGATGGGGATGACAAGAAAAATAGAGGCATTCATCACCCTCTGAAGAGCATCTGCTATTGGCATGACTACATTCAAAATACCAACCTCACTTAATGTACGCGTCGCTGTTAAAACCATTGTTTCAACATTCCCGAGTAATGACCCACTTAAAACTCCCGCAAAAACGGGAAACCCGCCAAAAAGAAATTTTTTCATGATGGGAGCCAATGGTTCGGAAACAACTGGAACAGCATACATAATTCGACGATACTTAACGAAATACAAACTTGTTATAAAAAAAGAAACGACAGCATATGTAAAAGAAAGAGTTAAAAGAGAGTTATCAAAAAAAAGAGAAACTGATGTGAATAAGAATATAAGCACCGGTTTCAGTCCATTCAAGACAGTCACTGCACGCACATCTTTGTGAGCAATAAACACACCATTAAATGCAGAGTCAAAAATTGTGAAGAAAGAAGCGGTAAGAAGAATTTTTAAGAGTGTTTCGGCAACAGGTGACTGAAAATAATAAATCGAAAGAGTTTTTGCAAAAATAAAAAGAATTCCAATCACAGTTCCATAACAAAGAATTTCTATATAGATAAATGCTCGTACCAGCATATGGATTCGTTCTGGATGTTTTTGAGCAAATGCTTCCGTTGCCTCACGCGTAAGAACTGCTCCCGCGCCGAGATGCTTCAGAGAACCGAATAATGTAGGAAAAGCTAACACTGCAAAAAATAACCCGAACTCCGCGGGAGAAAAATTGCGTGCGAGAAGAATGCGAAGAAAAAAACCGCTGAATCCTACAAGAACACTCATTATAATATTCCATGCAAATCCATGAGCAAAAAGACGAACATAACTCATTCTCGCACCTTTTGAAGCATAAATTCCATGTGCTCTCCTGCACCCGTTACTATGCACATGCTTTTATACCATGGCCAGAGAAGAGGCAAAACAATTCTGAGTTGTAAAATACTAATCATCCAATGGGGGTATTTTCGTTCTTTTAGCAAATTCAAAAGAGAATCCCGCATCGCACTACAGGAAGACACATTTTTCACTGACAGGACAGAAAATCCCATTCTTTCAACAAGTAACTTTAGAGCCGAAGGAGTATACAGTATAAGGTGTCTAGGTGTGTCCCAATGCACCCAGTATTTTCCAAAGAGTTTTGCAGTTGGAGACTTTGTGTTTGGTACTGCAATGACCGCGGTGCCAGTATGCTTCAGAAGTGCGTACACATTACTTAACATCTTTTTGGGGTTTTCTGCGTGTTCTAGAACATGATTGAGAGTTATAATATCCACACTTTTGATAGGTATGGGAGCTTTTTCAAGTGTTGTACAATACACACTAATACCCTCCATAAACTGTTTTGAATTCGCATATGGATCAACACCAATAACATTCATGCCCGCATATTTTTCTTTTGCAAGAAACTCTCCGGAACCGCAACCAACATCAAGAAGTGTTCCACCCTTCAAATAAGGAAACTTGCGCACTTTGATAACTTTTAATATAATAAGAAGAGGGTTCAAACATATCGCTAAAAAACGAACAAAAAAATGTTGATTGATAAGAATATTTTTTATGTACCATAACTCAAATATTCGTACAGGATTCTTCAGATCCACAACATTAAAACTATAATAATTAGTGCTATAAAATGGAATTAATTCTTTCTGTGATAGTTGGGGATTAACAAAAAAGACCCCGCAGCGTGTACATTTCCAAAGAAGAAACTCTCCAGAAATGTTATGAATGCGATCCTTGTTTTTGAATGCAAAAACAATTGTATTTTTATCACAAACAGGACAAACAGAAAGTTTCTTCATGAGAAAAAGTTGAAACAATAATTTATAAACGTTGTGAACGTGAAAGTTTCCGGACTTATTCACTCTTCACAAGATTTAAAATAGTGCCTTGGTCTCATTAGATATGCTAAAAAAGCTGTATCTTGTAACTCAAAGTTTTCAGGCAAGTTCTGGTTCATACCATAAATTTCAATAATTTTGGAAGATATTTCTTGTTGGAAAACTGCTCTGCTTTTCTTTTCGCAGCTTTTGCATACTGGTCTCGAAAATGTGGATTGTCAAGTAAAAAAATAATGCCCTTTTTAAGTTCCTCATGATCTCCTCGGGAGAATATGTATCCTTCTTTTTTGTGTGTTATGTAATCATTTATTCCGTCAATATCGCTTGATATTATTGTAGTTTCTGATGCCATTGCTTCTAAGAGCGCCGCGGGCACGCCTTCACATATTGATGACATCACAAATATATCTGTCATTAAATAGTATTTTGGCATGAGTTTGTTATTAATCTTACCGACGGATGTTATTCGTTTTGCATACTTTTCTGGGACATTCCATTTGAATGTTCCCCCTATATGTAACAATTTTACATAGGAGTATTTTTCAAATATGAACGGTAATACTTTTTCCAGCGTATCTGCTCCTTTTCTTAGACGTTCTGTATTGCTAGATATAAACAGCAGATTCACGATTTTTTTGTTAGTATTTATTTTCTTTGTCGTAAAATACTGTTCTCGCACTCCTTTATTTGGAATAATGTGCGGCGTTTTCGCAACATTGTACCAATATATATTTTCAGTTCTATTCTTATTTGATGAGAATATTATTCCTGTCGCCTTTTTCATGACGAGTGCATCTATCGGATAAAGTATGATGAAGTGTATGAACCTTGCAATCTTAGTGGTGTATTTTTCTTTGGTGTTTGATAGTTTGAAATTTTTTAGTATTGTCAGAACTGGCTGGTCTGGGGCTCTTATTATATATTTTTTGTCAATTATTCCTAATGGTGTGAATCCATTAGCTAAGATAGTATCACTATTATTTATTTTCTCTTTCAAGAGATAGATTCTCGTTTTTAATGCATAATATATTGTTTGAAAGAATGTTGAGAATATTGGTGTGCTAAATGCAGGAATTTTATGAATTTTTGCATATAATGTATCTTCATTTGTTGGTTCATTTTTTGAAGATTTTTGTGCAAGAATTGTGACCGCGTATCCTCGTGTCGATGCATATTTTGCAAGATCTTCAACAAAGCCTATGAATGAGCCTTTTCCTTCTGAGAATAACTGTGATAATATGTACATTCTTTTAATCATGTTCTGATGTTGAACGTTTTTTTTTTAAAACTAGTGTACGATGTTCATAATAGTCATTTAGTATGTGTTCACAAGATTTAAATAAAACTATAACAAGTTCTTTATAATGGGCGGTTCTCATAAAGTTCTTCTGGTGGGCGGCGCAGGATTTATTGGCGCCCATACTGCAAAGGCACTAATAAACAGAGGTGCAGAACCAACAATTTTTGATTCTTTTTCACAATACATCCCTACATTGAGTAATGGAGATCATAGAAGTATTGCTTTGAAAACTCGTTTTAAAGGTCTTGAAGATGTTCCTGTTATTCGTGGAAACGCTGCGTATTATCGAGAGGTAAGAAATGCGCTGGAGCGTTCAGAGCCCGGAGTTGTTGTTCATCTTGGAGGGCTTCCCCTTGCTAATGTTTCAAATGATTACGTTGAAGAATCTATTATGGGTATTCAGTCTACCGGAGCAATTATTCAGGCCATGTATGATATTGCTAAATTTAAAAAACAGGAAAATACACGATTCATATATATTTCTTCCAGTACAGTGTATGGTGATTTTCAACAAGTTCCAGCATCTGAGGATCATCCAAAGAATCCTAAAGGTGTCTACGCAGGAGTAAAACTTGCTGGTGAAGAATTAACAAGGGCGTTGTGTAAACAGTTTAAAATTCCTTTTATTATTGTTCGCCCACAGGCAGTGTACGGACCTACTGATATTAATGAACGTGTTGTTCAGAAATTTATTGAGGGGGCTATACGAGGCGAAGAAATAGAAGTTCGTGATCCTACTATTTGTGCAGATTTTACGTATATAGAAGATATTGCTGAAGGTTTGGCTTCTGCGGCAACTGTCTCTAATGATGTAATGAATGAAACTTTTAATATAAGCAGGGGTGAGGGCAGAACTCTTGGTGAACTTTTGAGTATAATTCAGAACCATTTTTCAAATGTTAGGGTAAAGATTGGCAGAGCCGATGACTCCCTTCCAAGACGGGGAAGTCTTGATATTTCGAAAGCGAAAAGATTATTGAATTTTGATCCTAAATATTCTCTTGATGACGGCGTCGAGAAGTACATACAGTATTATAAGAAGGTGTGGAATTTATGATAATAGTTCCTCTTTGCAGGCCGGCCATTGATGACAAAGAATTTAATCTTGTTCGTGAAGTGCTGGAATCTGGATGGCTTGCTCACGGTCCTAAAGTGAAACAGTTTGAGGAGATTTTCGCACAATATCACGATGTCAAGTATGCAGTATCTCTTAATTCATGCGCCGCTGCGCTTCAGGTTGCCATTATGAGTGTTAAATCCCGGGGAGAAGTGATTCTTCCCAGTTTTACTTTTCCAGCTTCTGCTAATGCTATTGTTAATGCGGGGTGCACCCCAGTTTTTGTAGATATAAATCCTGACACGTTGAATATTGATGTTGAAGATCTTGAGAGAAAAATAACGTTGAAGACTGTTGCGGTCATGCCTGTACATTTTGCGGGGCAATCTTGCAATATGGACGACATCATGAACATAGCAGAAAGATATAATATTCATGTTATCGAAGATTCTGCGGAAGCAATAGGAAGCACTTGGAATAATAGAAAAACAGGCTCTTTTGGTATTGGATGTTTTAGTTTTTACCCTACTAAGAATATTACCACTGGTGAAGGCGGCATGGTCACTACAAATGATGAGTCTGTTGCAAAGTATGTGAAGACTATAAGAGGACATGGTGTTACTACTAGTGCTCATGATCGCTCGCTTTCTGATATTCCTTGGGCAAGGGTGGCAACGATGTCGGGATATAACTTTCGCATGAGTGAGATTGGAGCAGCTTTAGGTATTGTTCAGATGAGCAAACTAGAGAATTTAAATGAAAAAAGAAGAAGTATAGCATCATACTTTTCAAAAGAGTTTTCCACTGTTGATGGTATACGTACGCCAATTGAGCATCCCAACGCGATGCATACATATCAAATGTATGTAATTCAAGTTGACGAAAATATAGACAGAGATTCTTTTGTTCGGTCTTTACGTGAGCGTGGAGTTGAAGCAAGTGTTCACTTTTATCCTCCAGTACACCTTCATGACTTTTATTCACAAACATATGGATGTAAGGAAGGAGATCTTCCTGTAACTGAACAGGTATCAAAACAAGTTGTTACTCTTCCAATGTTTCCGACAATGACTGAAGAACAGGCAGTTTTTGTTGTTGAAAGTGTGAAAGAATCCTTAAAACATACAAAGAGATAGGAGGCATATGTATGAGTAAAGAAATATCTGATGTGGTAATAAGTAAAGTCACTGACGCAAACGATACTCGGGTATATGAACGAGTACGAGATTTGTTACTTCAATTGTATACTACTCAAGTAGTTCCACAAGACCGTTTTGAAAGAGTGATAGCAAACAGTGCAACAGAAGTATTTATTGCTAGTATTGACGGAACTATTGTTGGCACGGCATCATTATCATCGTACGATAAACTTGGCGGAGTCAAAGTTTGTGTTATCGAGGACGTTGTCGTTGATAAGTCTTTGCGTGGAAAAGGCATTGGGAAAAAGTTGACTGATATGCTTATTCAAAGAGCATCTGAGCTGGGGGCGCCATTTGTCGACGTTAGTACCAGAAGAGCGGATGCAAGAGACTTTTACCTAAAAAATGGTTTTGAAGACAAGAACGCCCAAAGACCCTGTTATACTTTGAGGAGATATCTCTAAAAATGGTACAAACAACTCTTTATCTTGTTTGTAGAAATTTTGAAATTGGAAAAGGGTCATATGCTGGCGTTTTCGAATCTCTTGCGAAGCATGCTTCAAGTCAAGGATTGAAAGTTATTATTTTGGCGGCAAGATGTTCTAAAGAACAAAAACTGTCCGAAATTTTTCCTTATGCTGAAGTTATAAGATTCAAAATTCCCTTACTCAACATACCTATTCTTGGAATGAATTTTGATTATTTATTGCTTGCGTGGCATGTGAGAAGGTTTTTTCAAAAAGAAATGGGCTCTAATGATATTATTCTGGCGAATGGCCCCGCCGCTCTTGGGCTTATTGGAAAAAAATATGTTCTCCGCTCCGGGCAAGTTGCATTTCGCTTTTTATCAAATATGGAGATCGCAAAGAGGGAGGCCTCAACAATAACAAGAATTGGAAGACTTTTGCATTATAGTTTTCAGAGCGTGTTGGAGTACATCTGTTTCAGAAGCGCAAACGCATTGTTGCTTCCATCCATGGATACATATAATGATGTCACCCGGTTTTATCGTTGTAAAAAGAAACCGTACATGATTCCGTTTGCAGGTGTTGATACCGAAAAATTTCTCTCTCTCAAGAGAAAACTATCAAAAGAAAGAAATATATTGTTTATATCCGCAGGTGATGAACGATTGCGCAAAGGAGTTGTGTATTTTGAGCGTGCAATCCCCAATATACTCAAAAAATTTTCCGACATAAAAATTATAAGTATTGGTTCTATGCCATTGACTGTTCCTGCATGGTGTAAAGAACGCATCATTGTAAAAGGAAAAGTTCCTCATGACAGAATGAATGAATATTACTCATCAGCAACCATTGTTTTGGCATGTGCTTTGAATGAAGGGTTTCCAAATGCGTTGATTGAAGCAATGGCTTCAGGAACCCCAATAGCAACGAGTGATATTGATGGAATTCACGAATATATAACTCATCTAAAAGAAGGGTACATCTTCAAACGCGGAAGCTCTGAAGAGATTGAGACTGCAGTTCAATACTTATTAGAGCATGCAGATAGGAGAGAAAAAATTGGGTTTGCTGCGAGAAAAAGAATACTGCAGTTGGACTATGATAACTATTATTCCACTGTTTTAAATTTTTTGAAAGGATCCACCACGGGAAGAAGTGATGAAAAGAATATAAACTTACTTCTGAGAGATTTTCAATCGTAATATTTTGTCACAGGCTTTCATTACCACATCCGGAGTTATATCTAATAAATATTTTGATACAATATTATTTGGAGAATATTCAAACCTTGCTTTTTCGTGCCATCTTGGCGATTTTATGATTATTGATGGTTTCTTTCCGAGTGGTTTGCTGTGTGATGGGTGTGGGTGTCCAAATATTGAAATTGTCTGTGTTCGAACGCCTGCTGCGTAGTGCATAAGTCCGGAATCATTTCCTATAACAATGTTTGCTTGTGCGAATATTCCTGCAAGTGTTCCGAGTGATACTGCTCCCGCGATATTGTAAGAGTGTGCCCCTATTAACTGTTTAATATGTTCACATAGTTCTTTTTCTGATGGACTTCCCGCAAGAAGTATACTGGCACGATATTTTTTTATAAGCTGTCGTCCAACTTCTGCGTATCTTTCTGGTGGCCATTGTCGATCTTTATATTTCGCTCCTGCTTGAAATACTATAAGCGGTTTTCTAATCGGGAGCGTTGCAAGGAATTCTTTTGCTTTTTGTTGTTCTTCTTGTGTTACAGTACGTCTTAAGAGTGTGTCATTGTATGTTGTTTGAATATTCATAGCATTGAGAATATCCATATATGCTTGTGATATATGTACTGTTGCATCTTTTGTAGTATCTGGGCTTCTGTATGGCGTGCGATAAGTAAGATATCTCGCAAAAATACTCTTATTATATGTGTACCCCGCAGTTATAGGAACCCGTGCAAGAAGTGGTATAAGTTGATAGATTGGCTGGTTTGGAAGCAGGATAATTGCAATGTCAGGTTTTATTTTCTTGAGTAGTTTGTATGTTCTAAAAAGTGTTGAGAGAAAGAAAAAAATTTTATAGATTTTTGACTTTGAGGTTCCAATCTCTTCTATATTCGGAATTTGGACGTATGTGTTTATTGAATGGTCATGTTGGAGGAGTTCACGAGTTACACCGCTCCCCGTAAGCGTGATGCGCGCCTGTGGAACCTCTTTTTTTAATTTTTGAATCAATGGAAGTAAATAGAGGCTGTCTCCAACTGTTGTCGTAATATAGTTGAGTACTACTATTTTTTTTATTGCGCCCCAATCTATCAATTTCGTTACCGCCAAATCACTTTTCATAATGACCTTTAAGATATCAGTCCTCTCGTGTGCAGCTGTTCTTTTGCAGTGTTAAACAAATCTTGTGACGGCGCCGTTTCTGCGAATGATAGGATATCCTGCATTCCGTTTCTGAAATTATGCTTTGGCGCATAACCCAATAATCGCTGCGCTTTTTCTATGTTGGCAAAACAATGCCTTATATCTCCTTTCCTGTACTGTTCAGTTATTACTGGAGCAATATTTTTCCCTGATAATTGTAATAGTGTGTCTGCAATATGTTTTATTGTTACAGTTTCTCCAGACCCTATGTTAAATGCGTGATAATCTGCCTTGTCTTTTTCCATTGCCAGCATGTTTGCCTGCACTATATCGTGAACGCTCACAAAATCTCTTTTTTGGTTTCCATCCTCAAATATGAGCGGCAGCTGATTGTGCTTTATTCTACTGGCGAATATTGCTGCCACTCCAGTATACGGATTTTGCAGGCTTTGTCTAGGCCCGTAAACATTGAAATATCTCAGTGCAACTACGGGAATGGCATACGCTTGTCCAACATTTAGAACCATTTGTTCCTGAGCTTTCTTTGTTATTCCATAAATGCTTGTTACGTGTTGAGGTTTTTCTTCAGTTGTTGGAATCGGTATCAACGGCTCCTCACAATTTGGACACAAATATTCCCATTGTTTTTTGTTCAGCTGATCATCAGAACGGATTTTTGGATGGTGAATCCCGCAATTCTTGCACGTGTAAGCTCCCTCACCGTACTGGCTTATGCTTGCCGCGACTATTATTTTTTGTACGTTTCTTCTTAATAATGGATTGTTAACTATAAGATCTAAAACATTTGCAGTTCCTAATATGTTCGCACTTACATATCTAGATATTTCATACATGCTCTGCCCAAGACCAACCTCCGCTGCCTGATGATAAACAACATCAACACCCTCCAACGCTTTAGACAACGCCTCTTTATCCCTAACATCACCCAAATAAAATTCTGCTTCCTGATTCAAATGTTTAGGAATTCTTCCATGATGAACTTGGTGAACAAGACTGTCAAAAACTCTAACCCTGTGACCTCTTTTTACTAATTCATCCACGAGGTGGCTTCCTATAAATCCGGCACCTCCAGTGACTAAGACATTAGCCATGATGCAACAACCAAATAAACTATATAAAAAGATTGTGAATGTGGAAGGAAGAGGTTTTTGATGTGAAAAATAGAAAATCCTTTTTCAATAACTATCGAACTGGCGACATTCACCGTGTAAAGGAGACGCAACAAAACTTTGTTTTGTGCGCATAAATCTGGTCATGA
>CAYJTR010000002.1:24767-37571 GCA_964373285.1 uncultured Methanosarcinales archaeon
TCATAGCCACTAGACCATGGGACCTTAACATAACGGCCAGATTTATTGCGTCATAACCGCCAATCATGTGACCTCCAATCAACCGAGACTTATTGTGCGGGATGATTTTCTTATTGCATCGGATTGTTTTTAACGAGGTTTCAGATAAGCTTTTTAAACTATTTGGTATAAATAGCCTGAAAGAGAGGTGTTTTTAATGAAAAAGTTCTTTGCAATGCTCGTTTTGTTAATGTTTCTCAACACTGCACTGGCTGCAGAATTTGATAATGGGGGTGTTTCTCCTCGAGAGATTGGAAGGGGTGATGATAGAGCAAGAGCTTTTGGTGAAGGTCCTGATGATTTCAAAAGAGGCCCTGAAGGTTTCGGTCCGGGACCCAAAGATGATTTTGGGCCTTTTGGCGGCCCTCCGGGCGGTGATTTCGGCCCGGGCAGAGGTCCCAATTTTGATGACGGGCCTCGAGGCCCTGAGAGAGAGCGCTTCAAGGCGAGAGAAAATTACGGTCCCAGAATCCCGGATTTTAGCAAGCGTCCCGACGGAATTTATGGGATGGCGTTTCAATACATTGACGATGAGATTAATGAAAAAGAGTTGTTTCCGTTATGCGGAGAGCCGGAAAAGATTGCTGACTTGCTCGTGGGAAAAATAAAAGAAAAAGTTGGAGGAGACGTTTCCACGGTATGCAACGAATTCCCAGTGGCAGAGTGCACTCAAAGAGTTGAAGAGGGATGCAACAGGATAGGCAAACCTCCAGAAGAATTTTTTGAAGACGCCTCAGAACTCGAGAAGAAAGAAATGACTGCCCGCACCTGTCCGGTATCGGGCGAGGAAACATTTGTAGAATTGTGCAAGGAAAGATCAAAACAATGGCTTGAAACGAGAAGAGAAGTTATATCTGACCAAGAGTTTTGCGAGCAAGAATTTAGTAGGCGCCAACCAAGAGATTTCCAAGATGAGCCATCGGAACGGGTTGATAGGGTTGAAAGGGTTGAAAGAAGGTCAACACCTCCATTTGAAAGCCAAGAAAGAATGCGTGATGAAGTATCACAATCAGAACCCACGACAGGGATTCAAGAATCAGAAAGTTCAGAAACAAAAACTTCGACAATAGACAGCAGTTCTTCGTCGTCGAGCACTGAAACAAATACTGGCGGAGGCGCTACAAATAGTGCTACATCAGGCAACTCTGCAAATAGTGCTACATCAGGAAGCTCATCAGGAACTGGAACATCAACTGATACAAATAGTGCATCCACGAGCCCCAGCGGCGTTACAGGCAGTGCTATAGCAGAGCAGAAAACTCTAGGACAATCATTATTAAGAATTATCACGGGAGCGGCCGCAGGCCTTGGACTTGTCGAGGAAAGTTCTACGGGCAGTGGCGGGGAAGGAAGCGGGTCTGGCGCCGGTTCTCCAGTCAGCGGTGATGCAACAAGCACCGGCGGAGGTTCAGGAAGCAGTAATCAAGAACAACCACCCCAAGGAGATTTCGGACGAGGCACTCAAGATAATTTTAGGCAGGATGATTTCAGACAAGACCAAATGAGTCCTGAAAATAAAGAAAGATTTGACAGGGAGTCCCGGGAGTCAAGAAGAGATTTTGAGAGGGAGGACCGCAGGAGACCGCCTATTGATGAATTCAGGGATGATTCTGTAAGAGAAGAACCCTCAGAATTTGAGAGTTTCAGGCCAGAAAGAAGAGGGCCGTCAAAAGATGAAATGCTAAAAGAATGCATCGACAGGCAGAAAGAAGAGGCAGAAAATCCAACGCATTGCAAAGTAGAAGCAAAAATAGAAGCTAAAAGGCAGACACAAATGTGCACACGCTTCGAAAAAGAGCAAAAAAAATGCAAAGAAAGAAACACTCAGATGTGCAAAAAATTAGAGGAAGTTCAAACATTGTGCAAAGAAAAAATGAATGAGCAGTCATTAAGAGAGTTCATATTAAGAGAAGCAAAAAGAAGGTGCGCGTTTGCAGAAGTTCAAGATGAACTTTCAGGACCAGAAGAGTCTCAAGGATATATAGCACTACTAACACTCTCAGAAGATTCAACAGTTAAAGATATTGAAGGACTAGAAATATCTATGGGCGCAACACTAGACAGGTACAGAGCCATAAGAGACTCAATAGTTTACGGAGCGAAATACGAATCAAAAGATGAAGCGACAAAAGCAGGACAGCTAGCCGCGAAGTTCTCGGGCAGTGTAGTACTAGGAGTTGACGTGGTAAAAGATTTCAGGGAAGGAGAAAGCGCTAAACAGAAAGATCTCAGAAAAAGACTCCTGCTGGCGGCCAAAAGATTAGAAAGTGCCAAGGGCGGAGACTTCGGGGGAGTGGCACAAACACAAGACATAGTCGAAGCGGCCCAAGAGCTGAAAAGTCAAGAAGAAGGTAAAGGAACAGTTTACAAATTCCTAAAATTCTTCGGAGCCAAAAAAGAACAAGAATTAAGAGAAGCAAAAACTCTTGAAGAGAAAAATTCCAAGATCGACGAGCTGGTCAAAGAATTAGAAAATGAGATAGCTGATGAGCAAGACCCGGTGCTTGCGACAATACTGGGAGAAGAGATTGAAACGCTAAAAAAGCAAAAGGAAGAATTAAACACCCACATAGAAGAAAAGAAAGATGACGCGGGAGGAATATTCGGTTAAAAATGCCAGTCTGTTCGCTGTGAACAAGACAAGAAGGATTCAAGAGGCAAAAATATGAAATTGGTTGATGCACCGCTCTCAGAAATAACTCTCAGAAAGTACGAACACCCGGGAGGCCTGGAAGGAAGGACGCTAATAAGAAAAATATGTCTATCAATAGGATTGTTAAACCCCGGAGATTCCAGAGACGTCATCGTTGATATATTAAATTTCCTCATGACAAAAAAACAGTTGACTATTGAAGAAATAAAAAAAGAAATAGAGATCAGCCGCGGCACAAAAAAAAATTCTTTGCAAGGAACATCACAATCAAACATAAGAACCCAGCTAAGAAAACTAAAAAGTATAGGGTTAATAGAAAAAAATCAAGGAAAATACAGGATAAAAGAAGGACTAACAATTTCAGAAGCGTTCAAAAAGCACGTACGAGAAGAACTAATCAAGAACATAATGCAAAGAGTAGAACAACATCTGGAAGAAGCCGATAAGCGGTTTGGTTAATAGAAACAGCGCTATTTAAAAAACGCGAGCACAATCCCAACTCATGGAGCTCAAACAATTAGGAAAAGTTGAAACGGCAAGAGAACACTTAGACATAGCATTCAAAAGAGCGAGAAAAATTGCTGACGCGCAAAGACCAAAAATAACAATAAAAAACGGGACACTTTACAAAAGCAGAAGAATAGAACTCGAAAGAATAAGAGAAGTAGAAAGAAGCCTAAAAGACACGCTGGGAAGAATAATAAAAAACTTTCCGAGCTTTGACCAGCTGCCACTATTTTACCGAGATCTAGCCAGTACAACAATGGATGTTGACGCCGTGAGAAACGCGCTAGGAGCAATACAGTGGAGTGCTGAAAAAGTGGAAAAACTAACGAGGCAAGCAGTCATAGACATAAAAAGCACAGAAATATTAGAAGGAGTAAATAAAAGACGAGGAGAATATTACGGAAGAATTAGCAGCGTCGTAAAACAAATAGACAAATCTCTGGCGATTGTGGAACGGGCAAGAAAAACATTCAAAAATTATCCGCCAGTCAAGACAGGCATGACCACTATTATTATCGCAGGGATGCCCAACGTCGGAAAAACCACGCTTCTCAAAACCCTTACGGGCGCACAGCCAAAAATTGCGGCATACCCATTCACGACCCAGCATTTAATGCTTGGATACACCGAAGAATACCAATTCTTAGACACTCCGGGACTGCTGGACAGGCCTGCAAAAAACGATATAGAAAAAAGAGCCCTTATCGCAATCAAGCATTTGCCATCACTAATAATTTTTCTTATCGATCCAACAGAGAGTTGCGGCTTTAATATTCAGGAACAAGTCAACCTAAAGAAGAACATTGAAAAAAATTTTGATACGCCAATAATAACTGTAGCAACAAAGAAAGACATCTCAGAATCCGAAGATGTCGAGCGGCTGCGCGAGAAAACAATCATTGATATATCAATCAATGCAAACAACTCCCAAGATGTGAAACAAGTATTAATAATGGTTCGAGAAAAAGTTCCAGCAGTAAAAAAAACCGAAGAAAAAGCTGTAGAAGAAGAAAAATTAATAAATGAAGATTAATAGCCAACCCGCTCGTTTTTAATAACAACAACATTCGGGGCCGTAGTCTAGCTTGGTAGGACTCACCCTTGGGGTGGGTGCAACCGGGGTTCAAATCCTCGCGGCCCCATTTAATGATTTAAACCTCTCGAATCCCTTTACTTGTTTTTACGTTCTGTAAGACGTATATTCTCTGCTTTCACGATTCTTTTGTTCTGCAAGATCCTTCTATCCGGCCGCGCCTTTTCACTCACCCGAAAACTCTCTTGCGAGCGGGACGATGTCGGCCATGTCTTCCAGACTTTCTGCGTGACGCAAAACAAAGGCGGGGGCCCGATTTCCGAGTTTAGTGTTAGACCCGAAAAGCCAAGATTGGGCAGTAGCAACATTATAAGCTTTTACAATTGAACGAATCGCGTCACGCGCGTGATCGAGCCTCATTTTTACAGTACCAGAAACATTAAGAGGCGTTTGTTTCAACGGCAGAGTATCTTCAAATCCTGCAACGTACGCAATAAGCTTTTCATCAAAATGTTTCTGAAGATATTCTAAAGAATTGTTTACTAAAACCCCCCATCTTCATCCAAATTAGGGAATTCAGCTCCTCTTCTTTGATGATACAAATCTAGTACTGCAGCGTATTTTCCTGGAAGATCAGAGTCTTTAAAATAAAGATCTACGGATGGGTCGGCTCCATAATCTAAAGCTGACATAACTACTTTTGCTAGAGTAGGTCTAAGATTTTTTGGAACTTGTTCAAATAGAAGATGGTACTCTCGAAGATTTTCTATAAGAATGTTTCTTGCATCACCTTCCTTTTCTGTCTCTACATCAGGAGTAATAGGTTCAGGTACCGCTTCTTTTACAAGCCCTTCCAAATCCCATTCTTTATTAGCTTGCTCATCCATAATAAACACCCAATTATAATAAACACCCAATTAAACTAAGAGAAATACTTTCTATTTAAATAATTTTCCTTTTTCATTAAAAACGCGCAGGTTTAATACCCTGACTCTAGTCCGCTCGTTTTTAATAATTGAAGAAAGAAAATAATAGAAGAAAAGAATAATAAAAAAAAGAAAATCAGGGAAGCCCTCCTATAAAACGTTTTGCGTTTTACAGGTTTGAGCCCCCCCTACCCCATGCGAGGGTGAAATTGGTGAGATTGATTCTCAGTGAAATTGGTTTTGGTGGTAATTAATAATCATCACGGCCATACTTTCTGAACACCAAGTATGCTACGAGTATTAGCAATGCGATTGTCTGGGCGACTACCAATCCTACGAGTGCTGAAGGAGCTTCGATGTCTGTTGAAAACCATCCTGTAATCCAGTCAAAAAAGCTCTTCTTCTCCCTTGATACGACTATAGCAACATTTTGGGTGGAGCTCTTGCCATTACTGCCCGTAACAGTCAGCTTCCACAACGCGCTGCCAACATTAGAATTTGAAGCGGTCAAAGTAGCGATGCCCGTGCTCTCATCAAGAACTATGCTTACAACATTACTGCCGCTATCCAAATCTGCAACCAGCTCTCCAACAATTTTTGTTACGGTAACGCCCGCAGGAAGAGTTACATAATCTTTCAACCTTAAAACTCCAGACTCTCCAACCTTAAGATTAACAGTTGTAAAAGTTGAAACCCATAATGGAGGATCCTGAGAAACTAAAGGTCCTTCCCTGACGAGTCTGAATGATAATTGTGCAACAGCAGTTCCAGAAATGGACTGCACGGTTACAACAAAGTCTTCCTGACCATTATCATCAAGATCGAATAATGCATTATCACCGACAGAAATTGTTTTTGTTTGAGGAGAACTTTCAACAGTAACAGTAACCAATTCTCCAACAATCTTGTCAAGAGTAACCTTGTGCCTAACGCCATTATAGCTAAATGCGGCACTGGACTTTACAGACATTACCTGAACGGTAGGACCGTCAAGACTGACAGTTATAGAGTAAACAGGAGGGCCGGTGATAACACCGCCACCGCTTTCAGACGAACCACCGCCACCACCACCGCTTGAACCGCTTGAAGATCCGCCGCCAGTGCTGGGAGTTGAAACAGTAATAATTAAAGACGTGGTGCTCGAAACGCCAAACCTGTCAGTGGCAGTCAAAGTTACAGACTTGGAACCAGCAGTAGTGAAAACATGAGAAACTCTCACGCCAGACTTTACAATGCCATCAATATTCCAAGAGTACGAAACAGCATCAGTGCTTGTTGAAGCATCAAAATTTATGGTATCGCCGACATTAACAGAAGTTCTATCAGCAGAAGCCCTAGCAACAAGAGAGCTTACGAGCTCTGACAACAATTTAGGACCGCCACTTATTCCAACCTCGTAAAAAGTTCCGTCGGCCTTTCTCAATTTTCCTGATTTAAGAATGTTATCCTCTATAAGAGCGCGAGCTCCCTGAGTTCCCACAACAACAGCGTTGTTAACATTGCTTTTCTTAACATCAGTATAAGTCAAAAAGCTGTTCAAAACCGTAGAATCCTCGACGGTGGAATCAATCATAGTTGTAGGATCAACAAAAGAGTTCTTTATACTGCACGCGCCATTAGTTGAAGACATTCTGGCCTTGAAATTTGTAAGAGTGGAATTATCAACAGTGCACCCTTCAAGATAACTGTTCCTGACGGTGGAATTTACAACACTGCTGCCCTCGATTACGAAACTGTTATCAACAGTTGAAGACTTAACAGTGCTCTTAACAACATTCCAAAAATTTTTCAGATTGGAATTTTCAACAAGCGATTCTATAACGTTGGTGAAAGTTGTACCGGTACCATCAGATTGCTGGGCATCATTAAATTTGACATTTTTGAAAGTGCTGCCACCCTCGGAAGCCGCGGTAATAGTAAAAGCCGCGGCAGTACACCTGTTGGAAGCAGTGCTTGTATCACAAACTTTCAAATTCACAACCTTCTGCTCGCCGACAGCTACAGGAGTATAATTAGATAAAACACCAGTGCTCGCGCCCAAAGTGAAAACAGGAGTGTTAACAAGCTCGTAAGACAATAACGAATCTTCCTTATCGATATCAGTTGCTACAACCTGCATGGAAAAAGGCCTGTTAACATAAGACTTAACAATTAAAGGATTATGAATAACAGGAGCAACGTTCTCTCTGGAAACGGCAACATTAAACGTTGAAATCGCGCTCTTGGCAAGATTACCGAACAAGTCCCTGTCCTTAACAGTGCAGGAAACTTTTACAGAGCCGACAAAATCGCTGGACGAATTAAGCTTCAAAGTTTTAGCAGTGTTATCAACACTAACTTCCAAATCAGACCTTTCAGAAGCGCAAGACCAGATGTTAGTTGATTGAGGATCAGGCTCCCCAACGTCAGAAACGTATGAAGAATAATCAGGCTTCAAATCTATTGTCAAAGACGTTTTTCTCGACAGCACGGCCTTTTCCTGAAGCTTTGAAAAATTAAGCACTGGAACATTATTAAAAGGGGAAACCCTTATTGTGAGAGGCGTTGAAACCGAAGACATTCCATCGCTATCAATTACAGAAACACTCCAAGATGAAGCAGTCCCGGTCAAAGATTTTGATGAGAGAGTTGCAATGCCAGTGCTCGCGTCAAAAACTATTTTAGCATAACTATCATCAAAATTTGATGGGACAAAACTGTAAGAAGTTATGGTGGCGCCAGCACTCAAATCGTACAAGTCAGAAACTCTGAAAGAAAATTGTGAGTTAGTCTCCAAATCAATAGCAGTCTTCACGCCAGACTTAAGAGTCGGGCTCTTCTTGACAGCAGTCAATGTAACAGAAACAGTTGCAGGGCCGACAGTCAGACCAGTAAGATCAGATTTAGCAGTTATTTTAATATTAATAGTTCCAACCCTTTTATTAGTGCCAACAAGCTTCAAAAAGTCATGATTCTCAACATTTCCACCAACGTTTACGGGCTTACTAACAAAGTTTGAAGAACCCAAATCCTGAAAAGCGTCACGAGTTTCAACAGGCTCGAATTCCAGCGAGTATTTAAGTGTTGAACCGTAAGGCTCTTTGAAAAGAGCAGACAAGTCAACATCAGTATTAACCCCATCAGAACTCATTGATATAGCTGAAGCGGTAGCGCTCAACATTAATGGAGGGTTATTATCATTTCTTTTAACATTAACAGTAAAAGTTTTATCAGAACTCTTAGAACCATCAGAAGCCCTGACAGTCAAGCTGACCGCGCCAGTCTTATACAATACGGGCTTGCAAAACAATTTTTGCGATTCAATCTTGCAATCCAAAAACCCCTGAGGTGACACTCCTAAAATGCTAAAAGACAAATCTTCCTTCTTAACCAAACCAAGAGTAACAAAATCATCAGTAACAGAATTTGCGAGGTCTAACAATTCAGCAAAAGCAGTAGGCGCCCCAACTTTCGGCTCGTGAAGCTCACTAAGAGTTGATGAAAGAGAAGAATTCCAGACAGGAGCGGTATTAACGCCAAAAAAATCAACAGTAACCGTTTCAGAATCAAACCAGACATCATGAGAATCCTTAACCTGCGCCTTATAATTATGAGAGCTTCTGGTGCCATCACTAACGACGTACCAAGTAGCTTTACAAGAACTCTCGCCGCCACTGTTAGAACCGCCAAGGCAAGACCATAATGCCGGGCCAACAGGACTATTATATAACCGTCCGTCCTCTAACAATCGCAACTCTTTCAAATCACTATCAGTGCCCCTGTCACTGGCTATAACAGTAAAAACGGCATAATCAGGATGCTTCTCAACACTCATAGAAATTACAGGATCGTAATCAATAGCTGAAGAAAATACCGGAAGCAAAAGTGCAAGAGTTACTATAAGACCAAAAATTTTTGATATTTTCATTTTATTTGCCACCCCAAGGAATTTCTAACTGTATATAACCGCCACCACTAACCTTGCCAGCATCATTAACGGCCTGCCTTGAAGGCCTAGACGCGTCACCTGAAGGAACAGAATCATTAATCCAGCCACCAAAAGTCAAAGATTTACCATTATCCAAACTGAGAACAGTTTCCAAGCCAGCACGAACATCCCTGCGGCCTTTCAACTCTTTACGCCTCTTCGAACCGCCAGTAAATTCGTCAAGACCATGCTCCCCATTAGGGTCAGCGGAAGCATTCAAACCAATCTTCAAATACTTTTTAAAAGGAAGCAATAATTGGGCTCCGACACGAACATTACTATCGCCGGGAATGCCATCAGAAGTAAAAGAAAGAACAGCACCTTCAAGATTTTTCAGCAACGAGTGATTCCTCTCACGGGCAAGAGTTTCAACAAGCGAAGGCCTAAAGCCAAAACCTTGAACTGCCTGAGATTCCTGCCAAGACGATTGAACTCTTGAAGAATCATCACTATCAAAAATAAAAGTTATGGCGCCACCAAAACCAGTATCGGCATAGTTGGCGGTGAAACCAAAATGGTTGCCCCAAACTCCCAAACGCCCGCCGCCAGCAGCATTATGATCGGGAGCGCTGACGTGAGTTCCAGAAACTCCGGTAGCTCCAATATGGAAACCTCTCTGAGAAACATCTAAATCGTACTGCATAGCCCTGTCTTCAGGAAAAATTTTTCCTTTGCCATTACTAAACAATAACCCGTCAACCCTCTGCCACAAAACCCTGCCGGAAACAACCGTAGAGTTTGGATTGCCAAAAGTCATTCCCAAGCCATAAGTTGTTCCATCTTCTTGGAAATCAGAGACTGAAAGTCTGACATCATCAATAGTAACCCCGGAAGACATCCTAGTATGATTTTCTGTAACAGTTGAATCTTTTTCTCTGGTCTTCCACCTGCCCCCAAGCAAGTTCACGGCAAATCCCGGAGAAACTTCATAACCCAAATCAACAACCCACTGCTCCTGCTCTCTAACACGCTGAGTCCTGTCAGTTTGAGAAGCGGACTGCCCTGATTGGAAAACCTCTTCCCTTCTAACACGGTCAGCCCTAGAAAAAAGACCTGTTAAAGAACCGCCGTCAAAAGGAATCGTTAAAGCGCCGTTCTTCTCGTCATGGTCTAAAGTATTAGAATCTTTAAAATAGTTAGGGCCGGGACCTTTCTCAGTATCACTAACCTGTTCAACTCTTCCAAGAATTCCCAAATTTCCGGAATCAGCAGTAATACCGCTGTCAAAACCATCAGCTCCAGACCTTTTAGAAAACCCGCCGAGAACCCCGCCAGTATCCCTCTGGTGAGTTGCCTGTATATTATATAGTGAGCGTAAAAGTGATGGCGTTGCAGAAGGAACTGCAGGAGAATTACTCGCAGTATTTTCAGAAGCCCTAATTCTTTCGGCATTAGCATTTTGCGGCAGTAATGATGCCAACCCTATTACTGCAACCGCTGTTGCATATTTTGCTCTGGAATAAATATTTGATAATGTGTTATAGAATTTGTTGCTCGCAAGGTTCACGTCATATTTCATTTTTTCCCTCCAAATCACCGCACCTCTTGGCAGTAGTGACCCCACCCATATATAAATGTTTCGTTTTCTTAACTACTAGGGGGTGAAAACAGTTGGAGCTGCATTTTAACACCCAAAACGGCCAAAGAACCAAACAAAAACCAGAATTTTGCGAAGAAATCAGCAATCATAAAAACTTATTGGTTCGTGGAAAGCACCTTCGAAATCCCCGACAGGAATCAGCAGGCGCTACGTCCCCGTAAGGGACAACCCCGCGTAACGCGCCCGCACAGATCATTTATTGGATTTCGACCTCAGGGTGCTTTCCACGCACACTTATTGGTAAGATTTAAAAAGGAACCATTTTCCTCAAGGAACCATGGGTCTATATTCTCACATACAAGAAGCATGGAAGTCCGAAAAGCTGAACCCAATATGGAGAGAAAGACTGATAACTTGGCGCAAAGAGCCGGTAACACTAAGAATCCAATACCCAACAAGACTTGACAGGGCCAAAGCGTTAGGATACAGGGCAAAACAAGGAGTGTTCATGATAAGGCAAAGAGTGCTGAAAGGCGCCCACAGAAGACCCGACTGGAGCGGCGGAAGAATGTCAAGCAACATGAGAGCAACCAAAGAGTTAAGAAAAACATTCAAGCTGATAGCCGAGGAAAGAGCGGCAAAAAAATATTCAAACTGCGAAGTGTTAAACTCATACTTTGTGGCACGCGACGGAAAATATGAATGGTACGAAGTAATACTCGCAGACAGGTCAAGCACCCAAGTATTAAGCGATAAAAGACTATCATGGATTTCAGAACCATCAAACAGAGGCAGAGTGTTCAGAGGTTTGACAAGCGCGGGCAGAAGAATGAGAGGACTAAGATGGAAAGGCAAAGGGTCTGAAAAAACAAGACCGAGCAGGCGCGCCCACGAGAGATTATTATAAACAATTATAAACAAGGTGACAAAAAATGCCCTCAAGAAAAAAGAAGACGGCTGCAAAAAATAAGAAGAAATCTGCCAAAACCCCAAAGAAAAAAGACAATGAAAAGAATGCAACAAGAAAGATACTAAAAAAAACAGGGGTGCTGACAGCATCAGAGCTCTTAACAGATTCAGAAAAAGACGAAGAAGACTGGGAAGAGTTCAAGCAGGAAAAGAAGAAAACTGACGAGGTAAAATTCGAAGATTTAGAAGGGTTTGACTTTGAAGACGACGCATACCACGAACCCGAAGAAAAAAGCCCGGGAATCCACGCAGAAGAAGTATTCGACGATGAACCATGAAAACGGGAAGTGTAAAGATTTCTGCGAAGCAGACTGTCTTTTAGGGCACGCGCGCCCTTTTTGTTCATTAAAAACGGGCGGGTTTAATACCCTGAGCTTCAGTCCGTGGATAGCTCCGAGCAGCGAGTTTTTGTTATTTTGCTCTTTTAGATGTTGAATCTGTTAAGGCAAGAAATCCTAATAGTCTTGGTATTGATGTTCAAAAGATAACATCAGAAAGAGGCATCTTGTTGTATACTCGTGAAGTAAAAAGCAATGTGATAAGAGATTGAAAACATCCTAAAGAAAAGAAAGATTTATATAACTTCATTGCCGCGTCACTATGGTGATATTTATGGAAGCTGTCGTCGACGTTCAGGCGGTGTATGAAGAGTTGAAGTTTATTCGTCAACACATGGTTCTAAAGAAAGACTTGTGCGCTTTTATTGATACAATGGAAATTCTTCGGAATACAGATACTATAAAACAGATTACTGAAAGCGAGAAAGATATTTCTTCTGGTCGTACAAGGACAGCACGAAGTGTCAGAGATATTTTGAGAGCTTAACATGTCTTGGATCGTAGAGTATACTGACACTTTCAAAAAAGAGCTTGAAAAACATCGAAAGGATGGTGAGATGTTAAGCGCTCTTGATACAAAAATACAGAGATTAGAAATCGATCCTTACATTGTTGGAGGAAAATTATCTGGAAAACTTCATGGAAAACAGTCAACAAGACTTATGAGAAAGTTTCGATTAATATTCTCCATTGATGAACAACAGAAAAAAGTATTTTTGTTAGCTATAGATCACAGAAAAGATGTTTATAAATAATTCAGGTACTGTCAAGCAATCAATTGTCTCATAATCATTAAAAACGGGCGGGTTTAATACCCTGAGCTTCAGTCCGT
>CAYJTR010000003.1:0-8432 GCA_964373285.1 uncultured Methanosarcinales archaeon
TGAACACCATGAACCATTGGAGCGTGCCCGGAGTTTTTAATACTTTCTCTCCATGAGTATTGTCAATTTGAGTGAAAAATGCTTATTAAAAACTTGCGGTCAGGAGCGGAAAGTAATATCACGGTTTGGCCCGTGGACAGCTCCGAGCGGCGAGTTTTTGTTATCTCCTCGCTGGTTCTGGAAAAAGTTGTGGAAATTGGAGTGTTACTCGTTCCATTATTCTTGAGTAGAGTGGTTCTGGCACTTTTTGCAAATCGAGTCGTCCTTCATATTGTCCATCTTTGTATTTAAATCCATACTTTCCCACTTTTTTTTGTCCAGAATTAATGAAGTAGTCCTCATTGTGTATTTTTCTCATTGAAGATTTGAAAGCGCCTTCGGGCTCTATAGTTAGACCCATGCTATCAGAAATATCAAAAATGAGCGCCTTTAATCCTATAACATCTGATTCTGAAGATGTTACAATAATATGCAATTTCTTCTCTTGTGACATTGTGATTAATCTTTTTCTACCTATATAAAAAACATACTTTTTTATCCGCGAGTATTTTTCCTTCCTTTATGCTGGTAGCTCTTGTAGGTAAGCCAAATTGTGGCAAAAGTACATTTTTTAAATCTCTCACGCTGGCTGATGTTCTTATAGCGAATTATCCTTTTGCCACGATAGACCCTAATAAGGGTTTTGGGTTTGTCCGGGTGCCTTGTGTTGAAACATTTTTTAAGACGAAGTGCAGTCCGAGAACTGGTTTTTGCATTAATGGCACTCGTTTTGTTCCTGTTGAAGTTATGGACGTTGCAGGTCTTGTTCCCGGTGCACACGAGGGCAGGGGCAGGGGCAATCAGTTTTTGGATGATATAAGGAGGGCTGATGTTCTTATTCATGTTGTTGACGCTTCTGGAGGAACGAATAGCGAGGGGGAGCCAATACAATCTGGCTCTTACGACCCCGCTCAGGATATCAAATTTTTGGAGGAGGAATTAGATTATTGGTATCATGGTATTCTTTTGAAGGGATGGGACAGGTTTGCGAAACAGGTTGTTCAGGCGAAAGGAAAAATTGTTCATGCGTTGGAAAAACAGATTTCTGGATTGAGAGTTTCCGGAGGAATGATTGAATCTGGAGTGCAAAAACTTTCCTTGAGTGTTGAGCGCCCCGATTTGTGGTCTGAACAAAACTTGTTTGACCTTGCAAGAATTCTTCGTATCGCTTCAAAACCTATGGTTATTGCCGCTAACAAGTGTGATACTGTTGTCGGCAGGGGTAATGCTTCTCGTCTGCAGAAGGAGTTTCCTCATCTCGTTATTATTCCTGTTAGTGCAGAGTCTGAGGTTGTTCTCAGGCAGGCAGCGAAGAGCGGTCTTATTTCTTATATTCCCGGTTCTGAATCTTTTGAAATTATAAAAGATGTTTCGGAGCAGCAAAAAAAAGCCCTTGAATTCATACGAGAGAAAGTGATCAAAGAGCTAAAAGGTACGGGCGTTCAAAAAGTTTTGGACACCGCGGTTTTTGACGTTCTCAAATACATTGCCGTTTTTCCTGGCGGTGTTGGAAAGCTTGAGGATTCTGAAGGAAGAAGACTTCCCGATTGTTTCTTAATGCCTCCGGGCACTACTGCCCTTGATTTTGCATTTCATCTTCACACGGATTTTGGTAAAAATTTTGTGAAAGCTATTGATGTTAAGAAAAAAATGCCTGTTGGAAGGGACGCTCCGCTTGAGCATTGCGCAGTTATAGAAATTAAGGCTGGAAAATCCTAAAAATTTTCCGTATTTATTATTCCTAATGCTTTATCAAGTGATATGTATTGAACCACTTTATTTTTTCCTTTGTGTTTTGCTTCGTACATTGCCTTGTCTGCTTCTTGTATCATCGTTATTGGTGTTAGTGTTGAATTCATGCTTGTGATTGTTCCTATGCTTGCAGTTATTTCTCCCACGAATTCTTTCTCTATTATTTTTCTTAATTTTTCTGATATTTCTTTGCCAGTGATTTGTGTTGTTTCCGGCAGCAGTATCGAGAATTCTTCTCCCCCGTACCTGCAATTTATTCCTGTAGGCATTGTTGATTGTATTATCAACCCTATTTTTTTTAGTGCTTCGTCTCCGGCGACGTGCCCTTTTGTGTCATTTAATTGTTTAAAATTGTCCAGGTCTAGTATTATTAGCGTTGTTGGTTTTTCTCTGATTCTCGCTTTTTCTATTTCGTGGTTTAGCACGTCGTTGAAGTATGACCTGTTGTATAATCCTGTAAGATTGTCTGTTATTGCGTTTGTTCTCGCCCCTTCCAGCGCGTTTTTCGTCGCATAAACTCTTCCTATCTGGAATCCTATTTCTTGAACGAATTCTGATTTTTCTCTTATTGGCAGTTGTGTGAATATTGTTATCGTTCCTATTATTGATCGTTGAAATATTATTGGTGCGGCGCACGCACTGAAATTCCTGTTTTGTGCTGTCGTTATTCCTTTAAGCGTGAAATCTGTTGCCACGTTCGGTATTATTATTGGCGTCTTCATACTTCTTACCTGTGCCGATATTGCCTTCGACATTTCTACATGTTCTTGTCTCGGGAATTTCGCGCAAGACACATTTTCTATGCTTGTTATAACGTTTTCCGCGCCCAGTGTTCTGTACAGGAATTCTGTTGCTCTTTCTAATATTTGTTCTCTTGAATATTCCGGTGATAGTATGTTCACAAATTCGTATAATGTTTTGTACTCGCTTGGCGGCATCATGTAACAGGTATTTTTCTCGGGTTTTTATTGATTGTGAAAGTGCTGTGCACTATTCGTGTGTTTCTAATATTTTTATTATGTCTTTTCTGAATTTTTCGTAATATTTTTCTGGTATGCTTCCTCCTGCCGCTTTTGGGTGCCCTCCTCCCATTGCTCCTGGAATCTTTTTTGTCAGCGAGTTTATTAGTTCGCTTACCGAGTATTTTCCGTCTTGCCTTCTTGAGCTTACGTGATAAAATTTGTCTTCGTATGCCGCCGTTATTATTGTTTTGTTTGGATTTTTCACTCCCAGTATTGTGCTTACCGGCCCTTTTATGTTGTACCTGCTCTTCACTTCTGCATATATATAATTGTTTTTGGCATTTTTCTCAGCTGTTTCTACTTCTCTCATTATTTCTTTTTCTACTTCCCACTGGATTTTTTTTAGCGGCGATTTTAATACGTCTTCCGGGCTTTCCGCGCTTCTTATCATTTGGAACAATTTCTTTATTTTTTTGGCATCGTTTGTTGCCTCTATGCTCGTTATTAATTTGCATACTTCTCCGAGTATTGTTTCAAAATATTTCTCTTTTATTTCCCAATTGTGTTTTTTGTATGTTTCTTCTAGAAATTTTTTCCATTGTTGCATTCCGAAGTCTCCTATTATTCCTAGGCATGCTATCCAGTCTAGTTTTGTAACATCTATTTTTTGGCTTGCTAAATCGTAAGTTATTTTTCCGCAGGGGTATGATGATGCCTGTATGTCTGAGAACTTTTGAGGTTTTAGAATGTTTTCTGAATCACTGTACAATTCGTGATGGTCTACCAAAAACCATGATGTTTCTTTGGATATTTGTTCTAATCTTTTTTTTTGTTCATCGACTGCTATGTCCACTATTATTATTTTTTGTAGTTTGTCTTTCTTTATCATTTTTGTTATTATTTCTTTTTGTATGTCTGCATAGCTTGTCGGGTATGTTTCTGGTTGTTTTCCTGTTGTTGACTGCACAAATTTTGATAGTATTATTCCTGATGATACTCCGTCGGGGTCTGTGTGATGGAATATTCCTGTCTTCTTTCCTCTGGTGCTTTTTATAAATTTGTAAAAAGGTAAGAGGGCGCGTTCTTTTTGAGAATTCGCGTTTTCGCGCCTCTCCTTTTTTGTGGGGGATTCGTGAACTGGCATATTTTTCCTTTTTTTGTGGCTCTCTCGCATTTTTGCACGAAACTGGCGTTTCCTGCAACCATCTAACCAAATACTAATTACAATTTTGCGTAACAACAATCGTTTTCAACAACCCGTTGGGTTGCAAAACTCAAACCATTACGCTTCTATTTATATTTGGAACAATCCTGCTTTTTTCATTTTGTGCGCTTTGTATTGTTCCGGCTTTTTTCCAGGAGTCGCGCTTCGCTCTACTGGAACGCCTTCCCCAAAAACATTATTACAATGTTTCTGGTTCAAGGAAATTAGCCATTCCTTGAAACTTGTCTTTTTTTACTTGATTCTTCGTATTAATCGGTAAACTTATATATAATTAATCAATATCAAATACGTTAAGTACGATTATTCGTTATAAAGAGGCGTTTTATGATTAGAAAAATAGTCAAGGCTGGTAATTCTTCTCACACTATATCTTTGCCTAAGGACTGGGTTGATAGGCATAATCTTTCTAAAGGTGATCATGTTATTATTCATGATTCTGATGGCGTTCTTACTGTTGCTCCTTATGAGCAGAAGCATTCTGTTGATAAGGAATTTGTTATTGATGCTTCCCTGCCTATAACTGATGTTAGGAGGCTTGTTACTGGCGCTTATATGAAGAATTATTCTAGGATCGCGTTGCAGGGTGTTATAAAGTCTGATCATAAAAAGATTTTTTCTAATTTTCCTGCTATGGAGATTATTGAGGAGTCTGATAGCAGGATTGTTGCAAAGGATGTTCTTGATCCTGAGAGTGTTGATGTTAAGGCCACTTTGAAGAGGATGGATATGATGGTTAGAACTATGTTTGACTCTTTGAAGAGCAGGGAAACTTCTAAAATGGACGAGCAGGATTTTGAGCTTAACAAGCTGTACTTTTTGCTTAACAAGGTTCTTAGGAGGATTGTTTCTGGTTCTTTGTCTTCTTCTTTGAAGGCTGAAGAAGTTTTTTCTGTTTGGACTGTTGTTCAGGCTCTTGAGGGTGTTGCTGATGGGTTGAAGGGCGGCGTTTCTAATGTGAAGTCTTTGGAGGAGTTGTACAGGGATTCTGTTACTGCGTATCATACTTGTGATGTTAAGCTCGCTCAGAGCGTTATCGAGCGTGCAAAGTCTGATGGCGCCAAGGGTGGCGATAGGTATGTTCAGGAATCTATCACTTCTATATCCAGGGCTGTTCTTAACGAGGCGGAAAATGGATAATGATGAAAAATATTCTCTCATAACTAAGGGCGTTCAGGAGGTTTTGACTCCTGAGAATTTGAGGGATTTGATTGCTAATGGCACTCCTTTGAAGCATTATATTGGTTTTGAAATTTCCGGGAAGGTTCATTTGGGTACTGGTTTGATGACTGGCAAGAAGATTTCTGATATGCAAAGGGCGGGCGTCAGGTGTTCCTGTTATCTTGCTACTTATCATGCATGGATTAATAATAAGCTCGGCGGTGATCTTGAAAAGATTAGGGCTTATACTGGTTATTTTAAGGAGGCTTTGAGGAAAAGCATTGATGTTATGGGCGGTGATTCTGATAATGTTATGTTTATTAGTGGCGATGAGTTATATCATAATAATGATGAGTACTGGAGGATTGTTATTGATGTTTCCAAGCACATGACTCTTAACAGGTCTTTGAGGGCTATTACTATTCTTGGCCGCAAAGAGGGCGAGGCCGTTAGCACTGCTCAATTGCTGTATCCTGCTATGCAGGTTGCGGATATTTTTGTTCAGGATATTAATATTGCTCATGCCGGTATGGATCAGAGAAAGGCTCATGTTGTTGCTAGGGAGGTTGCAGAAAAAATTGTTATTAGGCCTTTGAAGGATATTTCTGGAAAAATTATTAAGCCCGTGGCGTTGCATCATCCATTGCTTATGGGTCTTTCAAAACCTCCTGCTAATGTTGATGGCAGGAGTAAGGAGGATGTTCTTTCCGAGCTTAAGATGAGCAAGAGCATTCCCGGTTCTGCTGTTTTTGTTACTGATACTCCTGATGATATTAGGAATAAAATTAAGAATGCTTATTGCCCCGCGAAAATTGTTGATCTTAATCCTGTGCTTAACTGGGTTGAACACATTGTTTTTTCTTCGCCTGATTCTGTTCTTAGTGTTGAGAGGTCCCGGAAGTTTGGCGGTGATAAGGTTTACGAGTCTTTTGATGATGTCGTGAAAGATTTTTCTAGCGGTTCTTTGCACCCTGTTGACTTAAAATTTTCTGTTGGCGAATTTATTATTAATATTTTGGAGCCTG
Organism: uncultured Methanosarcinales archaeon; assembly: GCA_964373285.1. Lineage (GTDB taxonomy): Archaea > Nanobdellota > Nanobdellia > Woesearchaeales > ARS49 > JACQMS01. Next base: position 6,162 of record CAYJTR010000003.1, read on the forward strand.
TCAGAAAATCTTTTAGCAGGGGCAACCTTGCCGCTCTTCATAATGAATTGGATTCTATTGTTGGCAGGTAGGGATGGTTTTTATGAGGCTGTTGGATTTTCAAAAATTTTTGGTAAGTGAATGTGTTGATATGGCAGTATTTATTAACACTTCTTACAGTAAGAAGGATTCTTCTATTGAGTATTTTACTGGGGGTCTTGATGTGGAGTTTGGTCTTCTTGCAATTCATAAAAATAAAAGTCCTAAATTGTTCATCCCGGGTTTTGAGTATGATAGACTGCGTGATAAAACGCGTATAGAAGTTGTCAGGCCCAAGGGAAATATTTGGAAATGTTTGAAGCACCATTTTCCCCGGACAAGGGTTGTTGGAATTAATGCTGATGTTTTGAGTGTTAACGAGTTGAAGGGTTTGAAGAAAGTGTTTGGAACGGTTAAGGATGTTTCGGGTATTGTTTATGATTTGAGGAGCGTTAAAACTTCTGGTGAAATAAAAAAGATAGAGAATAGCATTAGAATTACTGAAGGGTTGTTTGATGAAGTTTTGAAAAATATGCTTTTTCTAAAGAGTGAGAAGGGCATCGCAGACTTTTTGCTTAAGAGAACTGTTGATCTTGGTTGCGAGCCCGCTTTTCCTCCGATTGTTGCTTCGGGGAAGAACGCATCACTGCCGCACCACGAGCCGGAGAAGGTTTTAAACAGGGGTTTTCTCGTTATAGATTATGGCGTTAAGATTGACGGGTATTGTGCCGATATTACTCGAACATTTTATATTGGAGCTCCTTCGGCAAAAGAGAAAGAATTATACGCTCTAGTTCTTAAGTCTCAGGAGTTGGCTTTGCAAAAGTGTGTTGCTGGAAGCTATTTTGAAGATGTTGATGCCGCCGCCAGAAAAGTTCTTGGTAGTGAATCAAAAAATTTTGTTCATAGTATTGGCCACAGTCTTGGTGTTGAAGTTCATGATGACTTGCCTAAGAGAAAGAAGAGGATGAAGCTGTTGTTGAGGGAGGGCATGGTTTTGACCGTCGAGCCGGGCGTTTACGTTAAAGGAAATTTTGGTATCAGGATTGAAGATGTGGTTGTTGTTGGAAAGGTTAAGCCAAGGAATCTCGTGAGTTTGGGTAAAGATTTGATTGCTGTGAAAATTTGAAGCGCTATTTTACAGTCTAAACTTTCCGTTTTTCTGCACTAATCGTCCGTCAAAATATAGTTTTCCGCCTTGTCTTAAGTCTTTTATCATATCCCAGTGTAGTGCGCTCTTGTTTGTTCCTTTGCATTCTTTGTATGCTGACCCGAATGCTATGTGTATGCTTCCTCCTATTTTCTCGTCGAATAATATGTTTTTGGTGAATTTTGTTATTCCGTAATTTGCTCCTATTCCCAACTCTCCCAGATACCTTGCTCTTTTGTCAGTGTTTAGCATTGCTGTCAGAAACTTTTGGTTTTTTGTTGCTTTTTCGTTTACCGCTTTCCCGTTTTTGAATTCTATTCTTACTCCTTCAACTTCATTTCCGTTGTATATCGCTGGGTATTGGAAGTTTATGTGCCCTTCAACGCTTTCAACTATTGGTGCGGTGAATACTTCTCCGTCGGGCATGTTGTATCTTCCGTCGCCTATTACTGCATTTCTTCCTTTTATGCTCATTTTCAGGTCTGTGTCATCCGTTATTATTCGAACTTCGTTCGTTTTGTTCATCGCATCTCTTAATTTTTCCATTCTTTTAGACCATTTTTTCCAGTCCAGCAGTACTGCTCCATAGACGAAATCTTCGTATTCTTCTAGTGACATTTCTGCATCTTGTGCTAGGGCGTTTGTTGGGTAATCAAATCCCACCCATCTTGTATGGTTTAGTATCCATTCTGACAGCTTGTTTGTTGTTCTTCTTCGTAGTGCCAGCTTTTCATGGTTTACGTTTGTGAACTCTCTTGTGTTGTCTTCTCCGCTTATTGTTATCCATGCCTGTGTTTTTTTCGCTTCGTACATTGATACTTCCGGAAATTTTTTTAGTTGTTCGTTGCTTGCGTATTTGTAGTACGCGTATGAAAATCCCGGGAGTGAACAGTTTACTGACGGGTATGCTCCTCTTTGTATGCATAATTTGTATATTTCTTTCGCCAGTGGCGCGCTTGACGGGTCTGTGTTTATTCTTACTTTTTCTCCTTTTTTTATCTTGGTGCTGTAATCCACTAATATTTTTGCTGTTTGAAGAATTCTGGGGTCTGTCATTTTTTGTGAATGCTTCTACTCTTGTTTAAATAGTTTGCGGTTTGATG
>CAYJTR010000003.1:8532-32386 GCA_964373285.1 uncultured Methanosarcinales archaeon
GCCGTTTTCTTCTCTCGATTTTTTTATTTTCTCTATTGCTTCTATGAAGTGTTCTTGTGTTATGCTTTCCTTGTTTTCTCTTAGCGCCATGTATCCTGCTTCTGTGCATGCCGCTTTTATGTCTGCTCCCGTGAATCCGTCTGTTAGCCCTGCAAGCACTTCGTGTTTTACTTCGTTAGTGTTCATTCCTTCTGTGTGCAGGCCTATTATTTCTTTTCTTCCGATTATTGTTGGCATTGGTACTTCTATCAGCCGGTCCATTCTTCCGGGTCTTAGTAATGCCGGGTCTAGTACGTCTTTTCTGTTTGTGCATCCTATTACTTTTACCGTGCTTAAAGGGTCAAACCCGTCTATTTCTGATAATAATTGCAGGAATGTTCTTTGTACTTCTCTTTCTCCTCCGGTTCCCGCGTCTAGTCTTGTTGACGCTATCGCGTCTATTTCGTCTATGAATATTATTGCTGGAGATTTTTGTTTTGCCAGTGCGAATAATTCTTTTACCAGTTTTGCTCCTTCTCCTATAAATTTTTGTACTAGTTCGCTTCCTACTACGTGGAAGAATGTTGCTTTGGTTCTTGATGCTATATCTCTCGCCAATAATGTTTTTCCTGTTCCCGGAGGTCCGTATAATAGTACTCCTTTTGGTGGTACCATTCCTATATTTTTGAACAATTCTGGTTTTAGTATTGGTAATTCTATCACTTCGTGTAATTCTCTTCTTTGTTCTTCTAGTCCTCCTATTGGTTCTTTGTTTATGGTGTGTGTTGGTTTTAAAAACTTTTCAACGTCATTTTCTTGGACTACAGGTATTTTTTCTACTATTACCAGATTTCTTTGGTCTGCTACTACCGTGTCTCCGGGCTGAACTTCTGGACACCCTGCAAGTTTTGATACTAGGAATTGGTTTCCGTTTGGTAGTCTTACTAAATATCTTCCGTTTATTAGTGATTTCACCGTGCATACCAATAATGGTGCTTGTTTTATCCTGTCTAATTCTTCTTGTAGCTGTGTCACGCATGCTTTTAATATCTTATTTTCTTCTTCTAACCCAAAAACTTCTGTTGTGTGGGAATACTTGTAAGTCTCTGGCCTTGAAGATTTCGCAATCATTGTTTCGAACACTTGCACCGCTAACTATAAAAATGTTTTGGCGAAAGATGTATGCATAGCACCCTAATGTCAAGATTCATCCTAATGTCAAGGTTCAATTGAATGCATGCCATCAAAGATGGTCACACAAGTCTTTACTCTTCCTCTCCTTCTTCAGTGCTTTCTTCTGAGGAGTCTTCATCGGTTTCTGATGCTCCTTCAGGCGTTCCTTCAGCTGTTTCTTCTGTTGGCTCGGCTGGAGTTTCTGATGTTTCTTCGCCGAAGTTTTCAGAATCTTTTGCAGGTTCTTCCTGCGATTCTTGTGGTGTATCCGGCAGTTCTTGAGAAGTCGTGCTTGCGCCTTCTGGCGCGGACTGTGCTTGGCCTGCCACTTCTGCAAATCCTACTTTGCTTAAAACTTTTGTTATTCTTATTCTTACTCTGTCTCCTTGTTTGACACCCGGAACGAATAGTATAAATCCGTCTTTTTTTGCGATTCCGTCGCCCTTAGATCCTACCGCTTCTATCGTTACGTCTAGCTCGTCGCCTTCTTTGACTGGCGCGGTGCTTCTGAATTGTGGTCTTCCTCCACCGAAGCCTCCGCCTCTGTTTCCTCCGAATCCAAATTCTCGTTTTTGGTACATTACATTTCACCTTCCGTATTTTCTCCAGCTGATTTTTTCAGCGTAGAGTTATTGGAAAGTTTTCTGACGGAGTATTTAAGACTTTGCGTTTTTCGTTGCTTTTCCGTAACTCTTTTAAATATTCTTTTAACTCGTCTTTGTTATGATGCTTCCTGAGCGTTATGATCCCAAGATTCGTGAGCTTTTTTGGCTTGCGGAGTGGGAGAAGAATAATACCTACAAATTTGATTCTTCTACCAAGAAAGAGTTGTTCACTATTGATACTCCTCCTCCTACTTTGTCTGGTATGATGCATATTGGTCATTCTTATTCTTATTCTCAGACCGATTTTATTGCCAGATTTCAAAGGATGCTTGGCAGGGAGGTTTTTTACCCTTTTGGAACTGATGATAATGGTTTGCCTACTGAGCGCCTTGTTGAAAAGTTGAAGGGTGTGAAAAGTTCTGAAATGTCTAGGGCCGACTTTGTGGCGTTGTGTCTTAAAACTCTTGAGGAGCTTCATCCTTCTTTTGTTGGTGACTGGAAGCGTTTGGGTATTAGTTGTGATTTTAATGTTTCGTATTCTACTATTGATGATCATTCCAGAAAAATTTCTCAGCGTTCTTTTGTTGAACTCTGGAATTGTGGCAGGTGTTATCGCAGGGAGTCTCCTGCTATTTGGTGTCCTGAGTGTCAAACCGCTATTTCTCAGGTTGAGCTGAAGGATAAAATTTTGAAGTCTCAATTTGTAAATTTGAAATTCCGGCTTGAAAACGGGAAGGATATTTTGATTGCTACTACAAGGCCTGAGATGCTTCCTGCTTGCGTCGGAATTTTTGTTCATCCTGATGATTCAAGGTATAAGAATCTTGTTGGGAAAAGGGCGAGGGTTCCTTTATTTGGGCACTTTGTAACTATTCGTGCGGATCCTCGTGCTAGTATGGATAAGGGCACTGGTATTGTTATGTGTTGTACTTTTGGTGATCAGACTGATATTGAGTGGTTTAAGGCGCACAATCTTGAGCTTAAAACTGCTATTACTAGGGATGGAAAGATGGCTGAAATTGCTGGTGCTTATACGGGGCTTAAAATAAGGGCCGCCAGAAAAAAGATTGTTGAAGACTTGAAAAGTGCGGGATTGGTTGATGGATTGAGGGATATTGAGCATCCTGTCAATGTTCACGAGCGTTGTGATACTGAGGTGGAAATTATTCAGTCTAAACAGTGGTTCATTAAATATCTTGATTTGAAAGAAAAATTTTTGGAGCAGGGCAGAAAAATTAATTGGTATCCTGAATATATGCGTTCCAGACTTGAGAATTGGATTAATGGTTTGCAGTGGGATTGGTGTATTTCCCGCCAGAGGCATTTTGGTATTCCTTTTCCTGTTTGGTATTGTGTGAAGTGTGACGAGCCTTTTGTTGCTGGCACAAAAAGATTGTCTGTTGACCCTGTTGAAACCAAGTGTCCTGTTAAGAAGTGTTCCAAGTGTGGTGGCTCTAAATTCATTCCTGAGAAGGACGTTCTTGATACTTGGGCCACTTCTTCTTTGACTCCCAGAATTGCTGCGGAATTGTTTGAGGGTAAGGCCGTTTTTAAAAAGTTGTACCCTATGACTTTGAGGCCTCAGGCTCATGATATTATTTCTTTTTGGCTTTTTAACACTCTTGTTAAATCTTTTTTGCACGATAATGTTCTTCCTTGGCGTGATGCAATGATTTCCGGATGGCTTTTGGCTCCTACTGGCGAGAAGATGTCTAAGTCCAAGGGTAATGTTATTTCTCCTCAGGTGTTGATGGCGCAGTATTCTGCTGATGCTTTGAGGTATCTTGCGGCTTCTTCAAAACTTGGAGAGGATATGCCTTTTCAGGAAAAAATGCTCGTTACCGGCGCAAAAACCGTAACAAAAATTTTTAATGCCATGAAATTTTCGGTGCCAAATCTCGAGGGGTATGACGGCGTGAAACCTTCAAAATTTTCTATTATTGATTCTTGGGCTCTTTCCAAGCTTCAGCGCGTTATCGAGTCATCCACTGAGAGCTTTCTCGTTTATGAGTATTCTAAATCTTTGAGAGATATTGATTCTTATTTTTGGCACATATTTTGTGATAATTATCTGGAAATCATTAAGGACCGGTTTTACAATAAGAATAATTATTCTAATGACGAGATTGTTTCTGCGCGATTCACTCTTTATTATGTAACTCTTAACATTTTGAAACTGTACGCTCCTTTTCTTCCGTTCATTACTGAGGAGGCATACCATTTTTTTCATTTCGGCAGGGAAAATGCTGGTTCTATTCATAGGACTTCTTGGCCTGCTGTCAACAAGAATTTTTTTAGCAGGGAGTCTGATGAGTGCGGCGATGTTCTCGTTGATATTCTTTCTGCTGTTAGAAAGTTCAAATCTAAGAGGCAGGTTTCTCTTAAGGCTCCTGTGAAGGAGTTGCATATTCATTGCGAAGATTTGCATAAAGAATTGATATGTAAAATAGAGAAGGATTTGAAGTCTTCAACATTTTCTGAAAAGATTGTTTTTTCTAAGAATGTTGATACCCCTTGCGACAGGTTCGCTATCGAGGTGGGGGTTGTATTGGGCGGCGCGGAAGAGCAGTAAATCTTTGCCTGTTTCTTCTTTCTCTTCTTAAGTAGTCTCCTATGTCGTATGCATTTTCTACTTTTCCGTTTCTGTGCCACCCTATTCCTATTGGTTCTTCGTGCCTGTTTAATACCACCGCTAATTGTTGTTCTCTGGCTGTTTTTTTTGTTATATTTTCTTTCCACGCGTCCCGCCCGCACGTGAATAAGAATTCTCCTTTATCATTAAGCCATACTTTTTGCGCTGTTTTTTTTGATAAGAATTCTAGTGTTAATATTGATGGTTTGAAAATTTTTCCTTTCATTCCTATGATAGTCCCGCAGTATATTGTTTTTTCTTTCATGTTTGCAAACAGCCTTCCGTTTATTTCTCGTAATTCTTCCTCGTTGTATTCTTGTTGTACTTCTAATAGCTTGCAGACTTCCCTGAATTGCTGTTTTGCATTCATTTTTTTACCTTTTTGTTATTTTTGCTATAAAAAATCCTTGGGTTGGGCACTCGTCAGGCCAGAATCTTTTTGTTAGTTCTATATTTTTGCAATACTTTTTTCCGTCAAAACTTTCTAGTCCTGAGCTTCCTATGTCGCAATTTACTCGTTCTAATATAACATCTTTTCTCGAGTTTAACACTTTTGTTATTACTTCTTCATTTTCTTCCGGCTCCAGACTGCATGTGCTGTAAACTATCGTTCCTTCATCTTTGCACAGTTCTATTGCTTTGTGCAACAATTTTTCTTGTATTTTCGCGTTTTCTTTGATTCCTTCAATTGTTCTTTTTGACAGCCATTCTTTGTCTGACGCCATATTTCCTGAGCACGGCGCGTCTAGCAACACTCTGTCATACTTTCCTTCCGCGTTCAGCGCGTCATTGTTGAATATTGAAACGTTTGTAACTCTCATTCTTTCAATATTGTTCATTAAACTGTTTATTCTGTGTTTTTTTGATTCGTATGCGTGTATTATTCCTTCATTTTTCATCATTTGTGATATTTGTGTTGTTTTTCCTCCGGGTGCTGCGCACATATCTATAACTTTTTCTCCCGGTTGCGGATTTAATATTTCTGCTGGTATTTGTGACGCCGTTTCTTGTATGTAGTAGTATCCCAGCATGTATGGTGTCATGCTTGCCAGTGACCTTTTTGATTTTGCCGAGTATCCATTTCTTAAAAATGGTATTTTTGCAAGTTCTACTGATTCTTTCTTTAATCGTTCTATTATTTCTTCGTCGCTCATCGCCAGAGTGTTTGTGCGTATGACCGTAGGCATTTCTTTGTATTCTATTTTGTGCGACATTTTTTTGTATCTTTCTAAAAGCGGATTTTTCGTGTTAGTGTTCATAATTGCTTGTTTTTGAGGCAAAGGTATTTAAACTTCTTTATTAGTGATGATTTTATGGTGTTCGAAGAGTTTATTACTTCTGATAGTAATCCTTCTTGGTGGAAGGTTTTTGTTTTTGGGTTTATTTATGCTACTGTTGGTTTGTTTCTTGCTGTTCAGGTTTTTAAGTCTTGGGCGTCACTGGTTATGGTTTTTTTGACTGTTCTTGCTTGTGTTCCTTTGTTTTATAGTATCACCGTTCGTGAGGAGAGGAATGTTTTGGTTTCTAATAGCGAGATTTCCCTTCTTAGAAGGCATAGAACTATTATTATTCTTTTTGTTGTTCTGTTTTTGGGAATGCTTTCTGCTTTCGCTTTTTGGTATTATGTTCTTCCTAATAGTTCTTCCTTTTTTTCACTTCAACAGCAGACTATTGGTGATATGAATAGTAAAATTTCTAGTGAGGCGGTAACTGGCAGGGCTTCGGCTTCTTCCGGAAAAATTTTTGGTTTGATTCTTTTGAATAATGTTCGCGTCTTGTTGTCAGCGATAGTTTTTTCTTTGCTTTATGGCACCGGTGCATTGTTTATTCTTACCTGGAACGCTTCTGTTCTCGGTGTTGCGATGGGCTCTTTTGCTAAACAGCATTTTGCAGTTTTTGGCGCGAAGTTTGGTACTGCTGTTGGCACCGGTGTTTTGTATGCTGGAACCATTACTGTTCTAAGGTTTTGGATTCATGGGATTCCTGAAATGGCTGGGTATTTTGTTGGAGGTCTTGCCGGCGGCATTCTTTCCGTTGCTATTATGCATCATGATATTTCTACCAAGAATTTTGAGAAGATTTCTTTGGATGTGGCGGCTCTTTTGTTGTGGGCTTTGGGAATTCTTGTTGTTTCCGCGGGTATAGAGGTGTACATCACTCCTTTGATTGTTACCGGAGCAGTTGCAGTTATTACTTGAGAGAAATATTTCTGCTAATTTTCTACTAGTTGTACGTATCCCGGACGGTTTTGGAATATTGTTCCGTCGCTTAATAATTCTTGCAATACTTCTTCTGATACTCCTTTCGATAATAATTCTTCTACGCTTGCCTCGTTGTATGAATTTTTTAGTATCGATATCGCCAGCTCTGTTTGCTTGTTTGTTCTCACTGCCGGTTTCTCTTCTTCTGTTATTGGTGCTTTTGCTAAATTTGTTTCCAGTTCCTTGCGTCTTATTATTATCCATGACGGGTCTGTTTTGCGGACTATTTCGCAGGATATGTATCTTGTGCTTCCTGTTTCTCGGACTTTTCCTATTATTATTACGAAATCTCCTGCTTTTGGCATTTGTTTTTTTTCTGAAAAATTTCTTACCAGCACAGTTCCTGTTCCGTCGTCAACGTACCATGAGTCTTCTTCTTGCATTACTGCTACTACTGCTCCTATTATGTTTAACCGGTAAATTCTTGTTCCGTTGGCTGTTTCTAAATAGTTGGGGTTCCATCCTTCTTCTTGGACGTATTTTCCTGTTAATATTTCGTTTATTGTAGTCTTAACTGCTACCCTGCGCTCGACCATATCTTTGGTATATCGTTTCTTAATAAAAAATTAACTGTTTATGTGGTGCTGTACTAAAAGTTGGGCATTGCGAGACTCGGGCCGGGGCTTGTTTGTATCGCGTAAATGTTTTGCGTTCTTGAACAAAGCTTTTTAAATGATGGCGTCAATTTATTGTTTAATGGCAGATCCTAGAATTTTGCGTTATGTTCAATCTTTGAAGCAGAGGGGTGCTAAAAAGTCTGATGTTAAGGAGTATTTGAGGCGTTACGGTTATCCTTCTTCAGAGATTAATAGTGCTGTTAGTTCTGTTTATGGCAGTGGCACTAAACCTGTGATTTTGTTTCTTTTGCTTGCCGCCGTTGCAGGAATTCTTTTTTTGTTGTATAGCGGTGGTGAGGAGCTTGTTATAACTCTTGACGTTGATTCTCCTGCGGAAGTATTGTCTGGCAGTCCTGCAATTATAACCACTACTGCAACCTCTTCATTTCGAGCCCTTATAACTATTGATGCCTCTTTAAAGGATGGTTCCGGAAATGTAGTTTTTTCTGATTCCTCCCAGAAATCTTTTTCTGGTAGCGCCACAAAGAAATTTAGTGTTCCTACAAAGAAATTCAAGGGCGAATATTCAGGAACTATAACTGTTAGCAGCGGTGATATTTCTGTTAAGAAGAATTTTGTTCTTTATGTCAAAGATGTTTCTGGCGGCAAACCTTCTTCAGCTTCCAAAAATGTTAGTGGTTCCGGAGGTTCTTCTTCAGGCATTTCTAAAGGCCCCACAGAAATTTCTTGCGGCTCTTGTGTCGCTCCTAATTCTTGCGCTGTTGCATCCTGTATTTACAGTAAGTGTGTTATAACTTATTCTGAGAATTGTTGCGGCAATCTTCAGTGCGAGTCTGGCGAGACTACCAAGAGTTGTCCTCAGGATTGTGTTTTTAAGGATTCTTCCAGAACTGATGATGATATTCTTGCTGATGCCAAGCAGTTCGCGAAATCTAATGTTGAAAGATCCAAGAGTTTATGCGCGTCTCTTAAAGATTTAAAAAAGAACTCTTGTCTTATAGAAGTTGCGAGAACTTCTGGAAGGGAGGATGTTTGCAGTTTTATTTCTTCCGATGATGAGCAGAGCACTTGTTATATTACTCTGGTTCTTGATCATGAAAAGGTTGATGTTTGCAAATTCATCAAAAGTGTTGAGGAGCGGGACCAGTGTGTTAATCTCGCCAATTTGATTATCGCTCAGAAAAATAGCGCGCCGCTACCTTCTTAAATTCTTGATATAAATTCTCTTCTTGGTTCGAACACGTCTCCCATTCTTTTCAGTTTTTGTATTATTTCTTCGCACTCTCCTCTTTTTACTCCTCTTTCTTCTGCGGCCATCATTACGTCTTCTAATGGTATTGTTTTTCCTAATTTGTTTTCGAGGTCTGCTAATACTTCTTTTACTATTACTATTTTGGATCTTTGGCTTGCAGATATCCCTGTTGTCAGCTTGTCTATATCTATTTTTCCTGTTTCTTCATCCAGAGCTACTTGTTTTAGGCAGTAATCCACTAGTTTTATTGCTGTTTTAGCATCTTTTCTTTGAACTTTTTCTGATAATCTTAATTTTGCTGCGGCTTCTGATAATCTTACCAATGCTTCTAATTGTCTCGCGCTTATTGGTACGCTTTTCACGCTTCCAACACTTCCTGATGCTCTCATTGACAAATAATATTTTTGTATTTCGTCAACTGCTCCGTCCGTTAGCACTGGAGCACAATTTTGTCTGGCGTATGCTATGTACCTTCTTAGTAATTGTGTATCTATATCCCCAGCTCCCCTTTCTTTTGTTGTTTTTTGGTGCAGTGATAGTATGAACTCTGCTGTTTTTTCGTCTTTGTCTTTGTCAGGTATGTCTTTTATCGGGAATATTAGGTCGAACCTGTTTATTAGTGTTGGTGGCAGTGCTATTTGTGGCGCCACCGGGTCGTGCGTGTCGAATCTTCCAAATTTTGGGTTTGCCGCCGCGAGCACTGTTGTTTCTGCTCTTAGTGTTGCTTGAACGTTTGCTTTGCTTATCGTTATCGTCTGGCCTTCTAAGGCCTCGTGCATCGCTGCGGTGTCATCTTTTGACATTTTGTCTAACTCGTCTATACAGCATACTCCTTTGTTTGCTAGTACTAGCGCCCCTGCTTCTAAACTCCACCCTCCCAAAAATTCATCCTTAATCACTGATGCAGTGAGTCCTGCTCCGGATACTCCTTTGCCTGATATGAATCTCGCTTTTGGCGCTACTTTGCTTATTCTTTTTAGTAATTGTGATTTTCCTGCCCCCGGGTCTCCTACCAGCAGTATGTGTATATCTCCTCTTGTTGATGGTCCGTAGTCTGCTACTTTTTTTACTCCTCCCAATAATTGCAATATTAGCGCTTCTTTTATCTCGTCATGACCATATATGTTTGGCGCGATGCTTTTTACTAATCTTTCGTTGAGGTTTTCGTCTTTTGATAGCGCGGTTATTTCTTTTTTTTGTTCGTCTGTTATTACTATGTCGCTGTAGTCTTCTTCTATTGGTTCTATGCTGTTCGCTTCCAGTAATAGGTCGAACCTCGTGCTTTGAACTCCTGATTTTGATATTATTGGTACTTCTTTTATTATTCCGTTGACTCTCATTTTTGCTCCCGGATTTGTTCTTCTTTCTGTTATTGGGCTTACTAGATCGTTTTGCAGAAACACGTTGATTCTTTTTGGTTGTGCTCCTCCTTCTAATTGTTCAGGTATTTCTTCCAGCACTATTCCTTGGGCGTCTACTAATTGTTTGCTTAATAGCAGGAATTTTCCTTTTCTTCCGCACGTGCATCTGAATGGTTCTTTGAATTTTGTGTCTAATTGTAGTACTGTTATCCTGTTTCCGCAGCTCGGGCACTCGAACGCTGCTGCAGTTACTTGAGGTCTAACGTCTGATTTTTGTTTTACTATTCCTTCGACTGATGTGAACTTGTTTAAGTGTTTGCTTCTTATATCTCTTATTGGACTTTTTGATGTTGTAGGAATATTTTTGAATCTCAAAACTATTTCTTTTGCTTGTTCTTCGTATTGTTCTAATGCTATTTGCGCTCCTTTTAGTGATTGTTCTGGTTGTTCTAAAAGATTGTCTGCCAGTTCTACGTTGAATTTTAATAATTCTCTGAAATCTACTGCCAAAAATTTTTCTCCTTTTCTTACTTGTTCTAATATTTCTGAGTAGTAGTGTTTTGATAGGAACTCTGAGAATAGTCTTACTTGTTCTGTTGCATCCATTTTAGTGCTTGAATGTGCAGTGGTTAAAATAGTTTGTTGTTGTGCAGTTCAGTTTTCTGGCTTTGGCGCGCTCAGCCATTCTTTACCTTTTTCAGGTTTACCACTAATTGTTGCAGTGATTTGTGTACTTCTTCTTCACTTTTTGTTCCTGTGCAGACTATTTTTCCGTTGGAGAACAATAGGAATGTTGCTCTCATATTCGGCAGTTTGTATACTAATCCCGGGAATTGTTCCGGTTCGTACTCCGTGTTTTCTAATCTCATCGCTAAAACGTTCAGGTTTAGGTCCATTCCTATGCCTCCTGATGCAACTATGTTTTGTATCGTCACTTCCGGGGTTATTTTTATTTTGATATTTATTTTTTCCAAACTTTTTATTATCTTTTTTATGCACTCATGAACTTTTTCCAAACTTCTTGCCCCCGTGCAGACTATTTTCCCTGAACTGAATATCAGCGCGCTTGTTTTTGGCTCCTTTATTCTTATTACTAATCCGGGAAATTGTTCTGGATTGTATTCTGTATTTGGCAGTGTTGCCGCCATTTTTTCTAACGGTATGTCGTGGCCCAGCGATGATGATATTACTATGTTTACTATCTCTACTTGTATCCCCTCTCCTTTTCTAGGTCTTACTGAAGGTATTCCCATAATTCACCAACCCCTTAATACTTTTAAACTCTTCTGCGTCGAGAAATGAAGTGTTTATTTAAAAACCTTCCCTTTTTAAATGGATTCAGGATTCAATCATAGTCTTTTTAAAGAGAGGTATCTAATGGATGTGTAATGGCTTACGAAATTGTTCTTGGTAGGTCTCCTATAGAAAAGAGGTCTTTGGGCATTAGGGGTAGCGTTTACCTTGGCAAGTTGTACGTTCAGATGGGTCAGACTACTAGTCTTTCCAACCCTGTCTATCTCGATGTTAATAGTAGCCACGTCGTATTTGTTTGTGGTAAGAGGGGTTCTGGCAAGTCTTATGCTATGTCTGCTATCGCCGAGGGCATGATTACTCTTCCTGAAGATATTAAGAATGATGTTGCGATAGTTCTTCTTGATACCATGGGCGTTTTTTGGACTATGAAATATCCTAACACTCGTGACGAAGAAATGCTTAAGAATTGGGGTTTGGAACCTAAGAGTTTGGATGTTAAAATTTTTACTCCTAAGGGTGTTTTTGATTCTTCTAAGGATAAGGGTATTCCTGTTGACAAACCTTTTTCTTTGAGGCCTTCAGAGCTTGATGGCGAGGATTGGTGTACTGCTTTTTCTATTGATGTTAATAGTCCTTTGGGCGTGTATATTGACAGGGTTATTCTTGATTTGAAGGAGAAAAATTCTGATTATGATATTTTGAGCATTCTTCAAAAGGTTGATGAGGTTCGTGATGTTGAGGAGCATGTCCGTATTGCTGCTAAGAATAGGTTTATTGCCGTTGAGCGCTGGGGTCTTTTTGAGAAAGGCGGCACTCCTATTACTGATCTTGTTTGTGGCGGTCAGGCGACTATTTTGGATCTTAGCGAGTATGCTACTATGCCTAATGGTTGGCAGGTTAAATTTTTGGTTGTTGGCCTGATTTCTAAAAAATTATTTTTGCAAAGAATGAAAACTAGGAAGTCTGAGGAGCTTGAGGCTGTTAAGAGTGCTGTTCATGTTCTTGCCCAGGAGCGTGTTGAAGAAAAAATGCCTCTTGTTTGGCTTGTTATTGATGAAGCTCATGAATTTTTGCCTAAGGACGGTAAGACTGCTTCTTCTGATGCTCTTATCGCTATACTTCGTGAGGGTCGTCAGCCGGGCATTAGTTTGATTCTTGCTACTCAGCAACCCGGTAAGATTCATACTGATGTTATGACTCAGAGTGATGTAGTTATTAGTTTTAGACTTACTGCTAAGATTGATATTGATGCTTTGAGCGCTCTTATGCAGAGTTATTTGCGTGAGGGCTTGAATTCTGCTCTTGATAAGCTTCCTACCCCTCAGGGTTCTGCTATTGTTCTTGATGATAAGAATGAGAGGTTGTACCAGATAAAGGTTAGGCCTAAAGTTTCGTGGCATGGCGGCGGGTCTCCAACTCTTCTTAAGGAGGAGAAAACTTTGTTTAGTTTCGAAATTTAATTTTTTTTGTAGAAAAAGAGATTTTTACTTTCCGTACGTCATACTTATCATACTTGCTATAAACATTATCGCGAATATTGTTGCGAATGCTGTTGCCCATGGTATGCTGTACTTCCATACGTAGAATGTGCTTAAGAAAAATCCTATAATGCTTGTTGCAAAAAATGTTGTGTTTAGCGGTGCTGGACGAAACATATTATCACCTCATAATCATACATGCAAACTTTCAGCTTTATAAGCTTTACTTGAATAAGTTTAGCGTTTTTGTTCTTAGCTTTGCAGAGTAGCTGTTGGGGTCTATGCTTAATCCGTCGACCGCCGCTATTGTTTGCACTTCTGTTTTTCTTTGAACTTCTCTGGCTTCGTATAATGGGTTGGTTTCGTGAAATTTTGTTGAGAAGTGGGTCATTATCGCTAATTTTGGTTTTATTGCCCCAACCATTTTTATGGCGTCGTCTGTTGTTAAGTTAGTCGAACTTTTTTCTCCCATTTGGTGTTTTGTGTTCATTATTAATATGTCTGTCCCTTCAAACTCTTCGCACATCGATTTGTCGAATTTTGTGTCGCCTGTATATCCTATAATGAATTCTGGTGTGAACATTTTTATCCCCACTGCCAATGAATCATTGTGTATTGTTTTTGTTGGTAATATTTCAAATTCTTCAAACAATATTTTTTTCCCGGGAATCATTGTGCTTATGTTTTTGCACCAACCAATAATTTTTTCAGAGATGTTCTTTGTAACGCTTTCACTGTTCATTATTGAGCAATTTTTGTCCTCGCCGTTGTTTGATGTGTAAGCTATTATTGCGCTTGTGTCGTGTGAATGGTTTGTGTGCTCGTGCGTAGTTATTATTAGCGACGTGTTTCTTGGATTCAGCCCTCTTATTGCTGATTCTTGTAATCCTCCGGGTCCGGGGTCTGTGTGTATTTGTATTCCGTTGACGTTTAGTACAAAACCGCCGCTTTTTCTTATTCCTTTGGCTGTCAGGTTTGCATCGCCGCTGGTTCCCAGAAATAATAGTTGTGACGGCATTCTTCTGGCAGTGTCTCGCTTCTATAATAATTTTTGTGTGTTGCAGTGTACTGTCCTACAAATTTCGCCCTTGTTGTGGCGACTTTACTGGTTTGCTTGTTTTAATTTAGATTTTTTGAATTAAACATTTTCATTTTCACAAATCTTCAGGTGTTATTGTTGATACTCTTTGGCTTGTTGTTTGTGAACTCATCGCTATTACGTGTTGGACGTTTGCTTGTTCTGCAACTCTCAACGTCTGAGGATCTAATGTTCCGTCGAGTATTAGCGCGTGAATTCCTGAGCCTATGCTTTTTACAGTGCTTGCCAGCTCCGTCATTGGAACTTTTCCTAGTATTGATAATTTTTCGTCAACTAGATATGCTCCTTTTGTTCCTATCAAATCTTCCAGCAACGATCCATACTTTTTTTTCTCTTCAGCAGTCAAAGGTCTTTTTTGTCTTGCTACGGGAGCGACAGGCGCTGGAACTCTTGATATTTCTGTTTCTCTTTGTTCTCTAAATCTTGAATCTCTTTGAGGGTATGTTTGCGTTCCTGAACTGTTTGTTTGCGGTGACGCGTAGCTGGGCCTCTGCCTTATTGAGTTGCTTGTGTCGCCTATTTCGTGAAGTGCCTGTTCTAGTGTTACTTTATCTCTTATCGACTTGTGTATTTCTTTCTTTGTTAATTCTTCAACTTCTTTTCCGTCGGGAGCTCTTGCTACGAAGTCTATTTCTCCAACTGCTGATAACTCTTTTATTATCAGGTTTCCTCCTCGGTCGCCGTCGACAAATGCAATCGCTTCTTTTCTTTTTGATAATTCTGCAATGCTTTGTGGCACGCTTGTTCCGTTTAGTGCTATTACGTTTTTGAACCCATTTTTTAGCAGGTTTAGCACATCTGCTCTTCCTTCTACTATTATTAATTCTTCATTTTCTTCTATTCCCGGGCCTGCTGGCAATCTTTCTGGTCCATATTCTTGTATTTCCATTACTCTTACTGCATGGGTCACTTCTTCTGTTATTTCCTGACTGTCGGGCATTACTTGCTCCATTAAATTTTTGAGTAGTATTTTTGCTCTATCTACTACGAATATTCTTTTTGTTATTCTTACATCTTCTATTTTTGATACGTGGACTGTTGCATTGCAGGGCCCTATCCTTTGTATTATTTCCAGTGCGGCTCCTATTATTGCTGTTTCTGCTTTGTCTAATGATGATGGTATTATTATCGCGCCTTTAGATTTTCCTCCTCTTGTTTCAGTGTTTACTTCTATTCTTCCTATTCTTCCGCTTCTTTGTAATTCTCTTAATTCTAATTCTGCTCCTAGCAGTCCTTCTGTTTGGCCGAATATTGCTCCTATAACATCAGGTCTGTCTACGACTCCGTCAACCTCTATTAATGCATGAATTATGTATTTGTACGCGACTGGACTTATTTTTCCCATAACACATCTCCCACACAGAACAAGAAAGATAATAATACTCTTTATTCACTACTGGTCGCTATCCTTTCGTGATTTACTCTTCACCTAAATTAGTGTTTTGACGAATTCTTGAGTATTAAATCCTGAACTTGATGTGTGATTTTTCATTGATCATAAACCTTCCAAACCATTTTTCTGAAAGTTTGAAGCCCGCTTCACTAACCCCTCTTGTTCACTGCCAGAGCTGAGTGCGGTAGCGAATCGCTCTCTTTCTCTTTAGCTCCCAAAGGAACTTTCGAGGCGGGCATTTGAGCTTTATTACGCATGTATATAAATGTTTTTGTAATTTTGGCTAATTTTTTTTCTTATTCTTTAACGCTTTTCCATGCGTGTTCAAATAATTTGTTCATTGCATTGCCAAAGAATGGTGAACTCATCCATATTGCATAGTCATAATCTGGGTGTGTTTCTTTGTCATCCATAGGCATTAGTATTGCTTCTTTTCCATCAATTATGCAGAATCTTGCTTGTAAGTCTTTGATATTTTTTATGCTTGCATGGTTTGATAATGATTCTGCTATTTTTGTTGATTCTTTTGATAGTGGTGCGGCTATTCTTACTTCTGCACCGTTCTTTTTCGCTTGGGTGAAGGAGCTTTTTAGCATTGATGCTTTTCTCAGGAATCCTTCCTCGGTCGTTATTATGTTTACACTGTGTTTTGCGTTTTTTATCGCGTTTGCCAGTTTGCTTATTATGTTAGTTCTGCCTTTTATTGCTCCTGTTAAATCGTGTTGATCTATTGTCGAAACCCCGTTTGTATATAATGAATCTAACTCTTTTAATAGGTCGCTGTCTTTTACGTTTTCCAGTAATTTTGATTGCTGTTCTGCATTTATGAATACTTGTCTTTTTATTCTTTCAACAACTTCTTGAGGGTGTGTTGCTATGTACTTTATCGGTTTTCCTAACTTTAGGACTATAAATCCTTTTTTTTCTAGACTTTCTAATACATCGTATGTTCTGCTTCTGGGAACGTTTGATATATCCGATAACTCTCCTGCTGTTGATACTCCTCGGGAAAGTAATGCTAACCATAATTTTGCTTCATAATTATTAAGGTCGAAAATGCTTAATTTTGATATTATTTCTTTTTTTAACATTTCTTAACTCTCCCACCCCTTGAATCTTGATATATCTCAAATCTTGATATATTAGCAGTGATGTTTCAGGGGAGTATTTAAATGTTTCTATTTTTGTTACTAAGGAATAACAACAAAATACTTGTAATGATTTTATTTGAATTTTTTCAATTATCATTCCGTTGAATCGTCTGACCCCTCTATTTCATATGAACTTCATGAGGATGGTTAGTTGATGGACAATTGTATATCTTTAGTTGTGTTCTTAGTTGTTCATTAAATTGTTTTTTTAATAATATATATTTATTTTGAATATATGAAAATATATTTATGAACCACTCAAACATCTAATAGAACTTCCATAGGAAATCATAGGGTCTCACCAATCATATGTTTCTTCACAATAATACTTTTAAACCTCTGCTTCTCATGGAAATCCACTTTAAATCGATATTTTCAAAAAAGGGGTTTGATATGCTTAAGGAGAGTCTCCAGAATTTTTTTAAGGATTATGCTGAACGCAAAGGTATTTTTAAAGATAAGAATTCTCTGCAGTCCAATTTTATTCCAGAATCTCTCATTCATAGAGAAGCGCAAATACAAAAATTAGCCCAAATTCTCGCTCCTTGCATCAAGAAAGAAAAACCTTCAAACATTCTTATTTATGGTAAGACTGGTACTGGTAAAACCGTTACTGTCCAGCACGTTATCAAAAATATGAAAATTGTTGCTGATGAAAAAAATATTCCTCTAGTTTTTTTGTATCTTAATTGTAAGCTGAAAAAGGTTGCTGATACAGAGTACCGTCTTGTCGCCCAGCTTGCAAGGGATTTGGGTCAGCAAATTCCTCCTACCGGTCTTCCTACTGACGAAGTTTACAACTTTTTTTATAAGGCTCTTGATGCTTCTGAAAAAATTGTCTTATTAATTTTGGACGAGATTGACCAGCTTGCCGGTTCTACCAGTGATCAGATATTGTATAATCTTACTAGGATGAATTCTGAGCTTAAGAATTCTCAGATTTCTTTTGTTGGAATTTCTAATAATTTGTCTTTTACTGCAACTTTGGATCCTAGGGTTAAGAGCTCTTTGTCTCAGGAAGAGATCGTTTTCCCTCCTTATAACGCACTGCAATTGCAGGATATTTTGAGGGATCGTGCAAAATTATCTTTTTCTGAGGGTATTATCGATGATGGTGTTATAGAAAAGTGTGCTGCTTATGCTGCTCGTGAGCATGGTGATGCCAGGAGGGCTTTAGAACTTTTAAGGGTTGCTGGAGAGCTTGCTGAAAGAAGCGACTCTCAAAAAATTCTTGTTGAGCATATTGATACTGCTGAGGAAAAAATTGATCATGACACCATTACTGAAATTGTTGGCTCCCAGCCTTTGCAGCACCAGTTGACTCTTCATTCTCTTTTAACTCTTTGTGGTCAGACTACCGAGCCAGTTTTTACTGGAGAAATTTACGATATTTATACAAAGCTTTGCGAGCAACAGGGAGTCAGGCCTTTGACTCAAAGGCGCATCTCTGATATTTTGGGAGAGTTTGACATGTTGGGGATTATTCAGGCGAAAGTTATATCTAAGGGGCGTTATGGTCGCACTAGAGAAATTAGGCCCTGTGTTCCTTTGGCTACTGAGCTTCAAATTCGTAAAACTTTGCACGATGCCTTGTCTATGAATCAGGGTTAGTGCTTTAAGGGTATGGCATTGGAATCTAAAAAGAAAGAAATAGTGGAGTATTGTTTGCGTAACAAGATACTTATTACTCCAACTCTTCTTTCTCAGGTTCAGAACATTGAAGAGTTGGAGTCAAGGATTAATATTAATTCAAAAACTGCGAATCTTGTTGTTGCCGAATCTAATAATAATAATAATAATAATAATAATAATAAAAACTCATTGAACTCTGATTCTGCGGTTGTTGAAATTTTGTATAATCATTCTTTGGAGCCTAAAAAAAAGACAGTTCAAGATTTCGTGAATTATTTTAGGTCTAGGTTTAAGAGTATTCAGTCTATACTTCTTCAGAGGCAGGAACTTTCTAACGCAACATCCATATCCAGAATAAAGCAGAAAACTTCTAGGGAAAGGTCTTCTTTTATTGCGATGGTTTCTGAGAAGCAGATTACTAAGAATCATCATGTTATTTTGTCTTTGGAGGATGTTACTGGGGTGATTAAGTGTTTGGTTTCTAAGGATTCTCCTATTAAATCTTTTGCCGAGGACATTATTGATGATGATATTATTGGTGTTACAGGTTTTCCTTCGCAGAACGGCCTTTTTTTTGTTGAAAACATTTTTCTTCCGGACCTTCCTATTCCTCAATCTTTTAAGAAGTGTCCTGATGATGTTTGCTGTGCTGTTATTAGTGATTTGCAGATTGGTGCTGAAGATTTTATGGAGGAGCAATTCAATAATTTTATTCTCTGGCTTCGTGGCGAGCACGGTTCTGATGATGAACGCGAGTTGTCAAAAAAGGTTTTGTATCTTTTGATAGTTGGTGATTCTGTTGACGGTGTTGGCATTTTTCCGGGGCAGGATTTGAGGCTTTCCATTAAGGATATTGACGAGCAGTACAAAAAGCTTGCTTCTTTTCTGGCTAAGGTTCCTTCCAATATCAAAATTTTTTTGAGTGTTGGCAACCATGATGCTTCCAGATTGTCAGAGCCTCAGCCTCCTTTGCTTAAAAGATTTCAGGAGCACTTTTCTAGCGTTAAAAATATTGTTTTTGTCAGCAATCCTGCATTATTGAATATTCACAAAACTTCTTCTTTTTCTGGCTATAAATTTTTGTTGTATCATGGTTGTAGTTATATTCATTATGCTGTAACTGTTCCTTCTTTGAAAAATTCTGCTCCTAAACTTCACGACAGGACTCCTTTCGTTATGAAGTTTTTGCTTCAGCGCCGCCATCTGGCTCCTACTTATGCTTCTTGGTTGTGTATGCCTGAGGATGTTGATGGTCTTGTTATTGATAATATTCCTGACTTTTTTGTTTCTGGTCATCTTCACAGGCCCGCTTCGATAACTTATAAGGGTGTCTCTATTGTTTGTAGTTCTTGTTGGCAGCCTCAGAATGAGTATCAAAAAAAGCAGGGTCATGAGCCTCTGCCCGGCATTGTTCCTGTTATTCATTTTAAGGATAGGAATGTTTCTTTCATTGATTTTTCTGGAGGTATAAAATGAGCATTGTTGCTAGTCCCAGATTGGAGTTGTACTTCAAAAGTATTCAGGAAGAAATTTCTAGGATGCACTTTATTGCTTCAACCGCCAGATCTTTGAATATGGACCCCGTTCCCAGAGTGGAAATCGCTTTGGCCGCAAACATGGCTGAGAGGGTTGTTGGGCTTATTAGTGTTCTCGCTCCTCAAATTGTTGGTTCTGGAGTTGTTGAAAGGATTAAGGAGTTGGAGTCTCAGTTTGGCGCTCTTGATTGGAGGGTCGCTTTGAAGATTGCTGAAGAGATTGCTCAACAAAAATTTTGTTCTTTCAAAAATCAGTTGGAAGCTATTGATATTGGTGTCAGGACTGGTTTTGCTTATAGCACTGTTGGCGTTGTTTCGTCGCCTCTTGATGGTCTTGTCAGTATCGAGGTTAAGAAGAGGACTGATAATCTCGGCGAATATTTTTGTTTGCATTTTGCCGGTCCTATAAGGAATGCTGGTGGAACTAATGCAGCTTTCTGTGCCATCATTGCTGATTACGTTAGGAAAATTATGGGCTATGCTAAGTATGATTGTACTGATGATGAGGCCATGAGGGCCGTTACGGAGCTTGAGGACTATCATGATAAGGTTACTAATCTTCAATATTTTCCTAGCAAGAATGAAGTTTTGTTTCTTTTGAAGAATATTCCTATAGAGATTGGTGGCGAGCCTTCTGAAAAGATTGAGGTTTCTAGTTACAAGGATCTTCCTAGGACTTCTACGAATTTTATTAGGAGTGGCTATTGTTTGTTGCTTTCTTCTTGCATTCCTTTGAAAGCTCCTAAATTGTGGAAACAGCTTTCTTCCTGGGGCAGGGACTTTGGTATGGATGATTGGAATTTTCTCGAAGAATTTTTGAAGGTTCAGAAGTCTTCGAAGTCTGGCGGCGTTGTTAAGAAGGAGGGCAAGATTTCTCCTGATTATACATACATTTCTGATCTCGTCGCTGGCAGGCCTATTTTTGGTTATCCTTTGGAGAAGGGCGGTTTTAGGTTGAGGTATGGCAGAGCCAGGTGTTCTGGTTATTCTGCTCAGGCCGTTCATCCTGCAACAATGTTTATTCTTGATAACTTTTTTGCTATTGGCACCCAGCTTAAGTGCGAGAGGCCCGGTAAGGGCGCCGTTTATACTGTTTGCGACTCTATTGAAGGTCCTATTGTTAAGTTGAATAATGGTGATGTTCACATTGTTGATTCTTCTTCCAAGGCTAAATTGTTGAGCAGGGATATTAAGGAAATTTTGTATCTTGGTGATGTTTTGATAAATTATGGCGATTTTTTTAATAGGGCTCACGTTCTGGTTCCTCCCGGTTATTGTGAGGAATGGTGGGTTTTGGAGGTTGAGAAATCTTGTGTTGAGATGTTTGGCTCTCTGGATTTTAGCAAGGTTTCTGAAATTGTTGGTATTTCTGAGAACAGAATTGTTGAGATTATTAAAAATTATTTTTCTGTCAGGCCTTCTGCTGTCGAGGCATTGCTTATTTCTAAAAATACTAAGACTCCTTTGCATCCAAGGTACACTTATCACTATAATGGTGTTAGTGTTGACCAGTTGAATTCTTTAAGAAAATGGTTTTTTTCCAGGATAAAGTCTTCTGATAACAGTACTTCTTTGGTTCTTCCTTATAATTCTGATAATAAGAGGGTTTTGGAAATTCTTGGAGTCCCTCATACTAATTCTTTGAACGAATTTGTTGTTATTGCTGGCGATGATTCATTAATTATTAAGGAGTGTTTTGGTATTGGTGACGCGTCTGGAATGGGTGTTTCTGTCGTTCCTGATAATGTTGATTTTTTTACTGGCGTTTCTAATGGTGTTGAGTGGATTAACAAAATTTCTCCCGTTAGGGTCAGGGACAAGTCGGGAATTTTTATTGGTTCTCGTATGGGCCGTCCTGAGAAGGCCAAGATGAGGAAGATGAAGGGCAGTCCTCATGGTTTGTTCCCTGTTGGTTTTGAGGGCGGCAGGCTTCGTTCTTTGTCTGAATCCATTCGTAAAAGTTCTGTTACTGCAGATTTTCCTGTTTATTTTTGTGGCAGTTGTGGTGTTGAAACTGTTTATCCTAAGTGTCATGTTTGTAATTCTCTTGCTGTTAGAAATTTCTGGTGTCAAGAATGTTCTAAATATCTTGTTGTTAATGTTTGCGAGATTCATGGCCCTTGTAAGCTTCACTTGAAAAAAACTGTTTTTGTAAAAAAATATTTTGATAGCGCTATGAATATATCTGGTCTTCCTTTGCCTCCTGATTTGATTAAGGGTGTCAGGGGCACTTTTAATGATGATCATTATCCTGAGCACATGATTAAGTCCATTCTTAGGGCTAAGCATGGTCTGGCTGTCAACAAGGATGGCACTGTTAGGTATGATTGTAGTGAGGTTCCTTTGACTCATTTTAAGCCTTTAGAGGTTCAAACTTCCGTCCAAAAATTGCGGGATTTGGGTTATACTCATGATATTAACGGTAAAATTTTGGAGAGTGATGATCAAATTTTGGAAATTCTTCCTCAGGATGTTGTTCTTCCTTCTTGTCCTGTTTCTCCTAATGAGAAATCTCATGATTTTCTTATTAGTGTTTGTTCTTTTATTGATGATCTTTTGGTTCACGCGTATAATATTCCTCGTTTTTATAATGTTAAGTCTAAGGATGATCTTGTCGGCCACCTAATCATCGCTCTTGCTCCTCACACTTCTGCAGGTCTTGCTTGCAGGATTATTGGTTTTTCTAAGACTCAGGGTTTCTTTTCTCATCCTTATGTTCACGCCGCCTGTCGTCGTGATTGTGATGGTGATGAGATTGGTTATATTTTGTTGCTTGATGCTCTTATCAATTTTTCTAAGCATTACCTTCCTAGTTCTAGGGGTTCCACTATGGACGCTCCTCTGGTTCTTACTTCTGTTCTTAACCCTTCAGAGGTTGATGATATGGCTTTTGACGTTGATATTTCTAGGGGTTATCAATTGGATTTTTATGATGCTTGTCTTAATTATAAAATGCCTTGGGATGTTAAGGTTAGGCAGATTAAGCACGTTTTAAGAACTCCTGAGCAGTACGAGCGCATGTTTTACACTCATGATACTAGTGATATTAACGAGGGTGTTCTTTGTTCTGCTTACAAAACTCTTCCTGCTATGGAAGATAAGCTTAAGGGTCAGATGAATCTTGCTGTTAAGATTCGCGCCGTTAATGCTCCTGATGTTGCCCGTCTAGTTATCGATAAACATTTTTTGAAGGATACTAAGGGTAATTTGAGAAAGTTTACGACTCAGGATTTTAGGTGTGTTGAGTGTAATGAGATTCATAGGAGGCCTCCTTTGCGTGGTGTTTGCAAGGTTTGTGGTGGCAAAATAATTTTTACTGTTTCTGAGGGTTCTGTTACCAAATATTTTGAGCCTATGCAGTCTCTCGCCAAAAAGTATGGTGTGACTCCTTATTTACAGCAGACCATTGATCTTTTGAAGTTGAGGATTGAGGGGGTTTTTGGGAGGGATAGTGAGAAGCAGTCGGCTCTCGGAGCGTGGTTCGGATGACATTTCCCGCGTGTTTTTTTGGGCATTGGCCGCAATAATATTAGTAATATTAACTCTTGCTCTAATGTTTTGTTCGGCAGTTTTGATAGCTCCCGCAAAGTTCTTTCATCGACAAAAAATTAGTATGGCAGACTGCAACAAATTCGGCCGTCTCGTGAAGTTTTCACTCAACTATTGCCTGAGCGTAAGGTATCCCGGCTATTTTTAACACTTGTTCTTCGCTTATTGCTCCTTCTTCTATTGCTATTTTTATTGTTTCTTTGCCCGCAATGTTTAGAATGTCTGCATTTCTTATTATGTCTCCTGCTTCTTGTGGCTGGCACTTTTCTCCGTTGTAAAATTCTGCTGTGAAATCCAATTTTTTGTCGCCTTCCGTGTGGATTGTTCCTTTGAGCGAGTCATCTATCGCCGCCACCAGTGTTCTTCCGTCACCTGTTTTGTGTATTTTTATTATCATATTCTTTTTACTACTCTTCTTGTTCCGCACACGGAGCATGTTAATGTATTTAAATTTCCTTCTTTTTTTATGTCTGTATCGGGCTTTCCGCATTCTGGGCAGAACACGAATTCATCAGCATACTCTTTTATTTTCTGGTTTATTTTTTGCGCTGATGTTTTCGCTCCCAGCACTAATCTTCCTGAGCGTATATCTCCCGGCGTTGCCAGTTCTCTTAGTAAATATTTTAGCATGTGTTCCGGTTCTCTTCTTAGTGTTGATGTTATTGTTGTAAAGTTTGTTATTATTGTTTTCGCTCCTTCTATGTGTCCTATAACTTTTGGTATTTCGAATCTTTCTTTTTCTTGCAGTCCTTTTGGTGCCTGCATTTTTGCTCTTCGTAATAACTCTTTGTATTCCATACCTGCATGAATTTTGCGTGTTTTATAAATGTTAGTGGGCCGCGGGCTCTGTCCTGAAAGTCTTTTGCCACCTTTTGTGAGCACTCTGTGTTGAAAAATGATTTGTTGACGAGGGGGATGTCCC
>CAYJTR010000004.1:0-29059 GCA_964373285.1 uncultured Methanosarcinales archaeon
ATACTTCTTATCCCTGCAGGGCTATCAGGTCTTCGGTTGTAAGCTTTTCACCGCGAGCAATCTTTTCTTCAACACTCTGCTTCTTCTCCTCAATCTTTTTATCGTGCTCGTGGCGCTTTCTATCATCAGACTCTTTCTTCTTGCGGGCGCGCTCACGCTTGTCCTTGGTATGCCTTTCAAGCTCAGCACCCAAAACTTCGCGAACGTCATGAGTCTTCTCAGCATGAGAACCGTACTCTGCACGCAACTGTTCCTCCATAACGCGAAGGTCATCAATTTTTTTAGCGGTTTCCAAAAGAGTGTTGTGCTTTTCCTGAGACAAGCGGGCTTTCTGCTGCAAAACCTTGTGAATACTATCAGCTTCTTTCTTGGCACTGCGCAACTGCTCCTTCAACTTTTCATGCTCACTCCAATGAACATCAACCTTTTTAGACTCATTATACTCCAGCTTCAAAGAATTAATCTGCTTCATAATCTTTTTTTCGACGTCATAACTAGGAGCCTCAGTTTCAATCTTATACTCCAACTCATCAATCCTCTTCTTAATAGCTGAAGGGTTAACCCTATTATCCCTGGAAGGAGGAGGATTATTCTTTTTATGCTCGGCAATAGCATCAAGAGCTTTCTTAACGGCAGAATTAAGCTGAGTCCTCTGGTCCTTAAGAGATTTAACCTCTGAAGTCAAAGAATCCCTCTCCTGCTTCAACAACCGCAAAGAAGAAATAAGCCCGGCAATACTACTGCCAATCTCCCGCTTCCTCTCGAGAACAGACTTTTTATGGTCTTCCAACTCGCCAAGAGTATCCTTCAACTCCCGAATGCTGGATTTAGGCGCATCCTCAACAACACTTTTAGATTCTTCTTCAACCATTTAGTATAATCAGCCGAAGAGCGCACCAAGACCGGCCGCTGCTTCTTCTGCTTTGTCCTCTTCTTTCTTCTCTTCCTTTTTCTCCTTAGGAGCTGGGGAAGAACTGCTACCAGATGAAGGAGCCGCGACAGCAACAGGAGCTGCGGAAGCATTCTTAATCACTTCATCAATATTCTTACCCTCAAGAGCTGCAACAATAGCCTTGGCCTGAGCCTCATTAGGAGTACCACCAGCAGCTTTAACAACATTAGAGAGCGTTGCCTCATTAATTTTCCCACCAGCCTTATGCACCAAAAGTGCAGCATACACGTATTCCATTTTCAATTCCTCCTACAATTTTTCTATTGAACGTAAAGCAACAGCCTGAGCATTAGCAACAGCCAAGACGTCACCAACATTATCAAGAGTAACAATACATGCATCCTTAGCAAGACCACGAGCGTGCATGAAAGCCCTAGCAATAAAAGAATCAATATTATCACGATTAATAATACCCAACTCGACAGACAAAACATTAGCAGTAGAAACAATCATAGACATCTGAGACAATATAAGAGATTCATCAACATCCAAAACACTCTTATCATACAAAACGCCGTCCTCAAAAATAACCCTGACATTCAAACCAATATCTACAGGCTTAATATCAAGACGCGCAAGCATGCTGGCGAGAGGAGCACTAATAACCGCGCCCTCCTTAGCAACAACAGAATCCTGCTTGATAACAACCTTACCACCATCAATACCTGCCTTAATACCAAGACTGCCAAACTCGCCAATGATAGGGCCGGGAGCAAAACTTGTAGGACCAGCCCTGACAACAATATCCATAGGAGCCCTCTGACCGGGCTTGGCAAAAGCAGGACTCTTATTCCTCTTAATAATTTTATAAAGCTTAAAAGGACTCTCCTTAGTAAACAACAAAGCAGTCATACCAGTAATAAAAGGTTCAAGCTTGGAAATATCAGGCCTCTTCTTAGAAGCGTCCCTGACGGCGAGCCTCATCAAAGGAATCTTAGTCATATAAATATGAACGTGCTCCCGAAGCTGAGCTTTAATCTTCTGCTGTTGAGCAGCAGGAAGCCCCTCCATACTAATAACGCCAACAATAGGCTCATCAACAAGAAGTTTAGAAACCTCTCTAACAACACCCTTCTTATTACCAGAAGCCTTAGAAGTTTTAACAGCAGTCATGTTATTCTCACCGGTTTACTCATAGTAAATTTCAAAAGCGAAAACTTAACATTATTATTCTCCTGAGGAAGTTTTTGAACAGTATTAGAAAAAACAGCCAGAACATTATCAGCAATATCATCATTACTCATATCCTCCCTGCCAACCAAAACCTTAACAGCGGCCTGACCCTTATTAGAAACCCTAGAAGTCTGACGCAACCTAGAAGAAACCTGCTCAAGATTAGCATTAGGAGGAACAACAGCCCCCGCCTTAGGATTAGGCATCTTACCACGAGGACCAAGAATACGACCAAAAGTTTTAGCAACAGAAGTCATCAAACTAGCCTGAGCGATAAAATGAGTAAAATCACGAGAAAGACATTTAATAGTCTTCTTATCAAGACGGGAAAACTCCTCATCAACAATTGCCTTGTCGCAAAACTTTTTCGCCTGCTCGAACAATTCGGCGCCAACAAGAGCGCAAACAGCAACACTCCTGCCAGTAGGCTTGGGAAGAGCCAAAAAAAAGTCAACCTGCCCCTCAGGCTTCTTAAGATCCAAATCCTTAAGAGTGATAATAAAGTCGACACTCTGAACAAAATTTCTCTTATCAGACCTCTCCCTCAAAACGTTCAAAGCATTAATAACAGCATTCCTATCCATAAAAAACCCTCCTACGAAACGTAGTAACGCGGGACAAGAATCAGGAAAAAAGAGGAGTATTTAAAGATAGCTGGTTTTTTTAATGCGGCGACGGCAAACACTTCTACTACGCCACACAAATACTTAAAAAACCTTTTTAATACCTCTCAATCATGGATTATGTTAGGGGGGCATTATCATCACAAGAACTGCGAGAACTTGTGCAAAAAGGAAATTTTGGCGTTCAATATTCATCAGACGTGGAGAACAACATTCAGCCAGCGGGCTACGACCCGGTTTTTGAAGATTATTGTTACAGAGTCCCAAACAATTTCAGGCCAATGCCCGGAATGCGCGTTGAAGAATTACTGCAAAGGTTGCGCGCGAGCGATAAAAAAAAGTACGGTATAAGCAAAGGATTGGAGATAAAACCGGGGTTCAAATGGCTACTGCCACTAGCAGGAAATTATTCATTGCAGGAAGGATTATGGATGCAAAGCTGCCAGAAATCAACGCAAACAAGACTAGGAAATAATATAAAATTAATATCTGACAACAACCCGGAATACGACGAAGTCTGGGGGCCTTTCAACGGAAAATTGTACGCAATAATAGAGCCAAAAGTGTTTTACACAATAATATATCCGAACATTACATTGATACAAATAAGGGTTTTTAATGGAAGCGCCATACCACAACTAACAGCCGAAGAATTATCAAGAGAGATTTTGAAGCACAACATTGCAACGATTAATGGAATGCCAATAATTTCCCACAGCTCAAAACTGCTGGGAGGAATAACGCTAACCGCGGACATAAAAGGAGAGAAAAACAACGGGATAATAGGGTTCAAGGCAAAAAACACTCCAGAACCAATAGACCTGTCAAAAATTAGAAATTTAGAAGTGGAAGACTACTACGAAGAAATTAAAGCTCCAGAAGACGGAATACTAAAAATAATGCCTGAAGAAAAACTATACCTGTTATCATCAAGAGAGATGATAAGAGTGCCACCACACATGTCAGCAACAATTCAAGGAGAAGAATTTTACGACGGAGATTTAAAAATAGAAGAGAGAGGATTCTTCGACCCGGGATTTGGGTTTGGAGAACACGGAGAAATAGAAGGAGCAACGGCGTTGCTAAAAATATCGCCAAAAATAGCAGGGGCGCACCAAATATCCCACGGAGAAAAAATGCGCAGACTAACGTTTGAATGGCTGACAAAAACCCCTGACAAAATATACGGAGAAACAATAGGGTCAACATACCACAAGCAGGCAAACGCGTGGCACGCAAAACAATTCAAAAACCAAGACGAGAAAAACTTTCAGGAACAAAAAATACTCCCGGGAAAGAAAGTTTTAGTGCTGCAAAAAAGCTTATTGCAAGAACAGTACCACCAAGGATTCAAACCTGCACGAGAAAACATCTCAGAAATACTAAAAAATGCAGAATTAAGAGGAAGAGAAGAAGCAAACAAAGATTCCTCAACAAAACAATTAAGCGTTTACACAGTTATAATAAATCCATCAACGAGAAAATTCTTCTTCTACAAAAGAACAAAAGAGCCGATAATAGGAAAAGAGCAAAGACTCAAAGGAAAATGGAGCATAGGAATAGGAGGAAGAATACTGGAAGAAGACCTAAAAAGCGAAAACCCGCCAAAAAGAGCGGTTCAAAGAAAAATAATTGAAACGATGAACATAACAGGAGAAGTAATCATAAAACATGCAGGGTACATAAACGATGACAGAACAGACGAAGGGCAATCATACTACGGAATATTATTCATCGCGGAAGTATCAACAGACGACGTGCAACCAAAAGAAGAATTAAAAGGCGAAGGAGAAATGGTGCAGTTAAGCGACTTCCAAGCAATAGCCCAATATCCAAGAAACAAGCTTGAAGAGTGGAGCCAGATAGCGTTCAGCGCAGTAAAACAATACCTGCTGTAACGCGCAAAAACACCCTTTTTTTAAGATCAGGAAATTGTTCCCGATGCGCTTTCCAGTCAAAGAAAATCATTCTACAAAATGCCTCCGTCGGGATTTGAACCCGAGTCGCAGCCGCGAGAGGGCCGCATCCTTGACCGGACTAGACTACAGAGGCATAAAAACGTGCAAGATACGCCTCGGCTGGGATTTGAACCCAGATATCCTTGCGGAAAAGGGATTAGCAATCCCTCGCAATACCAGGTTATGCGACCGAGGCACCAGTACGATACATGTAAAGAGTGAAGAAATGATTCTTTTAAAAAACATACCCTTTTTATACACATTTGAAACACCAAACAGGAATGAAAACTCAAAGAATAATATCATCAACAATACTGATGATTCTGCTGCTATGGATATTATTCAAGTTCACAGATATTAACATATTAATAAAAGCATACAAGCAATTATCAGCAACCACCATAACAGCAACATTCACGCTATACACAATAATGCTGGCGCTAAGATCCCACAGGTTCAAAACATTCTTCAAAACGATAACTCACAAAAAATTATTTGCGATAACAGGAATACACAACGCATTATCAAACACGCTGCCACTAAGAATAGGAGAATACTCATTCCTCCACTTTTTAAGAAAAACAGGAATCCAAAGAACAGAAAGCGCGGCAGTGCTGTTCCTAACAAGAGTGTTCGATCTTACAACCGTGGGAATACTAGCGATAACTTCATACATGTTCACAAAAGCACGAGGGCTGAACACGCTGTTATTAGCGGCAACAATATTCATAATAATAATGGCCGCGTTTTTTTACATACTAAGAACTGAATGGTTTGAAAAAATAATGAATAAAATTGAAGGGTCAAAACACCGCATAGTATCAAAAACATTGCACAACATATTATTCCACACAAAAAAACATTCAGAATACTCAACACTATCAAAATTATTTGTCTCGTCAATAATACTGTGGAGCGTTCACGCAACAATCGGGTACGCGATAGCAAAACAGTTATCAATAGAAACAACAATAATAGAAATGGTATTCGTAGCATCAACAGCAGCATTCCTTAACGGGCTGCCAATACAAGGACTGGCAGGCTTTGGAACAGTTGAAGCATCATGGACGCTGCCATTAGTTGTAGGGCTAGGGGTCGGCGTGCAACAAGCAGTAACATTCTCATTCATAATTCACACACTATTCTTGACGTATGGGATAATAGTAGGAATTATAAGTTATTGGCAATGGGCGGTCAAAGGAGAAAAATCTAGTTGGCGCTGACAGTGAACAATTTTTGAACTCCACCAGAATACTCGTAAGAAGACTCTGAAGGAGTTCTAGACTGAGCCAGAAGGTTCAAATCGGCATCAGTATAGTTGCCACCCCTCTTCAAAAGCAAAGAAATTATTTGGGGCTGATTGTTAACAACCTGAAAAGTGGCCTGCTCAAGATGATAATTCTGCTTAACATAATCCCAAACCTCAGAATTCTGAGTTATAGAAAAACCCCATTGGTAAACGTACAGCCAATTAGCACCCTTAAGCTCTGCCTTCTTAAAACCAGAAATATCGCCGGGAGTCTTAAAACCCTTACGATCAGAATGCCACAAAAAGCCATAACTCTGACCACTAGGAAACAAAACAAAATCAGAAGCATCAGAATTAGTTTTAACATACTCGCCAGCAACCTCCAAACCGGGAAACTGGGTGTCAAACATACGATTCTTCGCCTGAATACTAGGAGACCACAATAAAAAAATCATTATAACAACAAAAATAACCCTCAAACCATTACGGAAAAGATTTGAGGAATCATCACTGCCACTCGACGCCGACGCAAAAATCGGAAGTGAAAACAAAGTCTCGCAAACAACAACAGCAACGTAAGAGATGAACAGCAAGATAAAGAAAAGAACGGGGTACTGATGATAACTATGCCCTGAAAGCTTGTTAACACCTATAACCAAAAAAACAGGCAGGGAAACAGCACACCCTAAAAGGTATTTAGACTGCCAAGACTTATTTTTCGAAAAGTAAAAGTTTATTGCGAACAAAAAAATACCAATAAGGGCAACATACCAGCCAACAGTGGTATAATTATCAGCTATATAAGATTTCATAACCGCACGAAAATCATCAGAGAATAAAACCCCTAAATCATAAGAAAAATCCTTGCCAATACCCCCGGCAAGCCGCGACTGAAGAATTACCTGCTCATAAAAAATCCACAAAGGAACAATAAGCGATGAAAGACTCGGAATTACAAACTTTTTCCAGTTACGAAACTCCTCGCGCCAAGGAAAAGAAAAAAGTATAGGTATTATAAAAATCAAAAAAGTGTATTTTGTAACAGTAGCCAAAGACAAAAACAAAACAGATAACGAAAAATTCCTAAAATTTTTATCGCCATACCACTTCATGAAATAATAAACGGACAGCAAAGAAAGAAACAAGCCGAAACTATCAAGCTGAAAATTACGACCAAAAAAAACAGACAAGGGGTTAATAGTCAAAAGAGACGCGAGAAGAAAACCCCAAACAGACCTATGAAACAACATTTTACCAATAAGAAACGCTAAAGGGATACTAGCAATACTGGCAAGAATGCTAAGAAGCCGGGCGATAGCAACACTCTCGCCAAAAATTCTGAAAAGAACTGCGAGAATAATCTGAGGCAATGGAAAAGTATCGGGGTGCGCGCCAGCAGAAGATTCACCCTCTGAATTAAGAGCAGGATAATCAAACTCTGGAACGAAAAAACCATTGGAAAAAAAGCCATCACGAGCAAAATTTCTCGCCTCAGACAAGTAATGAACCTCCTTCCAATTATGATAGCCAATAACAGGATAAGACATATGATAAGAACGCAGGAAAAACCCAAGAATCACCAGACCAATAATGAGAATAATCACCGAATGCTTTTGAAGATTAAATTCCGCCATAAAACACTAAAACCCCTACTGTTAATAAATATTCTCTATACCGAAGAAATTTACATGTCGAAAATTGCTCTCGACGCACCCATCGAATTAAGCCAATGGGCGGGGCGAGCAATTTTTGAGCATGATCAAGAACCTATTCGGATGGTTCTTGACAAACCGCAAGCTTTAAATAGTAAGACATTGTTTCATTAATAAACTTAACGGTGATACAGTATATATGTGTTAGTAGTATAATATACTGATTTATATACTGATTTTTAGTGCGCTAAGGGTGGTTGGCGCTGGGTGTGAAGCATGGCATTAATAAAAAAGTGTCCAGAATGCGGAAGCATAAATCTATTCATAAACAGAGACAAAGGAGAAGTAATATGCAAAGACTGCGGCCTAGTCGTTGAAGACAGAATGGTAGACCATGGTCAGGAATGGAGAGATTTCGATTCAGAAAGCGGGGGCTCGTCAGAAAGAAGAAGAACCGGAGGAGCACTGACTTACACACAATATGATCAGGGATTGGGAACAGAAGTTGGACAAAAATCAGACCTGCTAAGCCTTGGAGCCAAAGACAGAAACAAGTTTTACAGATTAAGAAAGTGGCAGTACAGAATATCAACAGCAATAGAAAGAAATTTGAAACTAGCGCTGGCAGAACTAAAAAGAGTATCAAGCTACCTAAAATTAACAAGAGCAGTAGAAGAAGAAGCAGCGCGAATATACACACTAGCAGTACAAAGAGGACTAGTAAGAGGCAGAAGCATGGAATCAGTGGTTGCAGGAGCATTATACGCGGCATGCAGAAGACACGAAGTGCCAAGAACACTAGACGAGCTTTCAGAAGCATCAGGAATTGAGAAAAAAGAAATAGGAAGAACTTACAGATTCGTAACAAGAGAACTGGGGATAAGCATACAACCAAGCAATCCAGCGGATTACATAGCAAGATTCGCGGCAAGCCTAAAACTAGATCCCGAAACGCAGACAAAAGCTGTAGAAATACTGGGAAAAGCGCAAAAAGTAGAATTAACATCAGGAAGAGGACCTACAGGAATAGCTGCGGCGGCCCTTTACGTATCAGCACTATTACACGGAGAAAAAAGAACGCAAAGAGAAGTAGCAGACGTTGCAGGAGTAACAGAAGTAACGATAAGAAACAGGTACAAAGAATTGCTCGACAGATTAAAACTCGAGAAAGAATTGAAAAAAGTAAAGAAAAAGAAAAAGTGAAGAAAAAGTAAAGCGTTTTAGGTGCGGAAAAAATAGTTCGCTATTTGCTCAATACTTTTCAACAATCACTCCTGCCCTTTCGAAATGTTTCACGTTTCTAGTGAGAACTTTTTCCCCTCTAAGTTTTGCGATCCCCGCAATGAGTATATCAAGCGGGTCAATTTTTTCGCCTTTATTAATTAAAGAACCATCAATTATTCCTGCCTGTTCTGCGGATGCTTTATCAAGATTAATTATTGTTTGGCTTAAAAGAATATCACCGACTTTCTTCTTCTCCCGTTCCTGCTTATTACTCCTGCTAATTCCCGACCATAATTCAAAAATACTCAGTGTGGTTATTCCCTGCGGAGTGCCATTATGTATAAGTTCTAAAAGTTTTTTCTTTGCATCAACATCATTCTCCATAAGGTCTATAAGAAATGAAGTATCAAGAATCATTGTATCCTCTTCGCAGTCTTTTCAATTCTCTCCCGAAACTCTCTTCTTCGGGCTTTTATGTGTTTTCTCAAATCTTCCGCCTCGTTTTTTGTAAGTATTCCGGCAAGATCAAGCAATGATCTATGCCCTGCAATTTTTTTAATTACATCAGTAAAACTCTCATATCCAACTTTGTAGGATGACAATAAATTATATGCATCTTCCCCTATAGATATTGTTTTTGTTCCCATACACACACATATGTGTATGTACTATTTAAACTTTTTGCAAATCCGCAACATTTAAAACGAGGCACGATTAGTCGAGACCAATGCAGGACCAAATATACGAAATGCTTGTAGAAAAAGATGATATTACGTGGAAAAGCATAATATATGATCTGGTAAAGACAGAGCAGTTAAACCCCTGGGACGTAAACATATCGTTGCTTGTGCAAAAATATTTGCAGAAAATAAAAGAGATGAAGGAAGTAAATTTGTCAGTATCAGGAAAGGTATTGCTCGCGGCGGCGCTATTGCTAAACATGCAATCAAAACAATTATTAGGAGCAGACCTGACGGCGTTCGACCAGCTAATAGCCAGCACTGGAAGCTCAGAAGACGAATTCTACCAAAGTCTGGAAAATGACACCGGAAGAATAATTGCGGACCAAGAAGAAATACCGCCGCTAACACCAAGAACGCCGCAACCAAGAAGCAGAAAAGTAACGATTCAGGATTTAGTGAAAGCATTAGAACAAGCGCTGGAAGTAAAACATCGAAGACTGGTAAAACAAGAAGCAATACAACTAAAACTAAATTATCCGGAGCATACAAGAGACATAACCATAGCTACAAAAAACGTGCACAAAAAAATATTAGAATATTTGGTAGAACAAGGCAGGGGAATGATAACATTCAGCACACTATCACCAGAACCATCAAGACATGAAAAAGTCCACACGCTAATACCGCTGCTGCAATTAAGCAATGAAAGAGAAATAGACTTGCACCAACCAAAACCTTTTTATGACATAGCAATAACACTGGCGCAGAGAGGACAAAAAACATGAACCAAAAATTGAATGAAGAAAAACAAAAAATGTATGTGGAAGCACAAATAGTTCACCAAAACATGAAGCAACACTCGGAACAAATACAAAAAGTAGAAGAGAAACTTGGAGAGCTGGCAATACTGCTGGAAGCGCTGGATGGAATCAGGGAAAACACGGGAAAATTATTGCCAACACTGGGAGGGGGAGTATTCCTAAACGCGGAAATAAAAGAAACAGAAAATGTTTACGTAAACGTAGGAGCAAACATAATAGTAAAAAAGAAAACTGCGGAAGTAAAAAAAATGCTTGAACAACAAGTAGGAGAACTGGAACAATACAAAATGCAGATAGCAACACAATTTGAACAATTACAGCGCCACATGCAACACATACAAGAAAAATTAAGCGCGGAGTAAAAATATGTTTACCTTTCTGAAAGAAAAAATAAAAGGCGCAATAAAATCTTTCACAAAGAAAACTGAAGAAGAAAAAATTGAAAGCAAAAAAACGGAACCGGAAATAATAAAAGAAGAACCTGAGAAAGAAACTAAGGAAGAAAAGATTGGGAAGGAAAAAGAAGCAAAAATAGAAAAAAAAGAAATAGCCGGGCGAAAACGAGAACCAAAAAAGGAGCAGGAAAAATCGGAAAAAATAGAAGAACCAGCAAAAAAAGAGCCAGAACAAGAGCTCGGAAAGGGAATATTCCAAAAAATAAAAGAAAAATTCACGACAACAACAATAACAAAAGAACAATTCAACGAACTGGCGGAACAAATAGAAATAGCGATGCTGGAAAACAACGTGGCATACGAAGTGGTGGAAAAAATACGCGAAGACCTAGAAAAAAATTTAGTGGGAAAAAATGTCAGCAGAGGAAAAATAGAGGGAACAATAATTGATACATTAAGAAAAAGCATAAAAGAGGTATTAACCATGAATACTTATGATTTTTTGGAAAAAACTGCAGGAAAAAAACCATTTGTTATATGCTTCGTAGGAATCAACGGCAGTGGAAAAACAACAACGATAGCAAAAATAGCAAAAAAGTTTGAAAAAGAAGGAAAGAGCGTAGTGCTGGCAGGAGCGGACACATTCAGAGCGGCAGCAATAGAACAATTACAACAACACGCAGACGCTCTAGGAATAAAAATGGTGAAGCACGATTACGGGGCGGACCCTGCAGCGGTAGCGTTCGACGCGATAAGCCACGCAAAACAAAAAAACAAGGATATAGTGCTGATAGATACTGCAGGAAGACTGCACAGCAATACAAACCTGATAGACGAAATGAAAAAAATAAAGAGAGTAGCAAAACCAGACATGACAATATTTGTGGGGGAAAGCATTACTGGCAATGACTGTGTAGAACAAGCACAACAGTTCAACAACGCCATAGGAATCGACGGAATAATACTGACAAAAGCAGACGTCGACGAAAAAGGAGGAGCTCCATTAAGCATAAGCTACGTAACAAAAAAACCAATACTCTTTATCGGGACGGGCCAAGAATACGACGACTTAAAAGAGTTCAACGCTGAAGAGATGGTTGGGAAAATAGTGTGATGACAGCTTAAGAGTATTCACTCAAAAAATTCTACACTGCCGTTATGAGCAATACCTTTCAGCAGTTTAACAGGCCTCCAATCATCCTTAACAAGAGTTGCGCCAAGCCATTCAGAAAGCTCCACAGCATTACCAATAGTTGCAGAGAGCGCAACAACGTGAATATCTTTCTTCAAAAATCTTAAAAGAGTCAGGACAACTTCAAGAGTCGGCCCCCTGCCGGAATCATTCATCAAGTGAACCTCGTCAGCAACAACAACGCCAACACGAGAAATCCACGAAGGGTTGTGCCTCAAAATACTGTCAAGCTTTTCAGAAGTGCAGACAATAACATTAACTCCAGAAATTCTTGAGGGCTCATCATCAGACTTTCCAACAAACAAGCCGACACGCCACAAACCGGAATACCTGCCCGAGAAAGATTTAAACTTTTCAGAAGCCAGAGCAACCAACGGAACAATGTAAACAGCAATCAAACCCTTATCAACGGCTCTGGAAATGGCGAGCTCTGCAATAAGAGTCTTGCCGGAAGCAGTAGGAGAACACACAAGAATATTATTATCATTAAGAACTCCAGCACTAACAGCTTTAACCTGCACAGGATTCAACTCTGTTATGCCGGCGCTGTTAAGACGAGAAACTATTGCCGGGGAAATGCTGAGCGACGATACATCCAATAGTGAATTATTCAATAGTGAATTCATAATGAGAGATGTTTGCAGAGGTTTAAATTCTTTTGCAAACAATAATAACCATGAAACATAAACGTCATTTTTCTACAATGGCATAAAAAGACGAAAAACAGAAACGTTTAAATATGATGGCGATAAGAAGGCAGG
This sequence comes from uncultured Methanosarcinales archaeon, assembly GCA_964373285.1. Taxonomy (GTDB): domain Archaea; phylum Nanobdellota; class Nanobdellia; order Woesearchaeales; family ARS49; genus JACQMS01. The sequence continues at coordinate 12,684 of CAYJTR010000004.1, forward strand.
AAACGTATGTTTTTGTTGCACATTTTTGCATTTTTTGTTTTGTGAAAAATTTTTCGTGAAAAAAAGAGGGATTCGCGTGAGTGGATTGTCAAAAAATTTTTTGTTGGTGCTGTTGCCATTAGTGTTCCTGTTGATACTGCCATCAGTGCTGGCAGACACATTCTTTGTGGATTTAGATCTTCACACGTCAAAAACAGTTTATTCAACAAGCGAAAGAATAGAAGTTTGGGGAGGAGTTTTCATAACAAATTACAGCAACGGGACATATGTTGAAGGATCAAACCAAACGCCTGCAAATAACAAAAAAGTGACTGTGAGAATATTCAATAAGGATACCGGGGCGAACTCCAGTACGACAACACTGAATGTTACCAACGGGTTCTTCTGCTCGAGAAATGATTATGCAGGAACTACAGAAATCTCAGGGTGCGCAACGCAACCATTAGTAAGCGCGCCATCAACAGTAGGAACCTATTATATAAAGGCGAACTATACAGATATGAATGGAACGACGTGGGACACGCAAAACGAGATAGAAGTATCAGACAGAACAGTAGACTGGCTAGTAGTAAGCACCGATAAGTTAACTTACAGCGCGGGAGAACAAATAATTATAACTGCTGAAGGATACGTAACAATTCTTGAAAGCATAGGATTCGTGGCAGGAGTGTCAATAAACGGAACTGTCAGAGATTCGACAAAAACAGTACTATCAAGGTTTAACTGCACTACCGGATCAACAGGAACATGCACGACAACGACCACGGCTCCAACCACTTATGGATCGTACTACATAGAGGTCAACGGGTTCAAAGGGTTCTCATCATTCTACGTAAGACAGTTCGAAACAACCATAGCAATGAAAGACGAGCTGGGAAAATCAGTAAAGCACATATTCAACCAAGGAGACAGTGCATCAGTAGAGGTAGGAGTATTAACAAACAGCACCAGCGAAACGTACACTTTTACAGGAATAATAATTGACCAGTCAGGAACACTGTATAAAAGAATAAATGAAACAACGCTTAACGCGGCAAACAGCTACATAAACAGGTTCACATTTCCGTTGGACTCCCTGATATTTCCATCAGGAGAATATTACGTCAATGTCAACGTGACAAAAACAGGGGACGGAACAATATCAACATCAACAGCGTTCAGCATACAAAGCTGGAGTTTTACGACGATAAAAAGAGATATTGGCTCAGGATTTGAGTACGAGTACACAGCGTTCCCGGGAGCCAATGTAAAATTTGATATATACCCAACATGGAGGCAGAACGGATCAATAATACCAACATTCAATGTTACAAAAGATTTCAACATAACGCTAAGAGATACACTAAACAACATAATGCTAAGCACCAACGCTTCATGGAACGCGACATGCGGAAAAGAAGGATGCTACCAGATCAACTTTACAGCACCAGCAACTGTTGGAGAGTACAACCTGTTCGTAACATTATCAAGAAGCGATGACGCGCAAACAGATATGAAAAGAATAGGAGTAGCAACAATGACGATGACCGCGCAGTCAACAGACAAGGATGGAACGCTGAAAGAATTATTCGGAACCAACGAATTCTTATACATCACGGTAGGAGCAAAAAATGGCACGACTGGAGCAACAAACCTGTCAAACGTAACTTTGGGCTCAGTATACTTCATGAACGGGTCGACACTATCATACACACAAGTTGCAAATGATGCATTAGTAAACTCAACAAATAACGATAGAGAGTGGTCATGGAATGCCACGACACAAAGAATAAAACTGGATTCACCAAAAACAGGAGGAGTATACACACTAAACCTGCTGGGAGAAGGAGGAACGGTAACAACATCAACAAGATTCATAGTAAACCCTTACGACGTGTGCATAGCAGCGAAAAATTCTCCAACAACAAGTTCAATGGCAGCAGGATTTTATTACGTTTACCAGTTCAAAACAACAGACACAGTATACTTTGAAATGAAAATAACTCAGGCGAACAATCCAACAGGGAGGGCTGCATTCTCAAACGCTACAAACTCTTCCTACGGAATGGGTTCTGCATGCGCAGATATGTCGAGCACAAGACAAGTAGTAGACAATGCAACGATAACAATAAGAGAAGTGCTAAATACGATGACCGGAGAAAAGGCGGCATTAAACGCAACATCATCAACATGCCAATCAGACAGCAGTAAAGGAGCATACACGTGCACCCTGCAACCCCACTCGTCATGGGACCCGGGACAATACGGAGTAACATTGATAATAACAGGTAATGACGGGCAGACAAGTGATTATGCTTACGGAAATTTCGAGGCCAGAGCATTCTACCTATACGCGTACCCCTCAACATGGGCCAACACTCCAACATCAAACGTACAACTAAACGTCAACATGTACGAAGCAGGAAACAATTGGTGGAGCAATTACGGCAGTGGAGGAATGTCAGGAACGGTAACCCTGGAAAAAATAGAATACCAAGGAAGAGACGGGGAATGGATATGGCCACCATCACAATACTCATACAATGTATCAAAAGTGAACAAGACGACGATAACAACAGGCCAAGGAACTATGACTATATCAGTCAACAACACTGACACTGGCGCGTGGAAGTCAGGATCTTACAGAGCAGTGCTAAAAGGAGTGAACAGTGAAGGAGTAAAAGATTACGGGTACGCATGGTTCAGCATAAGACAATGGGAAGTTTACGCATCGCCAGTGGACTGCAGCACGGGAACCTGCACATCAACATGGAATGTGAATTCGAGAAACAATATAAGTTTGTACGTTACGATAAACAATGCAGGACAATGGGGGCAATCAGGAAACAGTTTAGGAGGACCAGTAATCATAAGAGTAAAAAAATTGCAGGACTGCAGAAAATGGCCATGCACAGATTTGAATTCAAGCAATTACAATTCAACAAGCATAAACGTTTCGACATCAAGCGGATGGTACTGGGGAACATACAACTCAAGCTATATAATAAACCTTATACCAACAAGCGGAAGATGGGGAACAGGATACTACTCAGCAGTATTAGATGTCAACGGCTCGGAAACGGGCACGGGATGGTTCAACACAATAGCATTCTACATAGAAACACAATCAACAAACGAAAACGGAACAACATACAAGTACAATGTGAGAAACGCAGACCCTGCATACGTGAAAACTACAAGCGTCAGAACACAAAAGAATGGATACTACTACGGAAGCTACAACACAAGCGATTACATAAACACGACAATACAATCAGCGGTTTTAAGAACGTGGGACCAATCAACGTACACGAGCAAAGAATATAATTATCCAACAGATTTCAACATAAACATAACAGGCGGAGGAACAACGATTAATGGAACAAGAATACTAAACATAACACGCAACAACGGCTCATGGAATTCAGGATATTACTGGGGAGAATTAACGCTAAAAAGCACCGAAGACAACGACACATCAACAGGATGGCTAAACTTTCAAGTACAACCATTCAGAGTACAAATAACAACAGCGTCATACAATATTGATGATGATGCATGCATGAATTCCACATTATACATATACGATCCAGACTGGAATTATAACAACGTGATTAACGGAACTTACAATGTGACAAGCGTAACAGAAAACGTGTGGAGCGGGTATTCAAACACTATAACAACGTACACAAATTACACGCCAGCAGGAACATTCAACGGCAGTACAACACTAAGCATATGCCCGAACAATGGAAAATGGACCGGAGGAAGCTGGGGCAATTATCATTACTTAACAGTAAAAGTTAGAGATTCCCAAGGAAACACTCAAGACGGGTGGGTAAGCTTCCAAGCAAAACCATTCGCAATAACCATAGGAGCAGTCCAGGGAGGAACAAACGTAGGAAGAAACAACTCGGTAAGCTTCAATGCAACAGTGCAAAGATCAAACGGTGGAAGCGCGACAGCATACATAACAGGAATATACCAGTGGAGGTATGACAATAGCAATTACAACTATTATGGCACGAGAGAAGACTACAACTTCACAACAAGCAACGGAACATGCCCAACAGGAAGAAAATGTTTGATAACAGGAACAAGCACGATAACAGTAACAGCACCAAGCGGAGGGTGGCAAAACGGGTACAACTATCTGCAAACAGAATGGGTGACTACAGATAATTTAACACCGATGAATGCTGAAGGAAGCGTATGGTTCAATGGCAGGGATAGTTATTACGGATGGTTCAACAATTATGACAACAACGGAAATTGGAAGTACAACTTCGGGTTGGGAGACAATATAACTATACAAATACAGGTAAGAGACTCTGCCGATGCGTCAGCAACAGTAAACATAACAAGCGTAGAATATTCAACACCAAGCAATAACTGCTGGTACGACGGGTGCAGAACTTACAACAATGCGACAAACTTTGCGATATCAGGACAATCAAACTCTAACAGGCAGATAACAGGTTCAGGAACAATAATAATACCAGTACCCAGCGGAAACTGGAGCAAGGGAAATGTTTACATAAGAGCAACAGTTAGAGGAAGCGCGGGAACTGCAACAATAAAAGATGGATACGTTTACATAAAAGACTTGACACCGCCAACAATAAACATAACAAGCCCAACAAACGGGCAGAACATAACGACATCAACATTTAATTTAAGCATAACCACCAGCGAAAGCGCGACATGCTGGCTAAGCATGCAAAATCATCAAAACTATAACAGCTGGTACTGCGGAAGTTCCTACTATAATTTATCAGGGCAGTCATGCAATACAACAATATTCAATGGAACAGAATACTCATACGAGTACACGTACAAAGATTACAAGAGCTGGTACAAAAATAATACTTGGGGGTGGAGCAACGGGGCAACAGGGTTAAGCACCGGAGGAACAACTCACACTTACACATACCCAATAAGCAACCTGCCAACACAATCATACGGATTACTAGTTGGGTGCAATGATGAAGACTGGAATTACGCATACGCGGGAGTTGCGATAAGAGTAAACAGGACAGCTGCAGGATTGTCAGAAATAACAGCAGAAAAACAATTAGCAAACAAAGTAGAAGAATTCGCGAGAGGTGAAAGTAAATGAGCAAAAAAAATATTTTTATGAGCAAAAAAAATATTTTTTTATCACTCATAATAATAACAACACTCTTCATGATTCCGAGCGTGAGCGCGGTAGCAAACTTCAGAGTGACATCATTCGCGTGCAGCCCCGAAGAAGTAAAATTAACCGAGCAATTCTCGTGCACGGCAACAATACAGAACAACGGAGACTCAACAGGATCACTAAGCACTGTAACACTATACCCGGACAACACGAACTGGCTGGAAAAAGCCAGTTATCCAGTAACATCAGGAGCAAATGTAAATTCAGGAGTTTCAACAGAAGTAACATTCTCAAACCTGAAAGCGAAAAAATCAGGAAATGCAGGATTCTCAAAAATAATGTTAGATTCCGTAACAGACACGTATGTGGCTGACAACGCGGAAACGGTAAACGTTATAGACATAATAACAGTAGCAACGAGCACGGAAAGCAGTGCCGCGGCAGGCGCGACAGTAGACGTTACAGGCCAAGCAACAATAGGAGGAAATACAGATACAACACTGACATTCAGGGTGAACAGCGGAGGGTGCAGTATAGGAAATCAAGACGCATCAGCAACAACAACAGGCATGACCAACGGTCAAACAATGTCACACTCTTGGACGGTAACAATGGGAACAAGCACTTGCTCATACACAATTGAAGGAAAAGTAATAAGCAAGCCATCAGGAGTGGCAAGCAAAACGGACAGCGGCACGGGAACGATAACATGCTCGAGCGGGTGCAGTTCATCAGAATCGGGAAGCTCAGGAGGAGGAAGCGCGGCATCAGGAGGAGGAAGCACCGGAAGCTCTAAAAACGCAACAAAAACTACAGCACCAGCAACAGAACCAAAAAGTGAAAGTGCAACAAGTGAAGAAACTGCAAAAGTTGCGGCACCACAAACAACAGAAGAAGTAAAAACACAAGAGCCAAAAACGGAAATGCCCAAAGGAAAACAATGGCTAATACCAGTAGTATTCCTAGCAATAATAGGATTAGCAGTGTTCCTGTACAGAAAGTACGAGATGTAAAAACGAAGGAGTAAAATCAGTCGTTATGATTTTTTCCACAATTCCAAGAAGAATTCTTTATAACGCTCAGCAATACCATCATTCTTAACAAGAACTGCAAGAAGCTGTTCACCAACATTAATGGTGACAACAGAATTCTTGGTGATTATAAGATAAGAAGGAGCCTTGAATGACGCGCGCTTAGTAAACGTCAAACCCTTCTTCTTACTCTCCTTCCACCAATCAAAATTCCATGAAGGAGTATCAGAATCAAGAAGAAGAAAACACTTTGCACCCTTCTTCAATCGTTCCTTCTCCCACGCAATCATATACCCACCAAAACGCTCGCCCCACAATTTAGGAGAGCCAAGAATAAAAATTTCATCACCCTTCTTCACACCATCAAGAGTACCATCAACAACAGTCTTCACACCACGAAACCCCTCAAAAGAACGAAGAATACTAGATGAAGAAGAAGAATTCATACGAGCAGACAAACGTTTTATTGTATCACCAACATCTTTTTCCGTGCTCTCCAAACGCTCCCGCTCTTCACGAACAAGAACAGAAAGACGAGAAGGATTCGAAGGAGCAAACACCTGACGACCATTCCTTACCACGCACGAAACTAAACCCTTCGATTCCAAACGCTTAAGAATATCATAAATCTTAGAGTGAGAAACCCTCGAACGCTTCAAAATATTACCGATAGAAGAATCACCAAGATCAACCAAAGACTCATACACCTTTGATTCACCAGACGTTAAAAAAGGAATATCCATGTGTGACACCATCTTGCCTTCACTTTTTTCATACTGCCCTCCAAAAACCATCCCCCGACCACCCACCCCTTAATAGGTGAAGGCAAAGAATTTTTCAACAACGAATACATCATACATCATCATACTGCACAGGCAATATATAATACTTTCCCCTATAGGTGAGGAGATAATACTTATGAATATAATACTCTTTCCCCATCGTATGAAAACGATACAAGAATACACACAAGAAGTCAATGATTTCATCAACGAAAGAGACTGGGGAAAATATCAACATCCCAAAGATGTAGCAATAGCACTGATTATAGAAGCAGGAGAAATACTTGAACACTTCAGATTCAAACAAGAACCAGCAAACAAAGAAGCACTAGGAGAAGAACTCGCAGACGTCTTCATATACCTAGTCAGTCTAGCACACCAGCTTCAGATAGACCTTGACGAGAGCTTCCACAAAAAACTCGAGCACAACAGGAAAAAATATCCAATAGAGAAATTCTACGGGAAAAACAAGAAGTACAACGAGGTATGAAAATGTATGACAGAGGACCTGCAAGAATAAGAGAAGAATTCGGAATAAATATAGACAATATGTTTTGGAGTCATCTATGAATGCACAACAAACAACAATAGAAGAAAAATTAGAACTAATAAAAAAACATGAACCATACTGGAGTCCTCATAGAATAGAACGCAACCAATTTCAAAGAGAACTCGAAAAACAATTCTTCAGAGAAGCAAGATTTCAAGGATACTTCGGCATTTATGGAATTGTTGAAGCACACTGCCGAGAGGAAAAAAATTATTATCCACCAAGAAAGAATAATCCATTTTATGACCGATCAAAACATACAACGACACTATTTTTCAAACTCGACAAAAAAGGATTCCACATAAGTTATTACAGAGAAGTGGCAAGAAATGCACGAGAAGTATTAACAATAGCAGAATTCATACTACAACTAGAAAAAGATGTACAAAAAACAATGTACACATTCAAGGTAGGACCAAGACAATTCGATCTCCACTACTGCCAAGAAATAGTAGTACTCCTCGAAACAACAATACGACAAGAAACTGATTTTGCAAACAGTGCAAGAACACTCTCAACAATAGATACAAAAATAACAGAATATTTAGAGAAAAGAAAGAAAGAGGGATGAAATATAAACATGTTCCCGCCAGAATATATAGAAAGAATGCATGACTCGTATGCGCACTCGCAACATTGAAAACCTTTACCGGCCCAAACCGATACCTAAGAAGTAATGAAATTCAGTTTCTTTCTTATTTACTGCTCTTTTTTTCTGTGATAATCAGCCAGTTTTTGTTTAGCAGAAATGAGGTAATTATCAGTCCTCTGAAACTCTATTGCCGCTTTATCAGCGTCTCGTTCTTCCTGATTTAACTCTTGATGAAGAGCGTTAAAGTGTGATAATGGAAAGAATAGCTTAAACAACGAATTAGTAAACTTGAGAAATGAAGATTTCTGTTTAATATGCCCCAATTCATGGAGTAAAACGGCCTCGAACTCTTTTGCGTTTAATAACTCGATAAGTCCAACAGTGAAAAAAATACTAGGATTTATGTGGCTGACTGAAAATGCAACCGGTTCCGCTTTATCAATAATGTAAAGGCGCGGTGTTTTAATCCCCAGCTTGTCTGCGTATTTCTCAACCCTATGAAAAAAAGCACTATTTTTTCCAATAAGAGTATTTCTAGAAGAGAATCCATAAATAAAGGGCACAAAAAGAAAGCTGATAACCGCAGAAAAAATAATTGTAACCAATGCAGAATAAATTATTGACTGGATTGCATTACATGACAGAAATATGGTCTGACATGTCCGCGCATAAGTGTAAAAAACAAAAGGAAAAATGGAAAAGAAAGCAAAACTGTAAATAATCCCAAGTTTTTTACTGTTTGTAAGACTTTTTCTTCGAACAATAAAAAGAACAAGCAAAGAAATTGCCAAAATAACTGAGGTAACAACAACTAATTTATTTGTCGGATTACTCATGAATGACATTACACAGTTAATACACATGTCAGTTCATCCTCCGCCTTGTTTTTTTGCTGAAACGCTCATCAAAATACGTTGTTGCGGTATCTCCAAAGCGTTCAATCAAGTTATTAACTGCAGTACGTAGCTCTTTCCTCTGAAACTGTTCTTTTTCTGAAGCAGGATAATAAATGTAGCGATACCCGCCGCGGCAGGTTTCTACTTTTCTCGTCACTAACCTTCTTTCATGCAGGCGATCCAGCAGGACAGCTACAGATGTGTGGACAACTTTTCTTTTATTTTTCAGTATATCATAAAGCTCCCGTACTCTTGCACCTCCTTTTCTCCAAAGAATTTCCAACATCTCTTTTTCTAAAGGTCCAAGGGAATGGTATGACTTCTGTTTCATTTTTTACACGAAAAGTAAAGCATGTATATAAAAGTTGTTATGAAAAATGTTTCACCACAAAAATGTTGATTCCGAAACATTTATATAACCATTACCTTTACTTGTTTTGTAAAGCTTAGCAAGACGTGTTAATTTAGTGAGAGATGCGGATTATCAGAACGAGGTGAAAAAATGGAGTCGGCTGTCATCGGTCACATACCTAAAAAAAACAAGTTTTCCTCGTTTGTTCAGGAAGCGTTCTCTTCAAAAATAACGGAGAATCTTTTTGCTGTAGTCTTGGTAGCAGCAGGAATCATTCTTATTTTTAATCAATTACAGATATCAGCGATTTCTTCCTCATTTGATTCTTTAACTGGGACAGCATCAGGAAAATCCATCTTTTTGGGCAGTTCTGGTGGTGGAGCAGACTTAAAAGGAGTTGACCTTTCAGATATTACTTCCACAGCGATGGCTATCGCAACAGTATTTCCTGAATTGCAAAACTTGAAAAACGAGGACGACATCGCGAACTTCATGATTCCAATAGGAACACCGGAATACAGCGAAGCTCTTGGAGGAATAACATTTGATGATCCGGTAACTTCAATGAATTATCTTGCAAAATGGTATACGGTAATCAAAGAAGAAGTAAAACAGAACGATCCGGAAGTCTGGCAGCGCTATCTCAATCTGGCAGCAGCACCACGCGGCATCAGCTGTGAGTTCTGTTGCGGCGTCGGTCCACAAGGAGTCGATGCACGTGGCGAGCTTAGATGCGGTTGCGCACACAACCCGGCCGTACAAGCCATCACATTAGGCCTGATGAGAGATACTGAATACACTGATGCACAGATATTACGAGAAGTAATGAGATGGAAAACCATATTCTACCCAAAAAACATGGTCGAGCTGGCAATGCAAGTTGCAGGCACTGATCCCGGTCAATTAAAAGATTTACCAGGAATGGTAGGAGGATGTTAAAATGGAAGAAAAAGATGTAAAAAAAGAGGAACACCCTCTACAACACCACAAAAGTACGCATCATCCAGAGCCAAAGCCGAATACAAAACTCTGGATTATGGTTGTAGCCTTAGGATTGCTGATTATAGTGGCAGGAGTGCAGGCGACAGAATTAGTTGGTCTAAAAAATAAGTTAAACAGTGAAGTGTCAACCCTTGCGGCGGGCGGTAACAGCGCGCACAGCAGTTCTACTGGCAAAAGTTCAGGTTCATTGTCAAAAAACTTGCAGAATCTTCCGACAATGGTTGGCGGGTGTTAAGTAATGGAACAAGAGGACGCCGCGCTGAAAAAATTTTTAACAGGAGGAGTTTTTCTTTTGCTGGGAATCCTCCTATTTAATTCCTTTTTTGTCTTCAGCGCAGGAAATAATCTCGATACGAGACTCGTGGAAGCAAAAGAGCTGGCAAAACCAGCAAAAGTAGAGATTATTACGCTAACTTCATCGTGTTTAGACTGCTTTGATATTGAAGGAATCAAAACAACTTTAAAAGAGACAAATTCATTGGAAATCATAAAAGATGAGACAATTGACTCTGATTCAGAGGACGCAAGAAGAATTATCACTCAATATGAAATTACCAAACTGCCCACAATTATAATTAAAGGAGAGATTGACAAAGCAGCAATACAAAATTTCGCCAAGAAAAATGATGCACTGCTATTTCAAGGGCATTCACCACCGTACGTTGACGCGATAACGCGGGCAGTAAAAGGAAAAGTGAACACTGTTGTAATTGATGACAAAAGATGCGAAGAATGCGGCAGTTTATCGTTCTTTGTTCAGAATATAGAGCAGAGCGGAGTTGTCGTTGCGGAACAGAGCATTCTGGATGCATCAGATAAAAAGGCAAAAGATTTGATAACTGAAATGAATATTATAAAGTTGCCGGCACTTCTACTGTCAGATGATATTAATGTCTATCCCATTTCTGATAATCTGAAGAAAGCAGGGTTAAGTGCAAAAAGCGGGTATTATGTAATAGAAAGCAGTGCTCCATATGTTGATGCAGCAACAGGCAAAGTAAGAGGAATGGTAACGTTAACAATGATTGATGATCAATCATGCGATGATTGTTACGATGTAAATATTCATAAGAAGATTTTTGCGCAAATGGGTCTAGCTCTTAACAATACAAAAACTATTGATATCAACTCTACTGAAGGCGCACAGCTTCGCGTAAAGTACACCCTTGAGAAAGTTCCGACTGTTATTTTAACAGGAGACTTGAAAGCATACGAAAGTCTTGATCAAGCATGGAAAAAAATAGGAACTATCGAAGATGACGGAGCGTACATATTCAGGAATGTTGAACTGCTTGGCAGAGAAGTTCAGTACAAAGACCTAACCACCGGAAAGATAACTGGGCTGTCCGTTGCACAGCCGACATCATAAGGGATAAAAATGAAAAAATTTCTTTTTTTAATTATAATAGGAATTCCTTTTTTGTTATTTCTTTCTGGATGCAGCAAAAACAACAGCAATGATGAAGAACCAGCACAAGTAGTAAAGGAATATTTTAGAGCATGGGATAATGCTGATTATGAGAAGATGTACGGCTTAATCTCAGACGGATTTAAAGATATCGAGCCGACAGCAATATCTTTAGACAATTTTAAGAATTATGCAGAATCCCAAAGAATTACAAGTGTTGAGATTACCGATATAACATTAGACTCTAATACTGGAAATACAGCAACCGTTGATTATGATGTTACTTTTCTGGTAAACAAAAAAGAAGTGCCATTCCAAGGAATATTTACATTAAAATACAAACCAAATGATGCACGGCCGGGCTGGAAACTGATACATCCTTATGGTGAAAATATTGATACAACATGAGGTCTTGAAATGAAGAAGAAATTAATACTAATACTCTTAGTATGTGCGATACTTGGTACAGTATCTGTACTTGCAGCTTCGCATTTACCAGTGGGTTTATTAAAAGTTGAAGAACACAACAAAAATTTAGCTCAGAATATTTTACAAAATGTTTCTTTTTTCATCGCTTTTCTTGCAGGGGTTACTTCTTTAGTATCACCATGCATTTTGCCACTATTTCCTGCATATTTCGCCATAACATTCAAAGAAAAAAAGAAGATTACACTGGCTACAAGCTTATTCTTTTCCGGCTTTGCGTCCATTTTTATTATTATGGGGTTGTTGGCAACATTGACAGGAAGAACTCTGGCAACGCTATTTGAAGGCGTAAATTCATGGATAGTTCCTGTTGCCGGCGCTATTTTAATAATTTTTGGTATAATGATATTACTGGGAAAAGGGTTTACCGGAATTGTTACACAGAAAAGATTCGGCGACGGCTGGAAAGGATTGATAGCTTCAGGAGCATTGTTTGCTGTCGGATGGACTGCTTGCATCGGACCAATAGTTTCAGGAGTATTATTAATGATAAGCACGTTCCAAAATTACTTCACGGGAACGCTCATAATGCTTTTTTATTCTTTGGGAATATTTGTTCCGCTTTTTATTCTATCATTCTTTTATGATAAACTGCATTTAGAAAAACTCCCGTGGCTGCATAAACACATCAGTTTTCGTGCAGGCAATAGAATATTTTATACTAATTACCCCAATATTATATCAGGCATATTATTTATAATATTTGGACTTATTTTCATAATTTTTAGAGGCACAATGATATTTAATGGATTGCAAATGTTCGGGTTAAGAAAGTATTTCTACGATTGGCAGAATTTGTTTTTAGAAAAAACTGCACTGTTCAACAAAATAGGAATTGCTGTTTTTATAATATTCATCATTTTCCTGCTCTATTTTTTGAAAAAAGAACTGAAGGAGGGGAATACCGATGAGTAATATAGAATGCACAGCATGCAACAAAGAATTTGATTCCCAAGAAGCATTGACAATGCACAACCAGGCAAAGCACGCCCAAGAAGTAAAAACTCCCATGTTTTCATCATGGCGGAAAAAAAATATCAAGAACTGGATGTACATCTTAATTTTTCTTGGAATTATTATTAGCGTTGTATATTTTAGTTCATCTACTATTAAAACGCTTCCGCCAACAGATATAAAAGGGCACATTGAAGACTGGCCACCAACACAAGTACAAAAATCACCGATCCCTATAGCTATATTTAAGCACATTCTTGAACATACAAAAACTCCATCAAGGCGTCCCGGCGCGATAATCAGTTATAATTGTGAAGATTATCAGTGCGAAAGTTCATTGATTGAAAAACTGGAAGCATTTACAAAAGAATACAGTCATGTATATGTTGCTCCATACCCCAATATGGATGCGAAGATAACATTAACAAAATTTAACCAGCAGAAAGTACTGGAAGAGTACAACAAAGAAATAATTGAAGAATTCATACAATGAACGCATCTAGAACGAAAAGAAAGAAAGGAATACAGAAATACATCTTGGTCGGGTTAGGAATAGGAATATTGTTCTTCTCCTTATCAGGAATAATCACATCGCTTTTGCCAAACCCACTTTTCACAAGAATGACGCCAATAAAAACACTTGATTATGTGTTTCTTACAAGCAGTTCAATTTTACTAGGCACATATGCAGGAGTTCATTACTACAAGAAAAATAATGCAAACAAGTGCAATACTGCCGCGACTACTGGAAGTATAGGCAGTTTTTTAGCATTTGCGTGCCCAGTCTGCAATAAACTGTTAGTCATACTTTTTGGAGCAACCGCGCTGATGACTTATTTTGAGCCTTACCAACCACTGCTTGGATTTTTAAGCAACGGACTGCTTATTGGAGCATTATACTGGAAGCTGAAAAAATAATAAAAACTCGCTTCTCGGAGCTGTTTGCGGGCTGAAGCTTGTGGTATTGCGCTCCTCGCTTGATCGTGGGTTTTTGGAGTTAAAAACGAGCGGATTAAAATCAAGGGTATTAAACTCGCTCGTTTTTAATAAACAGCAATTACTATTAAGCAACATTTATATTCTACTGATTTACAAATTGGGCGTATGAAGCTGAACAAGTTCGAATTTTTATTGATGAATAATACCATCAGAAATTTTATACAGAAACATATCGAAGTTAAACGGCTAAGAGTCTTGTCTGACCTATCACCAAATAAAACAGTATTAGAAATTGGTTGCGGTGCTGGAAATGGATCAAAACTAATCAAAAAATATTTTCAAACAAAAAGAATTTATGCCACTGATTTAGATAAAAGAATGATTGATATTGCGAAGAAGAATAATAAGGATGGTTCTATCTCATTTGAAGTGCAGAATGCAACCAGACTGAATTTTAAAAATAATTATTTTGATGCAGTATTTGATTTAGGAGTTATCCATCATATTCAAAATTGGAAAACCTGTCTGAAAGAACTAAAAAGAGTATTAAAACCAGACGGAGAATTGATTATTGAAGATTTGTCTATCGAAACATTCTCTACTATATTTGGCAAAATTATGAAAAAATTACTAGACCACCCATACGAATCAATGCACAAAGAAGAGGAATTTTCAGAGTACCTTAGAAAAATTGGATTCAAAATTTTAGTTCATAAAAAGTATTCAACACTAATAAGATATTTCATCATAGTTGCAAAGAAATAGAGAAATCTGCCCATCAATTTCCAAATCCAAAAATTTTGGGAGCCAATCAGAGAATCATTACTTTTTCTTTGCCAAAATAACAAATTTTCTTGATGCGAATCCAAACATAGAATCCTTTACAATTCTTCGCTGGAATTTTTCCAAGATGGCCCGGTGTTTTTTGATGCTAAAATCATCAACTATCCAAGGGATGGCTTTGAGGAAATAAATCAGTGCTCCAACATCTTTAAAAATTGTTTTCCCACTCCATTCATTCACTTCAATAATTTTAAACCCCGCACTTTTTAATTGCTTTTTTACATTAGATAAAGTATTAGATTCCCATTTTGGTTTTGCTCCAAACTCTTTCATTAAATCTTTCAAACTCCTACCATCAACTTGTTGCGTAAAAAAAATGCCGCCAGATGAAAGTACTCTTCCGAGTTCTTTAACATTAAATCCTCCATGTCTATTCAGAACCAAATCAAATTCTCCATCCCCAAATGGAAGTGTCCCAGTTTCATTCGCATAAATTACTCTGATTCCATACCTTTTCAAGTTCTTTCCCGCAACCAAAACATTCGGCTTATAACCCTCAATAGCAGTTGCTTTTTTAGGTTTGAACACGGACAAAATTTCTGAAAAAACTTCCCCTCCACCAGTTGCCATATCTAAAACAGAATTTGATTTTCTAATCAATCTTTTTGCAATTGATTTATAGTTCCAGCTTGGGATACCCTCAATACAGCGCCCTTTCAAATATGAAAAATTCCATCCCTCAAAATGCGCATTCTCGTCCCTTCTCCATTGCTGCATCAGCTCATCTATTTTTAACATGCTACAAATTTAGATTACACCATCTAATAAATCTTTCCATGATACGGCCCTGTTAGGAGTCTCGATTTCATCCACCTATAAAGAAAGCAGGCGTCTTTTTTTTGTAATTCAGATACTCCTCGCCATACCTTTTAATCATCTCCCGCTCTTCAACGTATGCCAAGAGTATAAATCCTACAAGCAAGTACAGAAAAAACCATAACAGACTTGTGTATCCAAATGTGAGTCCCAACCCCAACGCCCACAACGGGTGTTCAACGTAGCGAGGGTGACGAGCATATTTGTAAATTCCGCTCGTGACAAGCTTATCACTGTTTTGTTTGAACTCACTGCTGCCAAATATCCTGCTAGTTCCGAGAGCTTTGTGCGTCAGAAATTCAATCGTCGTTGCAATAAGAAGGACCACTATTCCAGCAATTTGCGCAATAATATTCTGGAATTTCCCTGCGAACAAAAAATCGTTGTTGCCAAGAAGCCAGTAACCAAGCAAAACCCATGCAGATACTGAAGCGACGAGCAGAACTTTTGAAGTGACTGAATTCCACCTGCCAGATTTTACCAGAAGATGAATCGCGACAATAATCCAAGGAATTGGAGCGAACGCCATGATAAAAATAGTGAGAAGTGTTTGAATCATGCCATTAGTTACAAAGATATATTATATAAATCTATTCAAATTAGCGA
>CAYJTR010000005.1:0-27281 GCA_964373285.1 uncultured Methanosarcinales archaeon
ACAAGAATTCTTCGAGTGCTATTCCTATACGATGACCGTGTTTTCTTAAATATTCAAAACAATTTCCTTGCTCTGCAACTATTCTGACAATTTCATCAAGTCTTAAATCTCCTCTTATTCTTGCTACGAGTGCCCCTGCTTTTTGTTCACCTACTCTTTGAGCGTATTCAAACCAGCCCACTGGTTCTAATGGCGGTATGATTCCTTCAGCTCTCAAAAGGTCATTGATGTGGAGCGTTCTTTCGCATTCTAATTCTGCTTGTTCTGCGCTTTGTGCTCCTTCTGGTTCTACAATATCTGCGGCACTTAAAAGGTACTGTTGTGATGCCAATCTGCATCCTTTTATTTTGTAGAAGGGTCCTGATGTTGTTAAGCCAAATCCCATGAATGGCGTGACGTGCACGTTTTGAATTATTGCACTCCTGCCTCCTGATGTAATGCCAATCGAAGGTAATGGAATTGTCAGGTTGTCTTTTAACAAATTTATCTCTTTTAATGAATTTATCAGTTCGACAGCACGGATTTCATCTTTACCAATATATTCTTGTCTCAGAATTTCTTTTCCATACATTACTCCTATTATTCTTTGTTGTCCATCATCTTCGATTATTCTTACTCGCCAATTTTTTAATTCTGGATCTCTGATTCTTTCAAAAGGGTCCACTTTCAACAGTGTTGCGTGCAATGGTTGTGTGAAAATGTCAACGCCACAAGAACCTTCAACTCTATGATATACTCCTTCAGCCGGAGAAATTTTTAACAATTTTCTCACTGCAAGATATTTATGCATGATGCCCCCGACTATATTCAAGCCTCTGGGGAGAGTTGCACTCCCGACCTGCTGCTTACGAAGCAGCCGCAATGGCTGCTATGCTACAGAGGCGTGCAAAAATCATTTTATGTTTTTCAGTATTTCTTCTCTATTTTTTAGTTTTGACTGGCATGAACTGCATACTTCGTGCTGTTTTCCTTTTTCGTCTTTTATTATTGTTCCCAGCTTTTTGTCTAGGAATGTTTTTTGTACTGTTTGACCGCAAACCTCGCATTTTGTCATTGTTGTTTGTGAAGAGTGTCTTGTTTTTAAACCTTAATATTTCTTGTGAGGGGCGGGCGGCAGTGGTCACTCCTAGACGACTCAGAGAGATTTTTATAGGTGCTTGCGTAGCAACGCACCTGACGGTTTAAGAGTTTCTGAAGCAGAATGTTCGAGCGTTAGCGAGAAGATTTTGGTGGACAGCTTACCGGGTTTCCCACAACTGAGTGCAGTACACCCCGGTACGGTGGCGTGCTTGACTTCCGTGTTCGAAATGGGAACGGGTACGCCACGCCCCTATGGCCGTCTTTGTCTTGGTGTAGGGGAATGTTTAAAAATGTTGCTCTTTTCCTTCTCTTAATGGTCTTGTATAAGGATGTTGTGAAGAAGTTTTCTCTCCCTTCTTGGGATGATCTTGACAGGTTTTTTGATCTTGACGGGCTTAAGGATGATGAGAAATCTTTGAGGGAGGCTCGCAAGAGTGTTTCTGAGCGCGTTCACTTCGTCGTTACTATTCTTGAGCACATTTTGATGCCTGATCCTAATAGTTATGTTGAGTTGTACGAGTGTCGTTGTGTTGAGGATGGTGATAAGGACAGGCTTCTTGAGGTTTTCAAAAAGTTTATGATTCTTGACAGAAAATTGTTGATTGGTTCTCTCAATTCTTCTGATGATATTGATGCTTCTCTTGTTATAGAGGGTTTTTCTGTTTATAAGGAGCAGATTCCTTTTGTTTTGAAGTATTTGGTGAAGGTTCAGGAGTCTTGGAGTGATATTTCTGATATTAAGGAAGTTCTCGGTTATTTGGGGTGATTTTTGTGAATATTATTATTCTCGGCATGCAGGGCGCGGGCAAGGGTACTCAGGCCGGCTTGCTCAGGGATCATTTTCAAATTGCTCACGTTTGTACTGGTGATATTTTTCGCGAGGAGTTTCGCAAGGGTTCAAAACTTGGTGTTAAGGCGCATTCTTTTTGGGGCAGGGGTAATCTTGTTCCTGACGTTGTTACTAATAATCTTGTTCGCGAGCGTTTGAATTTTTCTGATTGTGTTAATGGTTTTGTTCTTGATGGTTATCCTAGGACTATTTCTCAGGCCAAATTTTTGGATTCTATTGCAAGGATTGATTTCATTATTGATTTGGAATTGTCAGAGGTTGTTGCTATTAAGAGGCTTTCTAGTAGGGAGCAGTGTTCTAAGTGCGGCAAGCTTCACGGTCTTGATTCCCCTCCGAAAGTTCCGGGGGTTTGCAATACTTGTGGCGGCAAGCTTTACAAGCGTGATGATGATACTCCTTCAAAAATTAAGGTTCGTATTGCCGAGTATAAGAAGAAGACAGCTCCTTTGATTGAATACTATTCTTCTCAGGGCAAATTGTTCACTGTTGACGCTGGCAAGTCTATACGGGAAGTTTTTGATGAGATTCATGAATTTTTGGGATAGTAGATAGTATGTAGTGGCATTATGGTTGCTCCGCGTCAAAGTTTTGTTTTATGAATTCTGTTGCATAACTGCCTTTTGGCAGGGAGAATTTTAGTGTTATTTTTTTCTTCCCCTTGAATATTTCGTCGTCTTCAATTTCTACTTTCAAATTTTCTGCTTTGCACCAGATTTTTCTTGTTCCTCCTTCTCCTGATATTTCTGGAATTGTTCTTACAACAAAATTTTTGGTTGTCAAACCGTCGTTCTTCAATTTTTTGTATAATTTCCGGTACTCCGTGATGTTTGTTCCAAATCCCGGTATAGGGTACTCCTTAACATTTTTCTTTTTCCCAATTGTTTCTTTTACGCACTCATTCCACAATTTTGACTGGTATGAATTTATGTATATTCTTAATTTTTGTACAGGTATTGTTTTTATCGCTCCAACAAAATCTCTTGGTTTTCTCTTCGCGAACTCTTCAACTTCTTTGTTTGTTTTTCTAAGCAATTCTGTCGCTTTTTCGTATTCTTCTTTCAGAATTTTTAATCCTATCTCCGGATTTTTTTCTCCGAATCTTTGGCTTCCAAAATAATTTACAAATTTTTCATTAATGACTGGCACCTTGTCTACATTTCTTACCGTTATCGTGAATTTGTTTCCTTTGTTTAATCCTAATGATACCGGTCTTTCTGATTTTCCTATTATTTTTGCACTTATATTTTCAGTTATTACGTCTCTTATATTTCCTCTGGCACCGCACATTTGCGTTGTTATCGCGTTTTTGTCTTTGTTTCCTGCATATCCAATTTTTTTTAGCGGTATTCCCCAAATTTTTGATAATGTTTGTAACGCGTTTATAGTATTCGCGTTTTTTTTCTTGAGCAGGAATAATGTATACTCTCCGCACTCTTTTGGAGTTATTAATATTTCTTCTTCAACGATGAAGTCTTCAGGAGTGTGCTTTATTATCGCCATTTGGTAGTGCAAAATGAAAACTATTAAAAATGTTCCCAGAACTCTTTCATCGTGCGCCCGTAGCTCAGCTTGGAAAGAGCGGCAGGTTCCTAACCTGAAGATCCGGGGTTCAAATCCTCGCGGGCGCGTAGAATACTAATATTCGTAGACAGTGAAGCAGTCCTGAAGAATTTGATTATCACTATTAAAAACGAGCGGGTTTAATACCCCCTGGCTTTAGTCCGCTCGTTTTTAATTCCAAAAACTCGCGATCAAGCGAGGAGCGTAATAGCAACGGGCTTTAACCCGTGGATAACTCCGAGCAGCGAGTTTTTGTTATCTTAATCCTTCACTTTTCTCAAAGTTATCAACTATATGCTCGATATTAATATCTTTTCTTTTCTTCTTTTTCCACGAAAATTCGTCACCAAAACCTTGGCTTCTCCACAAGAAACCAAAAAACAGGCCTATTGCCAGACCAAAAATGTGGGCGATGTGGCCGATATTATCAGGAATAAAAATGCCAAGAATATCAGACAATAGCCAGATCAGACCGGCAACGATCATTGGCATAGGGATAAAATCAATCCAGACAACCATCAAAGGGCGAAGAACAACAAGAGCGCCGAGAATGCCAAAAATCGCGCCGGAAGCGCCAAGAGAAGTATCATAAGGAGAAAAAATGTTAACAATAATGCCTGTTGATAAGAATAATAACAACAATTTGCGGGGGCCAATCCTGCCCTCAAGAATAAGGCCAAATAATCCAAGGGCGAACAAGTTCGATAAAAGATGAGCAATACTGCCATGGGCAAATATAGGCGTAACGACGCGCCAGGGTTCTGCAGCCACGAGAGATTTATCAAGGATAAATAATTCGGAGCCGAAAAATGATTGGAGAACAAATACTGCAACCAAAACTGCCGAAATCCAGAGAGGCACAAAGCGCATACGCTCTTCAATACGCACAAGTTTTTATATCCTTCCATTATACTAATAATATGAACCACATAATTCTTGACATCGAAACCGCGCCATTGGATTTTGAAAAATATGGCTCTCTTTCTGATGATGACAAATTAAAATTGTTGAATCCTATTGATTCTCGTATTGTTGCCATAGGGTTTTATTGTGACGGCTTGAGTAATATCTTTATTGATGCTGATGAGAGGGTTCTTTTGCAAAGTTTTTGGGAGAAATTTAATGATGCGCGGACAAAATCTCCGGGATGCATTATTGTTGGATTTAACATTATCAGTTTTGATATTCCTTTCATAACTGCCAGAAGTTTTGTTAATAATGTTCAGATTACTCCTTTCAGGATTAAGCATGTTATAGATTTGAGGGAAAAAATTTCTGCCTACAGGCCCGGAAGGGTTCGCGGTACTTTGAAGGATTTTGCTGGTTTTGCCGGAATTTCTTCTGACGAGAATGGTTCTATGGTGTCCGGGTGGTGGAAGAATGGTGAATATGAAAAAATAAAGGTGTACCTTCAAAAAGATTTAGTAATGACTGAAGCAGTCTATGCCCGCGCAAAGAATCTGAGAATATTAGAGATAGAAAAATGGTGAGCAAAACATTTAAGAACACAACACCCGGATATATCCGATATGTACAGGTATAGTTTCAAAATAACAAAAACCCGCTGCTCGGAGCTATCCGCGGGCTAAAGCCCGTGGTATTACGCTCCTCGCCTGACCGCGGGTTTTTGGAATTAAAAACGAGCGGACTAAAGTCAGGGGTATTAAACCCGCTCGTTTTTAATAAAACATAAAAATTGTTCAGAGACCGCGTTGAGCGTGGCGTTTCCTAAACAGCACATAACAGTAACAGGAATACAGTCACACACTCCGAGAGAAAAACAATATTTCTACTACATTCGGGGACCCGCAAAAGAGTTCGATGCACTCCTGCAACAAATAAAAAAGTTACGAGGGTATACACACGTTGAAGAAGTAGAAAGAACAAAAGACACACTCCAGCTCCTCGTCGTACTTCATCAAGAAACGTATGTGCAAACAGTGATACAAAAAAATCATGGATTTCTCATAGATTTTCATACTGTTATTGGAGGATGGGAGTACTGGCACGTAGGAGTTACCGACAAGAAAAACATTATTCCTATGATGCGAACATTGAAAACAATGGGAGAATACAAAACACTCACCATAACAAAAACAGAGTTCGCGCCAGCACTTCTCTCACCACAACAAAAAAAAATATTCCAGTATGCCTGTGAACAAGGATATTACCAAACACCAAGAAAGACGACGATTGCAAAAATATCCAAAGCACTTCATTTAAGCACGGCAACAGTTGGAGAACATCTCTTGAAAGCAGAGAATAAGATAATTGTTAGCATGGCGAATAGATTATAAGTCTTCCAATACTATTCCTGTCTGCTTCATAATCGCTCGAAGAGTTCCACGATCAAGCTCTTTATGTTGAGGAACAACTGTTTGAGCAAAAGGATTGTCACGACGAAGAACAACATGGCTTCCAACACGATGCTTTACATAAAAACCATTCTTAACAAGAATTTTTACCAATTCTAAACCAGAAATACGCGGAAGTTTCATGCCTCTGCAATCATCATTCCTTCCGTTTCCGCAGGTACAGGAAGATTATCAATTTCCAATGCTTCAATGTACGCTTTGATTGATTCGCCAATGTTTTTAATTGCTTCCTCAACACTCTTTCCTTGACTCACACAACCGGGAAGTGTGGGACATTCTGCGATCCAGAATCCATCTTCTCCCTTGTAAAGAACAACACGCCTCATACATGCGTTCACGTCTTTCATCTTTATTAATCTTACTCTTTCTTGTACTTTTTCTCAAGATAGTATATACCATACATATCTGGCACAAAATTGTTATCCTCTCCAGTATCTATGAACCTCTATCTATGAATAGAGTTGATGAGGGAGTGAGGAATATGACCGGAACAATAAAACCTCTTCCGTTGTACGAGCCGTCAATGGAAGAAATTTCAAAAATTGTTGAGGAGTACGCTCCGCGGTTTCGCGAAGTTCCTTTAATCCCACTAAACTTTCGTACTCTCCGTGTTTTATAGTCTCAACTTTAAATCCTGCCTTTATCGCGTTTTCTTTCACGTTCCATGAACCTGTGTTTATCGTTATTGCTCCGCCTTTTTTGAGTGTTGTGAAGCATTTCTTCAGGAATTTTTCCGTGTATAATTCCGGGCTTTTCTTTTCATTCCACCCGTCTAGTATTATTGCATCAAATTCTTTTAGTGTTTCCATAATTTTTGTCGCGTCGCCTATTATGATATTTATTTTTATCGAGTCATGTTTTTCTCCTGTTACATATTTGTGTGATTCTATTTTTGGTTTTGTTTTGAACCTCTGCTCGTAAACCTCTTTATTTTTTTCCAGTCCGGTTATTTCCAGCGAGCAATTTTTTTTAATGCATTCTTCTATTAGCGCCGATGCTGTCCACCCGGTCCCGAATCCTATGTTTAGAACTCTTATATTTCCTTTGAGTAATTGTAACAATGGTTTTATGTGGACATCTATGCAGTGTTGCATTCCGTATCTTGGAGGGTGTAGGTACATTCCTTCAACCAATATAGTTTTATTTCCATCATTGCAAAAAATGTCAGTCGTCATCTTCCCACTTTCCCAGACCTAATTGTCCTTTTCTTTTTCTTTCAGATATTTTTTCTACCGGGCTTTCTACCTGTTCTTTGACACTTTTTGCGAGCGCGGGCCCCATTAATTGTGTCATAGTTTCGTACGATGCTCTTTTTACGTCTCCTATATTTTTGATGCCATTTCTATAAAGGGTTCTTGCTCTGACTCTTCCTATTCCTTTTAATTCCAGTAATGATAATAGTTCTTCTTTTGCTCCGTACTCCAGTCTTGTTCTCAACTTTTGTGTTTCTAATGCTATTTTGTGTTTTCCCTTGATTCTGGCGAGTTCTCCCAGCGCGTACAACAGCCAGTCTAATGTTTGTATTCTTGTTCTTGTTTCTCCGGGCCTTGATTTGTATTTTTCCAGTATTTCTTCTTCTGTTGCTTCGCTTATCCAATCCATAAGAAGCATTGTTGTTTTTACCGCTTTTAGGTGTTCTTCGTATTCCTCGTCGAACATTGTTGGTATTTCTGCTATTAATTCTTCTTCCATATTGTCTGACTGTTCTGTCAGCTCTTCATATTCTTTCATTGTTACCGTCAATAATGGCCTTGCTTCCGGGGTTGTGTTTGTTGCGTGCAATAATGCCGCAGGCGTTACTTTTTCTTTTGTTTTTGTCACACAATTGAGAAAATGCACCGCCGTTAATGGGTCTATGTATAATTGTGATACTTTTTTTCCCAGTGGCGTGGCTTCTATGCTTTCTTTTGTCGCAACAACAAATTTTTCTTTTTCTAATATTTCTAAAACTTTCTCTATTATTTTGTACAAGTGTTTTGTGTCTTTGTATTGGTGCGCCCAGAATGTTTTTGCGAAGAATTCCTTTATTTTTTCAATGTTTTGTACAACTCCTGACGCTACCAGTGACAACACGTAAGTTCTTAATATTGGCTCTACTGCCAGTTTTGACAATATTTCTTCGGGTTTTCCTTTTATGAATTTTTCTATTAATATTTCTTTTTCTGCTTCTGTATTGGCGATTATTATCGCTTCACCTTCCTTGTCATATCTTGGGCGCCCGGCTCTTCCGGCCATTTGCATGAACTCCAGCACTGGTATGTATTCCATTCCGTTTCTTCCATACCTTTTCATATCTCTTATTATCGCGCGGTACGCTGGCAGATCAACTCCTGCCGCCAGTGTTGGCGTGCAGGAAATTATTTTTATCAATCCGTTTTTGAACGCTTCTTCTATCATTCCTCTTTGTTTTTTGTGGAGTCCTGAGTGGTGGAATGCTACCCCTCCTTTTACGCATCTTGATAATCTTTCGCATTGCGTTGTTGGATGTCCTAATACTTCTAAGATTTTTTTTGATAATTCTTCGAGCTCTGCTGATTGTATCCCTAAAAATTTTGATGCTTCTTCTGCCTCTTTCTCTGCTGAGCGTTTGGAGTTTACAAAAATAAGGCACTGTTTTCCCTTTTTCACAGTGTCTTGAAGCAGGGATTTTAGGGAATCACTGGAACCCGTATTCAAAACGCGAGAGTGAGTCATGCTGATTAGGGATAATGATTGATTAATAAGGATTGTTGTAATATTAATATGCATTTTTGCGTTTCTGGTACTCCACAAAAATCATGTACGTAATCACCGGAATTATTAATACTGGAATAATGTAGTAGTGGCTTCGCGAGCCGAGAAAACCGTACGCTGGAAGAAAAAATGTTATGTATACATCGTATGTTGCAAAAGCTATAACCAGTGTTGTAAGAATAACACGCCTTCCGGGGAATGTATGCTCAAAATGTTCTATGTACCAGCCGGCGGAGACAACGACTCCGTAAAAAAGCAATAATACTATTAGTGCCAGAAACCATAGTATATTTGGGCCTGCGTAAGAAACTATGCCGCTCCATAATGGGTTGCCGTCGGTGCCGCCAAAGCGTATAAGCCCTTTGTATGTTATGAACGCATCCCAGAAAACCAGTAGCACTAACGCAATCCATCCAGCACTATAAGGCAGAGAACTTACATTACCTGTTTTTTTGTTCTTTTTCATTATTTTTTACCGTACGGCCAGTTTGGAAATATTTCTGCAAACACGGCATTTAGTCCTCTCAGAATTTTTGTACTATTCAAATTATGGTCCGACCCGCCGAAGTAAGTTGGTCCATTGATTGTCATACTAACGGCGCACTCAATCGCGGTCTCATCTGCCACAATTTCCGTCATGAGAACTCTCTCCCAAAGAGACTTTTCGCGTTCATCCATGATCTTTCACCTCTACTATTATTTTACTGGTCAGGGTTTAAATAGTTATTGAAAACGGGCAGGTTTAATACTCCGGGCGGCGGGTTTTTGTTATCCCTCCAGTATGTTCTTCTATAAAAATAGATAGGTTTTCATTACGTGGAAAGCGCCCTGATGTCGAAATCCAATAAATTATTGACGTGAGCGCGTTACGCGGGGTTGTCCCTTACGGGGACGTAGCGCCTGCTGATTCCTCTTGGGGATTTCGAAGGTGCTTTCCACGTTCGGTTTTCAATCATTATTCTTTATCACAATAATTGTTTTTAATTCTCTGCATGTTTCTTTCTTCATGCCTTGTGCTTATTGTAAGGGTGGCCATGTTAGTGAGTCTTGTTCTTGGTATGCAAAGGCAAGAATTTTTTTCAAGCATAGGGATATTGGCGCGAATTTTTCTGGTGGCTCTCCCGCTCCTTTTGTCGGTCATTTTGGTTACCCTTTTGTTAATGTCGGTTTTCTTGTTCCTCCCGGCATTGTTGATTCTTCTAATTATGATAATCCTAGGGGCTGGTCTTCTTCCGGCGCCGGTATTTCTGATATTGTTGAGTTTAGGGGTTCTCTTGTTAATTCTCATATTACTTCTAGCGTTAAAAATTTTGATAATCGTGTTGTTGAGTTCGCACAAATTTCTGCTATGAGTTCTAAGCCCGTTTTTTCTAGTGTTGAGCTCGAAAAGAGGCCTTTGTTCAGGGTTTTCTTTGATGAGAATCATTCTCCTATGGGCCCTTCTGGTGTTGTGAAAAAAGTTGTTCAGGAGGACAATCCTAAAATTCCTTTAATCGTCGAGAAATCTGTTGGCGATTTTGATCTCAGGGCTGCTGATGCTGTCTCGATGCTTTATGAGAAGGGTGTTGATGAGAATAAAATTTCTCAATTGCTTAGTGTTGGAACTCTTGGCATTGGAAGGAACAGGAGGATTGTTCCTACAAAGTGGAGCATTACTGCTACTGATGATGTTATTGGAAAGTTTATTCATAAGAGTGTTATTCTTTTTCCCGAGATTTCTTCTTACGAATTTTTTTCTGCTTCTTTTCACGGTAATTATTACTATATTTTTCTTTACCCCGGCTCTTGGGAGTTTGAGCTTTTCGAGTATTCTTTGTCTAATGGCGGTCTTGCTGTTGATCGCGAGGGTTTTCTTGGCCGTTCTTCTTATGCTGATAATTGTGTTGGTGGCTATTACGCCGTGAGGCTTGCGGTTTTGGATTATCTTAATGGCATTAAGCGTCAGGCCGGAGTTTTTGTTTTGAGGATTATTACCGGTGAATATACCGTTCCTCTGGGCGTTTGGGTTACTAGGGAGGCTTCAAGAAAGGCGTTGTCTTCAAAGCCTGTTATTTTTGCTGATAGGGAAAAAATGAAACTTTTTTCTGTCAATTCTATTCGTTCTAAACATTTTTGTGATGTAGAAAGGTTTTTTAAGCAGAGCAGTATTCACAATAAGAAAGAGAGTCAGAAAAAGATTTGGGAGTACTAATAATGGTTTCTTACGAGGATGCATTGTATGATCTTCAGCGCAGCATTGATGCTTTGAGCGCTTTTGGGCCTCCTTCTGATAATAGCATTTATAATTATAAGTCTCAGCACTTTCAAATGGCTCGCAGAGATTTGGAAAAGTCTGTTCTCGCCATAGAACAAAGCATTTCTGAGATTAACAGGAATAATGACGAGCTTGACGAGAAAACTCGGCAGTCTCTTGCGTCTCTTAATGGTGCGATCATTCAGTTCAAGGCCGGCGGTGATATTAATACTGCTAAGATGGTTTTGTCGGCTTCCCGGTCTTTTCAGCCTCCCGGCTCTTCTTATAATATTCGTTTGCCTAGATTGTTGAGGGAAGAGATGGAGGATGATCTTCTGGAGATGTCTAAGTGTTTTAAGCATGAGTGTTTTAAGGCGTCAATAATTCTTGCAGGGAAACTTCTAGAGACCGCTCTTCACAAGGTTTATTATGACAAGACCGGCACTGATTTGTTGCAGACCGCTCCGGGAATCAGCATAGGCAGTCTTATTAAGAAATTATCAGAGTCTGGAATAATTCTTGATCCTAGTATTGCCAATCAGGCCCACTTGATAAATCAGGTTCGTGTTCAGAGCGTTCACGCCAGGAAAATTCCTTTTCAGCCAACAAGAGAGCAGACGCAGGCAGTGATGCTGTATACGCAGGATTTGCTGAGGAAATTGTTTGAGAAAGAGAGGGAGTAAATTTCATTCATTTTTTTCACGTTTTACAACACCGTCTTCAGAATAAGTTAAACAGTGTTCACCAATAGATTTTATAGTTTTACTTCTTTCTTTACTGCTTCGAGGAGCCGTGGAAAGCATGTTTTTGTTATTGAGATTGAATCTTCTGCGTCGAGTATTGTTGCACGATATCCTTCGTATTCTATTTTTCTTCTGAGTTCTTGAAGTATAAGGAGGTCTCCGAGAGGTCTTTCAGTTTTCACTTTAATATGAAGAATTTCATTTAATACTATTCTATGATGCCCTCTATGAGATGCTTCTTTTCCTTGGGAGATGAGTGCTGCTTCTCCTAGCATACGAAAGGAGTCGTAGCACTCTTTTACTATGATTGATGCGAATTCTTCTGTGCACGGGAGTGTTTGTATAATTTTAAATTGTTGTTCTGACGCTTGTAGAAGACTTCTGGATTTTTGTATATCTGGAGTTCTTTCGCGGATCATTTTTTCACCTCGAGAAATCCGTAGAGAACAATGCCATTTGCAATGTTCGCAAAAAGGTTTAGGTCAACCGTTTTTCTCGAAAAGAAATGTATGGAGCACGGAACGTTCTTTCTATACCCTAGTGATTGTATGAGTAGTGATTGTATGTCAAGAGTTTTTCTTCCGAGAACTTCAACGGCGATGTCAACATCACTTGTAGAAATATCATCTCCTTTTCTGTAGCTTCCAAAGAGAATTATAGCTCTTCCTTCCGGGTGGTGCTCCTGTATCCATTCGATGATTCCGCTTTCATACACGTGTTTCAAATTAGATGGTATTTTCCGCTTGAGAAAAGAAGTGTGTTCTCTGTTTAACTTGATGCGCCACACCCTTCCAAATGTTCTTATTTCGAGCAGTCCTTCTTTGTGCAGGTTTTCTATAATGGTGCTCCCGTTTGATTTTGATATTCCTATGCTTGAGCACAGTTCGGTGAGCCCTGTCTCTTCTTCAGGGTATGCGAAAAACCACTCGAGGATTTTATCGAGTGCGCGCTCCAAATAATCAACGCTCTTTCCTCGCAAGCGCCCTGATCGTTTTTCCTCAATCATCAGTTATGGTAACATAGAGAACTATATAAACTTTTTGGTTACTATGTAGTTGCAGAGGGAACTATAAGTTATTAAAAACAAGTAGGTTTAATACCGCGGGCTTCAGCCCTTGGATAGCTCCGGGCAGCAGGTTTTTGTCATTTTCCCATTTCTTCCTTAAACCGTTGTACGGTCTTCAAAATGTGTTCTTCTTGTGTCTGCAGGACTTCTGCTGTTTTTTTGAGAATGTCTCCTTTTGATTTTTCCGTTGAGGAGAGTTTGGTATCAGCATGTTTTCCTTTCTTCTTCAGCTTCCACTTTTCAAACAATTCTTTTGCTCTTGCAGGAATTTGTTCTGTTGTGCATTCCAGCTCTTTTGCAAGCTCACGCTTCAGGTCTTCTTCTTCTTTCTCGGCTTTTTCTGCCGCTTTTCCTGCAACGAATGTTATTCTTACAACTCCGTCTTTTACTTTTGCAGTTTTCAGTATTTTAATCTTCCCAATTTCGTCTGTGCTGTCTAGGTGCGTTCCTCCGCAGGCTTCTATGTCAGTATTCTCAATGTTTACTATTCTTATTGTTTTTCCCGGAACCGCCCCTCCTTGGTATATTTCCATTCCGTACTTTTTTTCCGCGCTTTCTCTGGGCATGAATTCTTTGTGTATGTGTATTCCTTTTTTTATTATTTTGTTTGCTTCACCTTCTATTTTTTGTACTTCTTCTGAAGTTAGATTTTCGTAATGTGTTATGTCTAAGTGTGCTTTGTCAACATCTTTTTTTGCCGACGCCTGATTTATGTGTTCTCCAAGAACTATGGATGAGGCGGCGTTTATTATGTGCGTCGCCGTGTGGTGTTGTGCTAATTGGAATCTTCTTTCCCAGTTTATTGCTCCATGAATTGTTTCTCCTTTTTTGAATGCCTGCTCTTTTTCCAGCTCGTGAACTATTATTTTTCCTTGTTTGAAAACGTCCACTACTTTTACTCCTCCAAGGATTCCCGTGTCGTGAACCTGCCCTCCGCTTGTTGGATAAAAAAGGGTTTTGTCCAATACCACGAATTTGTCCTGCAAAAATATTATTTTCGCGTCGAACTCTTTTTTCTTCCAGTCTGCGAAATACATTGCTTCAGTTTCTGGAATATCTCCCAACACTATTTTGTCCTGTTGTGTTTGCGTTTCTTGGTCTTGGTGTTTGTGCCTTTCTGACAGCATTGAATAAAATTTTTCCGGTATTGTAAAGCTTTTCCCCTGTTCCTCTGATGCCGATTTTAATAATTCCGGGCTTATTCCCTGTGATTCGTATAATTCTAATAATTCTTGGGCCTCTAATTGTTTTCCTGCAATTTTTTGAATTGTTGATTTTGCCCTGATTGTTGATTCTTCGAATTTTTTCTTTTCTACCTCTAATATTTTTTTTACGTTTTCAATCTTTTCTAAAAGTTCAGGGTATTGCTTTTTCAGTTCTTTGGCGTTCCATTCCGCTACGTCCAGTAAGTCTATGTTCCAGCCGTATTGTTTTATCGTCGCTAAAGCTCTCCTGAGTATAACTCTTAGATTGTACATTCCTCCCGCGTTGCTGGGCAGCGCTCCGTCCGCCAGTGCGACCAGCAGTGTTCTTGTGTGTTCTGCCACTCTGTAAACTCCTGCATTTTTTTGTATTTCTGGCTTTAATGTTTC
Organism: uncultured Methanosarcinales archaeon; assembly: GCA_964373285.1. Classification (GTDB taxonomy): domain Archaea; phylum Nanobdellota; class Nanobdellia; order Woesearchaeales; family ARS49; genus JACQMS01. The sequence goes on from CAYJTR010000005.1 coordinate 14,233, forward strand.
TATTGGTATTCCTGTTTTTTCTGCAACTTTTCTCCATTGCTTGTTCATATCTTCAAAATCTCCCGAATTTAGGAGTCCTGCCTGTGGTGAAAATTTTGTTAGCAGTTCTTTGTCATATTTTATTCCTGTTGCTGTTCTTATCTTTTTTATTGTTGTGGGAAATGTGCTTTCAAAACTGTTGGGCAGTCCTTGGGAAAACCATGATGCTCTTTCTTGTCCTTGCCCCATGTCTAAAACTTTTATTTTGAGTTCTCGCGGTCCTTTGTTTGTTTGTTCGTACTGCATGAACACTTGGTTCGAAATTTCCAGTCCTCCTGAGAAAAATTCTATTGACGGCCCGAAATTCCCTCCGCCTTCCCATGCATCTTCGTGGATTGTTACATCTTCAGTTTTTAGTCCCATTCCTTTTTGCAGCCATTCCAGATGGTCTAGGCAGTACTTGTTCACATCGTACTTTTGTGGTTGTACGAACGCGTGCTCTCCCATCATTACGAATCCGGTATAGTGCGCTCCCGTTATTCCTACATTGTCTAAGTCTGGAAATCTTATTGAGAATTGTGGAATTGTCAGAGGGTTTGCCGGTGGCGCGACTTCTCCTGAAACCACGTACGGCTGGAATGCCGCTATGCTCGCCATTACAAAATCTGTTGTCGGATTCCATCTGGCTATTACTGGGTATCTTTTTATCGGCGTGTACCCTAAATTTTCGTGGACTCTTGAAAATTCTTCCCAAACTTCCGTGTATAATAAATTCTTTTTTGATTTTTCTCCTATGAATAAAAATCCTCCGACGCATCTGGTGTCTCCGCATATTTTTCTGTCAGGGTTTGTCGTCCAGTAATATCTTGAGCATTTTCCGCACTGTCTTCTTATGAACCCTTTGGCTCTGAGCGTTGTTGTAGGGTATTGTTTTTCCGGATCTTTTGTGCACTTTTCTAAAAACCTCTTTTTGAATTCAGATTCCGCCATTACAGGCGGGGAAGTTCTTCAATGTTTAAAAAGTATGATGATTTCAAAATTGGGTTTGATACCCTGCGGCTTGCCGCGATTGTTGTAACCCGGTTTTGAAATTAAAATTTGCCGGTCACGAGGCGAGAAAATATAGAAAAGGGCTTTTATTTCGGGCAAATTCTTTATTTTTCACTCTGAAATATTCGAGGGTGTCCGAAAAATTCTTCTTCTGTCGGAAAAACACGCCCAGACCAGAAAGTTTATAAGTTTGTTATTCCTTCACCCCCTTATGGGGGCAGTATTGCGGCAAACGGATACAGAGTTGGTGCTCGACTTTTACAGAGCGGGCAGGGCGCTTGGGTTTGGAGAGCGGCTGGGAATGTTTGATGAGGAGCATTTACGTAAGGTATACCTTTCAATAGTGGAAGGATTGGAAGGTATTGAAGAGAGAGAGTCAGATTGGACGTATCACAAAATCGCGCACGTCATGGCGCATCTTAGAGTTGCAGAATTTGAGGTTGCATATACATTTCTCATTCAGAGATTTCCGTCGCAAATATTGCGCGGAATATCCAAAAAAGAAATGTATGAACTCTTTTTGAGATATCATGCACAAAATCCAGCGCTAAAAACAATGGCTGACGAAGAAAGAAATATGTTCATTGATAGACTTGTCGAAACTGGACTTTTCAGAAGAGACTGGTTTGATCGGCGACAAAGAGCAAAAATAATAACAAAAACCCTCTGCCCGGAGCTTTCTTGACATAATTTTATAATTTGTTCTCCAAAGATACACCGTCAAAACCCCTCGCATTCACTAATCCAAATTTTGGGTTTTTTATGAGAAATAATAAATTTTTAAAAAAAAATAAAAAACAGGGAGGTTGTTTCCCTGTGTTCTTAATCTTCGCTCTTCATCCTGCTGAATCCTAGGATGAGTGCTACGACTATTACTATTACGACTAGCACGAGTAGCGCGTTTTCAAAGAATGATTTTGTTGGTCCTTTCGCGCTCGTCGCTCCTGCGCAGTCTCCTTTCAACACTTCAACGTCGTATGAAGAGCTTGTGGACTCTTTCTGATCGTTGAATTGTGCGGTGACTTCCAGAGCGTACTTTCCTGCTGTCGCACACGCATCTACTGGTAGGAATAACTCTTCAGTTGTTTTTTCCTCTCCTGATGCCAATGACAAGTATGTTGCTTGTTTTGTTCCTAGAGCTTCAACGCTTGCTTGAACTCTTACATCTTCGTCATTTGAACCCTTGTTTGCCAGTCTTGCTTTTACGACTAGTGCTTCTCCAGCTCTTACCTGTTTTGCAGGAGTAACTATGAGCTCTTTAGCTTTTACCAAGTGTTCTGGAACGCTTACATCTATTGTGTATGTTAGCCTGAATGGTTGCGCGTTTCTTGAATCAAATGATACTGTTAGTGTGTACTTTCCTGAATCCAGTGTTTCTGGAAGCTTTAAGTTCAACACTTCTGTTTGTGTTATTCCTTCTCTCAAGCTTACAACTTTTAGCGCGTTAAGACCTGTTTCCGTGTCTGAGTGTTCGTATCCTGCTATGGATGCGCTTAACTCTGCATTCTTGAAGTTTTGTAATCCTTCAAGTGTTAATTCCAGTCTTAAATCGCTTCCTCTTGTGAAGCTTTGTAATTGAGCATCTGACAAGTCTAATCCGTTGATTCTTGCCTTGCTCACTTTGACTACTTCGCTCATGTCTAATGCGCTTACAGCTGTTAGGCTGATGAGTGCTGTTAACAAGAGCACTATTCCATTTTTTATGTTCATTTGTCAATCCCCCCTGTATGAAAGGAAACCCTTTGTTATCACCGTGAAAGAACACCCCTATAAAAAGGTTTCGGTTAAGTCAGTATTTTAGAGTAGTGAAATGGTTGGAATGATGAGAGAAATATCTGGAATGGTAAGAAGTGCTAAATATAGATGTATGAAGGAATACTGAGAATGAATAATCGTGGAGGGTTCAAGAAAAGTTTATAAACAAAACGCTCTTATATTGTGGTATGAGCGAAGCAGCACTTCAAGAAATTCATCAGGAACTAAAAATTATACGAAGTGATCTCGATTTTCTCAAAAAACACATTGTTGATGTTGATACTATTCTTACAGCGGAAGAAAGGATTGCTATTTCTCAAGCAGAAGACGACTTCAAGAAAGGAAAGTTGAGAAAGTTGTAATACGACATCCTCATGACTCGCTTCCTTTCGCGGGAGGTGCCTGTTTTAGAGGAGCAAAATAGAACGCCTCCATACGAATCCTTTTCTCTAAATGAGGAGCAATACGATCAATCTTATCAGACAAATATCTGGGAATAGTATCACAACTCTTGACAACTTTTTGAATCTCTTGAAGAACGGAACGTTTTAGCATGTCCAGACAATCAGAAGAAAATATCAATTGATCACGATCATACCTTGTAATATGAACGCGAGCGCCGGGCTCAACATCAAACTCGTAACCAATCATTTTATCAATGGCGTTACCAATGCACAACAATTCCATTTGTTCATGCACTCGAAGTACTTGTTCTCCCTGAAATTTTAACAATTCACGAGCAGAACGATGTTGTTGACAACTCACTCTCTCAAACATTTTATCACCTTTTGCTGGTGTAGGAAAATATTCAAGAAGTGCGTATATAAGTGCGTGTGCAAAAGCTCTCCGGCCTCTGTCAGCCGTCCTAAACTCTGGACAAGATTGTACACTCTCATCAAAAGAGCTCACAAAACCTTTTTCAAGAATCTCTTTTGCAACAAAACTGGAAAAACCATAATAGGGCGCCATCAAAGGAAAACTCCAGCTAATACGCAATTCAGGGGTTTTAAAAAGTATAGGCAAATTGGGAAAAGGAGCATAACCACTAACAGCATAACACCAAGAATTTCTAAGGGCATCATCACCTCTATACGCTGCTTTAGGAAAAAAAACTCCTGCGACGCCGCTATCACCCTCTCTGGTAACGACAGGAACACCAAAAGATGCAGGAATACGAATCATATATAATCATCCCCCAATATGGCGTGAGAAAAATGTTCCTGTGTATAAATCTTACGCAAACATTTAAAAATAAGGCAATCTTATTCACCGAACGGGGGCAATGATGCGATGAACTTGTTTATAGAAAAGTTGGAGTTGACTAATAAGCGCTCGTGTGGAGAACTTGTTGGGCGGGTTATTGCCAGACCAACGCTTGACGGGATGTCAGAACTGCGGAGGACGCGATGCCTGCTCTACAATCAAATATAGCGAATTCTGTTTCTGATGAGATTCCAATTGTTGTTTCCAGTCTTGACAGGCATATTTTTGAACGCTTTGGCGATAGAAAGCAGGTAGGAAGAATAGATTTTGTTGTGGACGTCACGAATAATGCTGTTTATGTAATACCGAGAAATAGAGAGCATTCGGACTGCATGGTTCACATACCTAATCACGGAGAAAAAACTATACCATTCCAATATAGGTATGAGAACACAACACCGCCGGCAATAACAAGAATAATTACTGGAGTTAGCAGTTATGAAGCGAGAACTGGAGTGAGGCACACTGCGCGAGACTTGTTCGAGGCGCATAATTGTGCGTTCCTCTTTGCACTTCGGGAATCAGTAAAGGGAAATGTGCATTTAGTTGACCTGCGGCGGGAACTCAATAGAAAATACCTGAAGATAGAATAGGAACGATGATCTTTTACACTACTATTTTGTTGAATGCTTGCGCAAACATTTATATACTTTTCAAACACTTGTCACTTTATGGGGGCAGAAGTTTTACAGGAGAGAGAAGATTCCGCGTTGATACTGGAGTGGTACCGTTCGGGGAAGAACTTATTTGGATATGGTCAACGACCCGGAATTTTTACGGAACAGGAACTTGTGGAACGGTATGCACAGATAGCTCAAAGTGTTCAAGGAGTGCAGGACCTTCCGAGAGTACAACAATTGCGTGTCATGGCACACACTTTTCGGGATATTTCAATTCTTGAATTTGAAGTGGCTTTTCAATCGCTTGCAACAAAATTTCCTTCTCAAGTGCTCAATGGTATGACGGTATACGAAATGCAGCAATTATTTCATCGATACTCTCCGGCACACGCAGAAACTATTCTTGCCAGAAATGCGCGCAGTCAGTCTCTGAAAGAGTGCGAAAAGAACAAAATTATTAAGATTGCGTGGTTTGGAATTGTATGAACCAGTTTTTGTTTTTTTGTCACGCAAACGCTTAAAAACAACTCTTCTCTTTATACTGTATGATTCGTCAGCCTATTGTTGCGGTTCTTGGCCATGTTGATCATGGTAAGACTTCTTTGCTTGATAATATTAGGGGTAGTGCTGTTGCTTCTAGGGAGGCGGGCGGTATCACGCAGGCTATTGGTGCCAGTATTATTTCTATTGGCACTTTGAGGAAGATGTGCGGTTCCATGCTTTCTTCTTTGAAGATTAATATAACTATTCCCGGGCTTTTGTTTATTGACACTCCCGGCCACGCCGCTTTTTCCAGCTTGAGAAAGCGTGGTGGCAGTATTGCTGATATTGCCGTTCTCGTTATTGATATTAATGAGGGTATTATGCCTCAGACCGCGGAGAGTGTTGCAATTTTGAAGTCTTCTAAGACTCCTTTTGTTATCGCCGCTAACAAGGTTGACATGGTTAATAATTGGTCTCCAAAACCCGGTATTTCTTTGCTTAAATCTTTGAGTTCTCAGAACCATGATGCTGTTAGGGATTTGGATAAAAAGTTGTACACTATTGTTGGTGGCTTGTACAATCTTGGTTTTACCGGCGAGCGTTTTGACAGGGTTGATGATTATACTAAACAGGTTGCTATCGTTCCTTTGTCTGCTAGGACTGGCGAGGGCGTTTCAGAGCTTTTGCTTGTTCTTGTTGGTCTGGCCCAGAAATATCTGGAGTCTTCTTTGAATACTTCTGCTGATGGCGTCGGCAGGGCGACTATTCTCGAGGTTAAACAGCAGGAGGGTGTTGGTACTGTTGTTGATGCGATATTGTATGATGGTTCTTTGAGTGTTAAGGATTCTGTTATTGTTGGCTCTGTTAATGGCCCTTTGGTTACCCGGATTAAGTCTCTTTTTCAGTCGGCGCACAGTGTTGATATTCGTGATAGGAAGACGAATTTTTCGTCGGTGAAAAGTGTTTCCGCGGCTACTGGTGTCAGGATTAAGTTGCTTGATGATTCTGGAATTATTGCCGGAATGCCTCTTATAGTTGCTAATAATAATATTGGTGATAAAAAGAAGTGGGTTTCTGGGCAGATTACTACCGAGAATATTCCTACTTCTGAGAGCGGTGTTGTTATCAAGGCTGATACTATTGGTGGTTTGGAGGCTTTGAGCTTTTTGCTTTTGGAAAATAATATTCCTGTTTTTTCCGCGCGCATTGGCCCTATTTCCAAGAAGGATATCGCTGATGCTGAGGCGCAGAAATCCCGTAATGAGGAGTTGGGATGCATTATTTCTTTTAACCTTCCTAACTTTTCAGAGCGTGCTTCTGTTAAGATTATTCAAAAAAATATTATTTATTCTATTATTGATGAGTATAAATCTTGGGTTGATGATTTGAGGCGTGGCCGCCAGAACATTTCTTCAAGGGTTCTGCCCAAGCCCGCGGTTATAAAAATTTTGAAGGGTTTTGTTTTCAGGCAGTCTAATCCTGCTGTTGTTGGTGTTGAAGTTATTGATGGTGTTTTGCAGACTAATGCTTTTCTTATGAATGTTTCTGGTGAAAAAATTTCTCAGGTTAAGGGCATTCAGGAGGATAAGGAAAAATTGGATTCTTTGGCTAAGGGCAGCCGCGCCGCTGTTTCCCTTTCTGACGTTGTTATTGGCAGGACTGTTCGTGAGGATGAAATTTTGTATACTTTTATTTCTGAGGACGAGTTTAAGTCTTTTAAGGATAATAAGGACTTGTTGTCTGATACTGAGAAGAAAGCGTTAAAAACTATTGCTGTCATCATGAGAATAAATAATCCTGTTTGGGGCGTTTAAACTGTTTTTTTCGATGATTTTAAAAACTCTTTGCTATTCCTTTTTTTGTGATAAAATGGGGTTGAAGGATGCTATTCAGTATGTGTATGAGCACGAGTATAAGAAGTTGTTAATTATTCCTTTGCTATTGTTTATTCTGGCTGTTGCCCAGATTTCTTTTCAGGTTTATTCTACTGGTGATTTTGTTGATAGGAGTGTTGGCTTGAAGGGCGGCGTTAGTATTACTGCTTCTCGGGACCTTTTGGATGTTGATAAGTTGTCTTTTGATGCTAAGAGTCTTAACCCTGATGCTGATGTTGCTGTCAGGTCTTTGAGGAATACTGGCGAGGTTATTGTTGAAATTTCTGATATTTCTGAGGGTGATATTGTTAAACTTCTTGACTCTCAGAGTGTTGATAGGGGTTCTGTTGTTGTCGAGGTTACTAGTGGTGTTGTTGGCAGTAGTTTTTTCAGGGCTACCATGGGGGCTCTTGCTTTGTCTTTCATTTTGATGACTATTGTTGTTGCCTTATCTTTTAGGACTTTTATTCCTAGTCTTGCTGTTGTTCTTGCCGCCGCTTCTGATATTATTATTACTCTTGCAATTTTTAATATTGCTGGCCAAAAGCTTACCACTGCTGGTATCGCCGCGTTTCTTATGCTTATTGGTTATAGTGTTGATACTGATATATTGTTGAGTACTCGTGCTTTGAAGCGTAAGGAGGGTTCTTTTAATGATAGGATTTATAGTTCTATAAAGACTGGCCTTACGACCACTCTTACCACTATTGTTGCTGTTCTTTTGGCTTTGTTTTTGGCTAAGAGTGAGACTATTCAGCAGATAATGCTTATCATACTTATTGGTATGTTTGTTGATATTATTAATACTTGGATTCAGAATGTTGGCATTCTTAGGTGGTATCATGAGAAGCGCGGCGGTGTCCTATGAGGGCTCTTCTTAGGAATTGGAAGGTTTTACTGCTCTTGTCTTTTTTATTGATTAGTATTCTTTTGATATCTCCTCGTCCTTGGAATGATGGTATTGTTGTTCGCAGTGTTGTTAAGGATAGTGCTTCTTATGACGCTGGTCTTAGAGGTTCTTCGCAGGGTTTTGCTCTTGTTTCTCGTGAAAAAATTCTCGCTTTTGATAATGTTCCCCTGTCTAATGTTGATGATTTTAATTCTCTGGTTGCTTCTTTGGAGCCCAACAAAACTTTTCTTTTAAAGACTAGTAAGTCTTTGTACTCTATTACTACTAGGTGGCTTACTGAAACTGTTGTGTTGAACGAGACTGAAACTGTTGTTAGGGAAGAATTGGTTAATGAGTCTGTTAATGGTTCCGTTATTCAGGTTCTTCGCAATGTTTCCGTCGTCCAGCCCCTGACCGAAATCAGGTATATTGGTCTTGAGCCTTTGGGCATTAAGGTTGAGCCCGTTTCCAAAACTAATATTAAGAAGGGTTTGGACTTGCAGGGTGGTACTCGTGTTCTTTTACAGCCTGAGGAAGAGTTGTCGTCTCAGGACATGGATATTTTGATTAGTAATATGCAGCAGCGTCTTAATGTTTATGGTCTTTCTGATTTGTCTATTCGTTCGGCTCAGGACCTTCCTGTTTATCTTGGAGGTTCTGGCAGGCAGTTCATAATTATAGAGATTGCTGGAGCTACCGAGGAAGAGGTTAAGGATGTTGTTTCTCGTCAGGGAAAGTTTGAGGCTACTATTGCGAACATTACCGTTTTTAGGGGCGGTAGCGATATTACTTATGTTTGTAGGACTCCTGATTGTTCCGGTATTGATCCCAATCGTGGCTGTGGCAGTTCTGGTGATGGTTTTGCTTGCACTTTCAGTTTTGCTATCAGTTTGAGTCAGGAAGCCGCTTCCAGGCAGGCCGATGTCACTAAAAATTTGAAAGTTATTCCCGGGACTTCTTCTGATTCTAGTTATTTGGAGTACCCTCTTGAATTGTTTCTTGATAATGAGAATGTTGACACTTTGCAAATTTCTGCGGAGTTGAAGGGCCGGAGGGTTACTGATATTACTATTTCTGGCAGTGGTTCCGGTTTGACTTCTCAGGAGGCAAGGCAGGATGCTCTTAAGAATATGAAGAGGCTTCAAACTATTTTGATTACTGGTTCTTTGCCTGTTCAGTTGAGTGTTGTTAAGGTTGACACTATTAGTCCTTCTCTTGGCGAGGACTTTTTGTATAATGCTATTATTGCCGGTATTGCCGCAATTTTTGGCGTCGGAGCTGTCGTTTTTGCCCGTTATAGGCTTTTGAAGATTACTATTCCTATAATGTTTACAATGATTTCTGAGATTGTTTTAATTCTTGGTTTTGCGGTTCTTGTTGGCTGGGATATTGATCTTGCGGCTATTGCAGGTATTATCATAGTTGTTGGTACTGGTGTTGATCACCAGATTGTTATTACTGATGAAGTTATTACCGGCCGTCAGAAGCACCAGCTTTCCTTGGTTCAGGGTATTAAGAATGCTTTCGGAATTATTTTTTTGAGTTATGCTACCGTTGCTGTAGCGTTGATTCCTCTGGCTTTTGCCGGCGCCGGTTTGTTGAAGGGTTTTGCTCTTACTAGTCTCGCTGGTGCAACTTTTGGCGTTCTTATAGCCCGGCCTGCTTTTTCCGCTATTATTAAGCATTATCTCGAGGGGTCTTGATGGGTTCTTTTAAGGGCGCTTTTCTTATTGTTCTTGTAACTTTTCTTACGAGTACTGCCCAGATTTTTTTTAAGAAGGGCGCATCCCTGCTTCCCCTGATTTTTATTAATTGGTGGCTTTTGATTGGCGGCTCGATGTATTTTTTTGCTCTGTTAATATTTGTCAGGGGCCTTCGTGAGGGTGAGGCTTCAAATCTTGTTCCTTTGCTTTCTTCTAGTTATATAATAGTTGCTTTTACTTCTTTTTTTTATCTTGGCGAGTCTATTTCTTTTTTTAAAATTGTTGGTATCTTGGCTATTATTTGTGGCGCAGTATTTCTTGTTGGTAATTCCGGCAGTGATAACAAAAATTCTGGTGCTGAGTCTTTGGAGGTTCCTGTATGACTGCTGAGTTGTGGGCTGTTGTTCTTACTATAATTGTTTCATTAATCGGCGGTATTGGTCCTGTTTATTTGAAGCGCGCCAGCGTTAGCTGGAGGAAGCATTACTCTTTTTTGTTTAACAAAAATTTTGTTTTTGGAACTTTTTTTTACGCCATTTCGGTTCCTTTATTCATTATAGCTTTGCGTGGCGGTGAAGTTTCAACATTGTACCCTATAACAAGTACTGGTTATGTTTGGACTCTTTTTTTCAGCAGGTTTATGCTTGGTGAGAAAATTACTAGAATAAAAGTTTTAGGCATCGGCCTTATAGTTTTTGGAGTTTCTCTGATAGGTTTTGGATTGTGAATTAGAGTGTGAATTCGATTGTGTTGTTAATAGGTTGTTGTTGGAAGAGTATTGTTAATGGATCATTAATGGAAAAATCTATAAAACAATTGCTTATTCCTGTTCTTCATGCTCACCGCTTTGGATGTCCATAATATTGTTCAAACTCTTCAGGGGAGTGTTGGTTCTAGGTTTAAGAATGCTTACCATGATAGAGAGCTTGTCATTATTCAGCTTCATAAGGGTGAAACTATTAATCTTCATATTGCTCCTTCACAAATTTTTGAAGATTCTAAGGGCGCGGTTCCTTTGCGTCCTTCTCCTCTCGCCCAGATTTTAAGAAATAATCTTTCAGGGTCTAAACTTGTTGGTGTTGAACAGCCGGGCACTGAGAGGATTATAATTTTGTCTTTTGATGGCAGAATGAAGAACCGGCTTATTATCGAACTTTTCAGTGCTGGCAACTTGATTCTTGTTGATGACGCCGGAGTGATTATCGCGGCTAAGACTTTTAAGGAGTGGAAGCATAGAAGCATAAAGAAAGGATTTGTTTACTCACTGCCTCCGGCTTCTAAAAACATTCTTGTTGCTTCTGTTGGCGATTTTGTTGAATCTTTGAAAAAGTATGATGGAAATTCTGAGAAAACTCTCGCTCTCGAGTATGGTCTTGGTGGCACTCTCGCAAAGTTGTTGGTTCAGAATGCCTGCTCTTCTGAACCTGATAAAATTCTTGTGGCTTTTAAAAAATTATGGACTGAACCTCCTCCTGCTGATTCTCTTGCCAGAAAAGTTTTTGTGGATTCTGCCGGCGCTCAAAAACGCAATATTGCTAAGGATAAAATTCTTCACAGGATTAAGATTCAGGAGGAGCACCTAAAAATTTTGGAGGCTGAGGAGCTTGAGAATTCTAGTAAGGGCCGGCTCATTTATGAGAATTATGAGCTTGTTAAGGCCGCTCTTTCTCAAAACAGGAAAAAATTTTTATTGGATTTGTAGTAATTGATTGTTTGTTCTAGAAAACTATTTAAACGAATCATCAGGTCTCAGTGATCGTGGGCCCATAGCTCAGCCCGGCAGAGCACCTGGCTCTTAACAAAATGTTGTTTTGGCGTTTAAAACTTTGTTTTGAAAGTAACCAGGGCGTCAGGGGTTCAAATCCCCTTGGGCCCGCTTTCCCCCGCCGCCCTCTCTTTAATTATCACTACTTATTAATAGTTATAAAATAGAAACATTTATATACTCTTTTTTTTGGTATAATCCTATGGACGCTTATCAAAAAGATGTTGATAAATGTACTTATAGGGCTAAAAACTCTGATGATTTTCAGAAGCATTTGAGAAAGATGGCTTCTTACGGTCTTCCTCTGGTGATAGTTCCTGACGGTGTTAAACCTTTGACTCCTGAAATTGTTGCTGACAGTGTTGCAGCTTGTTTGAAGCAGGAATGTTCTCCTTCTGATGCTAAGATGTACGAGGCTTTTTTTCGTCTTGTTGCTTCCTGCAGAAAAGTTTTGGATTCTGATAGTAATTCTTGTGAACCTGTTAGGGAGGTTCTTTCTCCTCCTTCGGTTATTCAGGCAACTCCTGACACTGTTTATTTTGGCGTCCAAAAATCTTTGGAATCTATCGCTGTTACTGCTTTGTCTTCCGGTGTTAGCGCGGTTTTTAGGAGCGGCAATGATACTTCTTATAATGGTTGCGTTGATGATCGTGTTTATGTTAATCCTCAGCCTTCTTTTTCTCTTGATGATTTTAAGAAGCGTTTGCTTTCTCAGGGTTTTGGAATTTTCAAATTTCCCATAGATGCTTATGAAATTTTTCCTTCAACCGGTATTTCTAGGAGGGTTGTTGATAATTATTTGGAGAGTTTGGATTCTCGTTCAAATGTCGGCATTAATTGGGGTAACATTGTTGGTCTTGCTCGTCGTGATGGCAAAACCGAGGCGCATGTTCTTCTTAATGTTGCAGAGTATCTTGGCATAAATATTTCTGATAGGAGTTGCTATTCTGGCGGTTTGAAAAATATTGATTGGAATTTGTTGAGGGATGAGCTTCAAAAGGTTCTCTTAAATCTCGGTGATGCTTTGATAGTTAGCAGGGGCTGGCTTTCTCGTAGTGATCTTAGGAGGAATCTTCCTGCTGTCAGCTGGAATGAGCGTCTCCCGGAGCACGATCCTTTTTTCTCGTTGAGGCAGTTAAGAAGGATTATAGAGCAGAAACATTGCCTTCCTGATAATAAGGTGAGAGTTGTTAAGGAGCAGATGGTTGATGGTTATTGTATGTTGAAGGGTTATAACATAATTAATAGGGACTCCTCAACTCCTAGAACGCCTCCGATTCTTAGTGATAGGCATCTCGAGATTGCCGATTTGTGTCGTATAGGTACCGCTAATGCTCTTGCCAAGGCTCAGAGGATTGCTGGTATAGAGCTTAAGGCTATGAAAAAGAAGTGGACTGCCGGGGCTGGTGAAAGGGCTATGAAGGCAGCTGTTACTAGGCGTGCTAATAAGCGTGCCAGGGAGATTGGTGAACATGTCGAGGCCGAGCGGAAAAAGCGCGATATTGAATGTTTGAGGTCTGCTCAAATGACTCTTTTTGGCAGTGTTGATGAAGATTTGAAGAATGATGATTCTTCTAATGATAATGATGATGAATGATTTTTTTTCTCCCCTCTGGCGGCCAGTTCTGATGCAATGTGCCTTTATGCCTTATTGTGAGCTTTCTTTTA
>CAYJTR010000006.1:0-24589 GCA_964373285.1 uncultured Methanosarcinales archaeon
ACCGAATGTTTTATAAACCACTTGTTTTTCCTTCTTCTTATAGCGCCCGAGTCTCTTTGGAGGCGATCGAGGGTGAACATTTCATTAATGTTTTCTCCGGGGCTTTGTTTGTTTAATGGTTGTTTTTATGGCTGATCAGGATTTAAGGCACATCGTAAGGATTGCTAGGACGGATCTTAATGGCGAGCTTTCTGTAGTTCGCGCTCTTAGGGGTGTTAAGGGTGTTAGTTTTTCTCTGGCTAATGCTGTTTGTCATGTTGCTGGTGTTCAAAAGAGTGCTGTTCTTGGCTTGCTTCCCGTTTCTGTTGTTGAAAGGATTGATTCCGTTATTTCTTCGCCTGTTGTTAATGGTGTTCCTGAGTGGATGGTTAATAGGCGCAAGGATTTGGAGTCTGGTGAAAATATTCATTTGTCTTCTTCTGATCTTTCTTATCGTGTTGAGAACGATGTTAAGTTTATGAGGAAGATTAGGACTTACAAGGGTTTGCGTCATGCTTTCAACCTTCCTGTTAGGGGTCAGAGGACTCGTAGCAATTCTAGAAGGAATAAGGGTAAGGCTGTTGGTGTTATGAGGTCTGCGGCTCAAAAGACCGCAACGGGTGATTGATTTATGGGAGATCCTAGAAGAATTAAGAGAAAGTTTAGTGGTCCTAGGCATCCTTGGCAGAAATCCAGGCTTGAGGTTGAGAGTAAGATTGTTGCTGATTATGGTTTGAAGACTAAGAGGGAGTTGTGGAGGATGGGTAGTAAGATTAAGGGTTATGCTGGTCAGGCCAAAAAGCTTATTGCTGCCAAGGGTTCTCAGGCTGAGAGAGAGAAGCAGCAATTGTTTAAGAGTCTTCAGAGGATTGGTCTTCTTGGTGAGAATCCTCAGCTTGATAATATTTTGGATCTTACCGTTACAAGTATTCTTGAGAGGAGGTTGCAGACTCTCGTTCACAAAAAGGGTCTTGCTAGGACTCCTTCGCAGGCCCGGCAGTTTATCACTCACAACCATATTTCTCTGGGTAGCAAGAGTGTCTCTGCTCCTTCATATATAGTTCCTGTTAGTGAGGAAGCGTTTATATCTTTTGTCGCTAATTCTTCGCTTTTCGACCCTTCACACCCCGAGCGCGCTAATCGGGCGTCTAAAAATTCTTTGAAATCTTCCAATAATTCTAATAATTCTGGCGCGGGTAACAATGCTGTTGGTGGTTCTGATGAGTAGGCAGAATGATAGGTGGGGTACTGCTCATATTTATGCTTCTTATAATGATACTATTATTCACATTACTGATATTACCGGTTCTGAAACTCTTGGCAGGGCTTCTGGCGGGATGGTTGTTAAATCTCATCGTTTGGAGAGTTCTCCTACTGCTGCGATGATGGCTGCTAAAAAGGCTGGTGAGACTGCTAAGGATAAGGGTGTTACTGGTTTGCATATTCGTGTCAGGGCTCCCGGTGGTCATAATGGTCCTACTAGTCCGGGTCCCGGCGCGCAGGCGGCCATTAGAACTCTTTCCAGGATGGGTTTTAAGGTTGGTCTTATAGAGGATGTTACTCCTTTGCCTCATGGCGGTTGTAGAAAGAAGGGCGGTAAGAGGGGCAGGAGGGTGTAGTATGGTTGGCTTTGTTAAAATTGGTAAAGACAAGATTACTGGGAGGGTTGTTTTCAAAGTTTCTAAAACTTCTCCGGCGTTTCTTAATGCTTTGAGAAGGTCTATTATGGAGAACGTTCCTACGATGGCTGTCGAGATGGTAGAGTTTAGGAAGAATAATTCTATTCTTTACGATGAATTTTTGGCTCACAGGCTTGGATTGATTCCTTTATCTACTGATCTTAAGAGTTATAAGGAGTGGGATAAGAAGACTTCTTTGGATGATGCTCCTGCTAGTATGGCTTTGCATTTGACTCTTAAGGCTAAGGGTCCTAAGATTGTTTTTGCTAAGGATTTAAAGAGTAAAGATCCTGCCGTTAAGCCTGTTTATGGTGATATGCCTATTGTTTCTTTGCTTGATGGTCAGGAGTTGGAGTTTGATGCTGTCGCAGTTCTTGGTAGGGGTTCTGAACACTCTAAGTTTTGTCCCGGCAGGTCTTGGTACAGGCATTATCCTAACATTAAGATTAATGATAAGCTTGTTGATAACCCTGATAGTTTTATTGATTCTTCGCCCCTAAAAATTTTTAGGGTTAGCGGTGGCAGGGTTGTTGTTGATAAAGAAAAGTTTGATGAGGCGCTTGTTAATAATGCTTCTTTTGAATCTGTTGATGGCGGCCCTGTATCTGTTGAGGATTCTCCTGACGAGTTCATTTTTCATTACGAACCTTGGGGGCAGTTGAGCCCTAAGGAGTCTTTGGAGACTGCTCTCAAAAATCTCGCGAATGATTTTGAGGATTTGCAGTCTTCTGTTAAGGAATCTTCGTAAAATTGTTTTTATGAAGTGTGCCCCTCGCGGGGGTGGCAGAGTGGTCAAATGCGCAAGATTGAGGTTCTTGTCCCTTAGTGGGTTCGAGGGTTCGAATCCCTTCCCCCGCATTGTGAGGAACATTGCTGTCTGCGAACAAAAAATTTTTGTTGGAGTCAAATGCTTATGGAAAATAATAAGACTGATAACGAGTTGAGGGTTTTGATTAGTTCTCTTAGGGAGAACTCTAGGGTTAGGGATGCTCCTATTTGGAAGGCTGTCGCTTTAGAGCTTGAAAGGTCTACGCGCCGGCGTCGTAGCGTTAACATTTCTAGGATTAACAGGTATGTTAGTGATGGTGATACAGTTATAGTTCCCGGAAAAGTTCTTGGTTCTGGGATTCTTGATAAGAAGATTACTATTGCCGCCTACAATTTTTCTGCTGGCGCTAGAAAGATTGTTGAGGACAGGAATGGCAAGTGTGTTTCTATCAATGATCTTATTAAGCAGAATCCTTCTGGTAAGAATGTGAGGGTGATAGGATGAAAGTTTATGATGCTTCTGGAGCTATTGTCGGAAGGCTCGCTTCCAGAGTTGCTAAGGATGCTATTCTCGGCGAGGATGTCGCAGTAATTAATGTTGGTGACGCTATTATTACTGGCAGTAAAGAGTTTGTTCTTTCAAAGTATGAGAGGAAGAGGAGTATGGGTCAGCATCATAAGGGTCCTTTTATTCATAGAACTCCTGAAAAGTTTTTTAAGAGGATTATTAGGGGTATGCTTCCTCATAAGGAGTCTAGGGGGATTCTTGCTTTTAAGAGGATTAAGTGTTATAGTGGTGTTCCTGATGGTCTGAACATTGATGTTATTAAAAATTCTAGGACTACTATTCATGAATTTGTTACTGTTAAAGATTTGCTTAGACAGCTTGGAGGGAAACAATGAAGCATGTTTTGAAATTTGTTCACGTTTCTGGCAGGAGAAAGAGGGCTGTTGCTAGAGCTACTCTTTCTAAGGGTTCTGGCATTGTTAGAATTAACGGTGTTATTCTTGATTCTTACACTCCTGATATTTACCAGTTGAGGATTCGTGAGCCTTTGATTATCGCTGGTGATAAATCCAAGGATGTTGATATTTCTATAAATGTTGTTGGAGGGGGTATGGCTTCTCAGTCTCAGGCCGCAAGGCTTTCTATTGGTAAGGCTTTGTCTCAGTATGATTCTTCTTTGAAGAACAAGTTTTTGGAGTATGACAGGTCTTTGCTTGTCGCTGATGTTCGTAGAAAGGAGTCTAAGAAGCCTAATACGTCAGGTAAGGCGAGGGCTAAGACTCAGAAATCTTACAGGTGAAAAAAATGATAATACCTATACGTTGTTGGAGTTGTGGCAAGCCTTTGGCGCAATACTGGAACGAGTTTAAGGAGCGTTCAGAAAAGGGAGAGCTTCCTAAAAAGATTCTTGATGACTTGGGAATTCAAAGATATTGTTGCAGGGGTGTAGTTCTTGGTCATGTAGAGCTTGCTGACACTGCCGCAAGATTCAAGAAGGTGTGAGATGACGTTCATTCTCACCCGAAATAGTTAGGCATGTTCTCTTTTACTTGTTTTGCCAGCGCTCCTTTGAATTGTCCTTCTATTTCTTCGTACACTTTTGTTATGTCTGGTGTTACTGATGGCCTTACCATTTTTAATGCTTCTTCGAAATGTTTTTTTGTCACTTCTTTTGATTTCATGTCTTCTCTTAGTGATATCATCGCGGCTTCTCTGCATAGCGCTTCTATGTCTGCTCCTACGAACCCTTCTGTTTTTCCTGCTACTTCTTGTATGTTTACGTCTTGTGATAGCGGCATTTTTGCCGTGTGAACTTTTAGCACTTCAATTCTTCCGTTGACGTCTGGCGGAGGCGTTAGTAGTATTCTGTCGAATCTTCCCGGGCGTAATAGTGCTGGGTCTATTATGTCTGGCCTGTTTGTCGCGGCTATTATTACTACATCCTGCAGGGAGTCCAGCCCGTCCATTTCTGTTAGTAATTGGTTTACTACTCTTTCTGTCGCGTGGTTGTCCGTTCCCCCTCCTCTTCTTGGCGCCAGCGCGTCTATCTCGTCGAAGAATATTATTGATGGTGATGCTTGTCTTGCTTTCTCGAATATTTTGCGGACGCCTCGTTCTGATTCTCCGACCCACATTGATAGCAGTGATGGCCCTTTGACTGATATGAAGTTTGCTTCTGATTCTGTTGCTATTGCTTTCGCAAGCATTGTTTTTCCTGTCCCCGGAGGCCCGTATAGTAGCACTCCTCTTGGCGGCCTTATTCCTAATCTTTTGAATGATTCTGCGTATTTTAGCGGCCATTCTATTGATTCTTTTAGTTGTTCTTTTGTTCTTTCTAATCCTCCTATGTCTGTCCATCTTACGTTTGGTGATTCTACCAGCACTTCTCGTAATGCTGATGGTCTTACAACTCTTAGCGCGTTTTTGAAGTCTGAATGTTTGATAAACAATTTTTCTAATACTTCTTTGGGTATTTGTTCGTCTTTTTCGTATTGTTGCAGGTCCGGTATTACTTCTCGCAATCTTATCATTGCGGCTTCTTTGGCCAGTGATGCCATGTCTGCTCCTACGAATCCGTGGGTTAAGCCCGCAATCTCTTTTAACTTTACGTCTTTTGAGAATGGCATGTTTCTCGTGTGAATTTTTAGTATGTTCAGTCTTCCTTCTTTGTTTGGAACGCTTATTGACAGCTCTCTGTCGAATCTTCCGGGCCTTCTTAGTGCAGGGTCTAGTGAGTTTGGTATGTTTGTGGCGGCTATTACTACTACTTTTCCTCTGGCTTTCAGCCCGTCCATTAGCGATAATAATTGTGCCACTATTCTTTTTTCTACTTCTCCTCTTGTTTCTTCCCTTTTTGATGCTATCGCGTCTATCTCGTCGAAGAATATTATTGCCGGAGCATTCTTTTCTGCTTCTGTAAATTTGTCTCTGAGATTTTTTTCTGATTCGCCATAAAATTTGCTCACTATTTCTGGTCCGTTAATCAAAATAAAGTGCGCGTTTGTTTCGTTGGCTACCGCTTTTGCCAGCAGTGTTTTTCCTGTTCCCGGAGGCCCGTGAAGTAATACTCCTTTAGGCGGTTCCACTCCTAATCTTTCAAATATTTCTGGATGTTTTAATGGGAGTTCTACCATTTCTCTTATTTTTGATACTTCTTCGTCTAGTCCTCCTACGTCTTCGTATGATATGTCAGGGACTGTTTCTTCTTCAACATTTATCGCTTCAGGGTTTAGTATTACTTCTGTGTTGTTGGTTATTATTACTGGCGTTTTCGGGTTTACGTCTGCCACTATAAATTTCAGGTCTCCGAATCCTAGTCCTACTCCCCCCATTATTGATTCATTTATTATGTTGAACATTTCGTCGTAAGGGTTTCCGGTCATCGTTATTCTTCTGTTTCTGGCCCCTCCTAGTGCTATTATGTCTCCTTTCACTACCGCTCTTCCCAGCAATCCTTGCTTGAATATGTTTGGCGGCATTCTTACGAATACTCCTTCTTTTGCTGGTGCTACTACTACTTTTTTTGCTTCTTTGATTGTTGCTTTTGTTACTTTTACGCTTTCTCCTATTGACGTCTTAGAATTTTTTCTTGTTAAACCATCCATTCTTATGATGTTTAGTCCTATGTCTCCGGGGTATGACCTGTCCACTATTGCTACCGTTTTTCTTCCTCCTTCTATTTCTAGTATGTCTCCCGGTTTTGCTCCTATGTCTCTCATGAATCCCGAGTCTATTCTTACTATTCCCTTGTTCACGTCGTCTTGTATTGCTTCTGCAACTTTTAGTTTCGTTTCGGTCATGTTTTCGGGGTATTAACAAACGTATAAAAACCTTTTGCACTACTGTTTGTGGAAAGCGCCCTTAGGTCGAAATCCAATAAATTATTGACGTGAGCGCGTTACGCGGGGTTGTCCCTTACGGGGACGTAGCGCCTGCTGATTCCTGTCGGGGATTTCGAAGGTGCTTTCCACGAACGCACTACTTGCTTTTAGCCGTCTTTTTTGCTTGTTGTGGTTCTGCTTTGGGCATTATTGGTATTGGTGGTGGCAGGTTTAATTCCCTGCTTAGGAATAGCGCTTGAATGTTGCATTTTGATATTATTTGGTACATTACTTGCCCCATTACGCTTTCTGATAATTTTTTTTCTTTTTTCCATAATTGTTCTAGTTCTGCTGTCGTTTCCGGGCTTTCCAGCCATAATACTTCTCCTTCAAATTCTACTGTTGCAAGGTCTGGCTGGTATTCCGCTTTGAAGCCGAATATTATTCTTAGCACTTTTTGTGTTACTGTTCCCAGTTTTAATTCGTCTATTTCCACATTTTTTACGTTTGCTGAATGATTTATTGTTACTTGCCCTTGTATTACCGCTTTTCTTTCGCAATTTATTTTTGAAAAGTTGAATCCTATTACTCCCATAACGCTATGGAGTTAAGAATAAATATATAAACATAGCAGTTATTCACCCTACAAAATGCCAAGTAGCAAAGATGTTCTGATAAGTGCTTGGAGGTCTATTGGCGTGAGTGAAAGGATATTGTCTTCTTTCAAAAAGGTGCCTAGGGAGATTTTTGTTCCCAAAAATTTGGTGTCTCACGCTTATGATGATGTTGCTCTTCCCATTCTTAACAATCAGACTATTTCCCAGCCCACTACCATAATTAATATGCTCTCCCTCTTGGATGTTAAAAACCGTGATAATGTTCTCGAGGTTGGTACCGGTTCCGGTTACACTTCTGCAATTCTTTCAAATCTTTGTCATCGCGTCACAAGTATTGAGATTGATCCTCATATTGCGTCTATTGCAATTAAAAACGTCAAGAAATTAGACATTAAAAATGTTAAAATAATTGTTGGCAATGGCAAGAATGGTTATAAAAAGAATTCCCCTTACGATAAAGTTCTTATTAATGCTTGTAGTGATACTATTCCTTCAAAAATTGTTGAACAATTGAACGATGGCGGTGTCATTGTCGTTCCCATTGGCACTCCTCGCAGGAGTGTTATGAATAAATGTGTTAAGATTAATAATGTCTTAAAATGTTCTGAGCACGGCTTGTATTCTTTCGTTCCATTAATTTAATCCAAAAAGTGCGGGGGCAAAACCCGGGTAATATTTTGAAAATGGTTGACGGGCGCGCTCCACTCTTGGCATTTTGTTTGCCACAAGCGTTGGCCCGCGATAATCTCGTCCCCGCAACCCTTAAAGCGCGGTTCGGGTGTTTTAATGCTGCTTCCTTCCGGATCTGACATGGTTCGGCAACCGCCCCGCCAATGAGGACGAGGAGTCTGCAATTATTACGGGACGCATTATGGATCACTCCACGCGCGGAATAGAGCTTTTGTTCCACCTTAAGCCCGTTTGTGGTTGCAGGAGGGGGCTGGCCTCCCAACTATGCCCGTCGATTGCTTGTTGTGAATTGGTGTTTTTAATGCTTGCGCAAAAACGCGCCAAAAATTTGTTTTCTTATCCTGTTGACGATTTTACTTTTATTGTTGTAGTTGCTATTTCTTCGTAATTGTATTCTGTTGTTATGGTTACTGGTTGTGAGTAATCGTTCAGGTCGCTTACTTGTTGCGTGCATGTTATTGTTAGTGGTGTTCCTATGAATTTTGCTACTCCTTGGAATGTTGTTCCGCTGGTGCTTGTATCGCTTAGCCCTGTGCAGCTTAGTCCTGTTAGCCCGCTGTCAATCTTTACTAGTATTCTTCCTTCTTCAGCTCTTTGTTGTTGTGATTGGCTGCACTGGCTTGATAGTTTGTATATCGCTCCTGTTCCTTGGTGTGATATTGTGAATGCTATTCCTAGAGAGTTTTGCGATCTTGCTGATGTTTTTACTCCGGTTATTTGTATTGGCCCTCCGGAGTTTGATGCTTCCTTGTCTCCTGCAACTTCACATACTCCTCCTTTTGCTGGCGTTATCAAATTTTTTCTGACGCACAGGTTTGTTGCTGCAGTGTTTTTGTACTCATAGCATATTCTCGCTTCAACTGATACTGGTTGTTCCAACCCTACTACTTTTCCTTTATAATTCATGTCTGGAAATTCTGCCTGTGTTGGTGGTTGTTCTTGTATATCTCCTGTCGGTAGCTTTCTTAGTGCTAATAAATCGTCTGGCGAGCTTTGTGATAATTGTGTTCTCGTCTTGTTGAGTGTTGCAGGGTTGAACCCGCTTAGTGTTATTGCAGTTTTGTTTTTTGGAACGTCAAACTCTCCTTTGTTTTGCACTTTTAGTGTTATCGAGAATGATTGTTGTCCTGAGTCGTAAACTTCTGCTGGTGGTTGTCCTTGCTCAAATTCTATTGTTACTCCTTCAATTCCTCCTATGAACGCGCTTCCTGATGATTGTTGAGTTCCTCCGTCCGAGCATGATGCCAGTAGGAGAACCGTTGTTGCGAGAACGAGCATTATTGATAATCTCATGAAAAACCTCTTTATAATGGAAAGTTGGACGTGTTATTTTTAAATCTTTCCTTATATTTTTGTGCTATTTGACCGCTTCCAGCATGCTGACTATGTTGAATATTTGCGATCTTGTGAATGGTTCTACGTTTACTTCTGCCAGTACTTCTAATTCTTGTAGTGCTTTGCTTGCGGCCATTCTTGGCTCTTCATTTCTTGATACTAATTGCATCACGCTTTGAATTGTTATTCTTACATTTTTTGGTATTGTTGAGTCTTCTGCCAATTCTTGCAGTGATCTTAGTATCGTCGAGAATTCTGTACAGCTCATTTTTTTTCTTCCTCTTGCATTTTTTTTACTACTTCTTCTTGGAGTGTTTGTGCTTGTTCTCTCATTTTTTTTTCTTGTTTTTCTATTGTCGTTATCCTTATTTGTGTTAAATCTCTTTTTTCTTCCAGTTCTTTTTTTACTTCTTCTTTTTTCTTTCTTAGTAATACTCCTCCTAATATTTTGTAAACTTCTTCTGATCCGTCTATCTCTTCTAGTGCAGAGTTTACTTCGAATAGTTGTGACTGGAATTGTTGTTTTTGCGCCAGTATTCCTTGAAGGTTGTGCTCTAATACTTGTAATTTTTCTATTTTCTCGTCTTGCGCGCTTTTGCTCATATTGCCGCCTCTTTTAATCCTTCTGATACTGTTAGTAGTTGTAATTTTGCGTTTACGCACGCTCTTAGTGCTGGGGCGCTTGCTGAAGATATTTTTATGGTCATTGTTGAATTTTTGTAAGTTGTTTCCATCGTAGATTTTTCGCCGTTTCTGTCTGTTGATTTTATCGATTTGAATAACTCTTCCGGAGTTTCTTGAATTGTTATTGTTGCATTATATCTCATTTCGGCTCCTATATTTTTTGATTCCATATTTCTAATGAATATTTATCTCGCGGATACCTTTGTAGTTACTCCTCTTTCTTTTATTAATACCTTGTTTCCACAGTAAGGGCACCTTATTTTTTTTCCTCTTAATTCATCAGGCACTTCTTTCCTGCAATAAAAGCATGTGTAACTCATAATTCCACCTCGGTCCCTTTGGATGAACTGCTTGGATTGTACGCTCTTCCTGTAAATTTTGTCTCGCACTTGGAGCAATTCCACACTCCCGAAAATACTCTTTTAACATTCTTCTTTCCGCAGAATGGGCATTCCAGTCTTTTTCCTCTGTATTGCGATTCTATATTGGACATTCTTTGTTTTGTTGTGGCTCCGTATCTTGTCCCGAAGCGTTTTACAGATCCTAAGCTTTTCTTTGTTGCCATATGACATCCTAACCATTATGGGGCTGCCCGGAAATTCACAAGATGAATCGAAACTCTATCCTGATTTGAACCGGGGTCGCATGGTCCCAAACCACGCAGGATAGACCAAGCTACCCCACAGCCCCGTAATTGGGAAATGTAGTACGTTTTTAAAGGTATCGAAACGTCGCTATGTCTTAATCGTCGTCAAAATCTTTGGGTTCTTCTTTCTTTTTTGGGTCTTTCATCTTTTTTGTTATATCTATATTTCCACTGCATTTCTGGCATTGCGCCCTTATTGTTTGGACTCCATTAATATTTTTTCTTTTGAACGGTGTTTGTGTTTCTCCTTCATTCCCACAGCTGGGGCACGTGTATTGTATGTTTGCTGTTAGAGTGTCTTCGTACTCTTTTTTTTCTACTGTGTAATTGCATGACGGGCATACATATTCCTTGGCTCTTATGCTTATGCTTCCATCGTCTTTTCTTGGTTTTCCCATTAATGATTTTTGGCATTTTGGGCACTTTTCTTTGAACACCCACGCCACTGCTTTTCCGTTGCCTATGATTCTTCTTGTGAAGTAAATGCATTCGTCCATTGATTCTGGGAATCTTAGAGGCATGAAAATTTTGTTTTGTCTGCTGTTTTTAATTCTTGCGATTTAGTGCTGTTAATCGTTCTGAAGGAGGTATTTAGCGGTAATATTATAAAACTATTAGTAAAACTGCTGTTGTTTGGGCTTGTAGCTCAGTCTGGTAGAGCATCTCGTTCGCAACGAGGGGGCCTCGGGTTCAAATCCCGACAAGTCCATATGGCTGTTTTGATTGCATCTCTTGGCGCCGGTAAGGGTTCTTGGTCTCTTGTTGGTTCATTGATGAACTCTCATGATTGGTCGAGGATTATTCTTGTTGGTGATGATTTCGCAGCAAAATTTTCTCATGATAAAAAGTTTGATTTTGTTCTGGTTAGTGAATCTTTAAGTGTTCAGGATATTTCCAACATTATCGACAGCGGTCTTGGTAGTCTCGGTTTTGATGATGTTGCTGTTAACCTTGTTTCTGGTTCTGGCGTTTTGCATATGGCAATTCTTATTGCAATCCTGAGGAAGGGTTGCGGTTTGAGATTTGTCACTGTTAACGAGAATGGTGTTTTAATCGAGCTTTCCTGAGTACACTCTTATTCCTCCTTTTTTGCATAGTGTTTCTGCTTTTGGAAATATTTTTTTTAATAATTCTTCGTAGTATTTTCCTCCTTTGTTGTGGAATGCAACAATAAATAATTTTCCTTTTGTTGTAAGATGCTTTTTTGATTCAGTAATTAGTTTTATGCAGAGTTCTCTTCCTGCCGAGTGTGGCGGATTCAGCAGTATAGTATCAAAATTTTGGGGGATATTCTCGAACCCGTTGCTGTGAATTATAGAAACCGTAACATGATTTATTTTCGCATTGTTTTCCGACAGCTTTATTGCTCTCCTATTAACGTCACTCATGGTGACGTGCGCGCTCGTCGTTTTAGCAATACTTATCCCGACAGCCCCGTAACCGCACCCGAGATCAAGTACTTTTTCTTCATCATTTATTGGAGCATAATTTATTAACAGCATTGTTGCTTTGTCTATGCTTCTTGGCGAGAATGTTCCGCTGTCCGTTTTAAACGTGCATTTTTGTCCTCTTAGTGTTGCGATGATTGTTCTCTCTTGATGTTTTGTTCTTGGTTCTTCTGTGTAATAGTGCTCTGTCATTTTGGGTTCTTTATTGTTGTATTTTGTACCATGAATATAATAGTCTGTCTATTGCTTTTAGCAGGTCCATTCCCGCTCCTTGAACTTTTATGCATGTTTCGGTGTATGTTATTTGTGTTGGCACGTCCTGCACTAGGTATATTACCAGCGATTCATTCTGCTCGCACGTTATTATTGGGCGTTCTTTGCATGCTTCTGTTATATTTTTGGAGCACGCCGCTATTGGCGTTATTCCCAGAGCGGTTATTAAATTTCTGCTTAACTCTCCGGCTCCCAGCGCGGTATATTGTAATCCTTCACTCTCAGGATCGAATGTTATGAATATTTCTTTTGTTGGCGCCCATTGTTCTCCTGTTATTGTTACATTTTCCGTTTGTAATGGATTAAAACGTAAAGGTATTTGATATAAATTGTTTCCGTTCCTCCATTCTGTTACCCAGTGTGTTCCTGTGTAATTGAAGATGAAATTGTTGTATTCCAAAATGTTTTCATCTTTTTTTGGCTCGTTTGCATCGCATGATGATAATATTACTGTTGCAAGAATTGTTATTATTGTTATTAATACTAATTTTTTTTTCTTCATTTTAGAACTCCTAATACTTTGTATGCTAATTGCTCCGTTTCCTTTTGTATTAGTTGTCGCGTTTCTCCGGATAGTATTAAACAGTATGGGTTTGATGATTCTATTCTTGTGCTTGTTATGAATATTACAGGATTTTGTGTTTTTGCATCGTTGCACGTTATTTTTGGCAGTGTTGGAGTTTTTGTCTGGTCATTTGTTCCTCTGGTAACAATATATTTCTGATTTTTCAATATTTGTTCTAAGTAGTATTGCATGTCTGCCAGCACTGGCATCATCGACTCATTAGTTGTTGAATCATAAGATATCTGCACGTTTTTGCTTTCTAGGGCATTCAGGAATTCTTGCGGGAGTTGTGATGATTCAAAATCTGATGGATGTGATGCAAATAAAAATTCTTGTCCTTGAATTTTTATTTTGTAAAAGCCATCGCTTGTTATGTCTATATTAAACCCGTTGTAAGAGTCTTGAATTGCTGGAGTGCTTGCAGTGTCTTGAAAGCTTAGTATGAATCCTCCTACGCTTGAAACCATTATGAATATTATGAATATTCCCATTAATCTTTGAGGGGTGACCCATTTTTCCATTAATTGCTGAACGGCGGGTTCTTTTTTAAGTCTTGCGGATTTTTGATGTTTTACTTACCGCTCCTGCAAATTCTTTGAATAATTCTTCTAATGCTTCTACCGCGTTCCACCCTTTTTTTCTGCGGTATGAATTTTTTACTGCGGTTATTTCTCTTTCGGCTCTTTGCCTCCCGCTCGTGTAAGAGTAGAAATGCCGCAGTATTGGAATTTTTGGCATTTTTATTGCTCGGGCAATTCCGTCATAAATTGTGTCTTCTATTTTTGTTAATACCAGATTTTTTGCGATTCTTTCCCCTTCCCGTTTTTTTAATAATTCTTTGGCGGCCGGTTCTGGTTGCAGTGCCATTTCAAATACTGTTATATCTTCTAATGATTGATATTCTCCTAAACCGTTTATGACCACTAATATCCTGTAATCGATCGCTCCTTCTCTTCTTGGCGAAAATATTGCATTTCCCTCGCAAGGGCTTATATAGGCAAAATTTTCTTCGTTCCATAACTCTCTTCTTACTAAATAGGATATTTCCGTTTCTTCCTTTTGAGTTAAGCATTCCTTTATTGCTCTGCACCGCAATAATTCTATTTTTTCCAGTGCTTCCGTTAAACTCATGTTTTTTCCCTTATGCTCTCATAGCACATTTTCGCCATGAATGCTTCTATTTGTATTATTTCATCACTTCCTTCAACTATGTGAAATTCTGCTTCGCCTGTTTGTGATACGAACAACATTTTTGCCTCGTCAGGTATGTTGGCATTTATCAATTCTTGTTGTATTTGTTTTATTATGTCCAATCCCGACATTCCATATTTTGGCATTATTGTGTGAAGTATTCTTCTTGCTCCTGCGTAGTCTCCTTTGTATGATGTTTCCACCAGATTTTTTATTTCTTCAGGCCTCGCCGCTGATGCCAGCGCGTGAACGCTGTCGGGGGTTATGTTTTTTGATAGTACCGCACAGCTTTGCAGTATATTTTCTGCTCTTCTGCAGTCTCCATTGCTTACCGCGATTATTGCATTTAGTGCTTCTGTTGACAATTTTACTTCTTCTCTTTCTGAGACTGTTTTTAGTATTTCTGCCATGTGTTCCGGCGATAATTGTTTGAACTTGAATACTGCGCACCTGCTTTGTATTGGATCTATTATCTTGCTTGAATAATTGCATGATAGCACGAACCTGCATGTGTGGACCGTGTTTTCCATTGTTCTTCTTAGTGCTTGCTGTGCGTCTCTTGTTAGTGCGTCGCATTCGTCTAAAAATATTATTTTGAATGGTGCGGTTCCTATGGCTCTTGTTCTGGCAAAATCTTTTACTTTTGTTCTTATTATGTCTATCCCTCTTTCGTCGCTGGCGTTTAACTCCAGAAAGTTTTGTCTCCATTCTTCTCCGTATAGGGTTTTTGCTATTACTATTGATAGCGTGCTTTTTCCCACGCCTGCCGGTCCGGCAAATAATAAGTGCGGCATGTTTTTTGCTTCCACGAATGCTTTAACTCTTGTCACTATCGCTTCTTGGCCTTTGACCGCCTCAAATGTTTGGGGCCTGTACTTTTCGGTCCACACTGTTTGTGTTGCTTCAGTCATAATTTTTGGAAGCGCTGATTAGTATTAAATGATTGTGGTGTTATAAAAAACATTTTGAAGTTCACGCTATGTCTTCTTCGCTTATCACTACAAAGTCCCCGGTTGCTATTACCGCGGAGCATGGCACTAGGTGGAATCCTTCTTTCGTTTTTTCTAACTCTAATTTTTCTGTGAAGCTTGTTGGATTCTTTAATACTAAATGTATTAGTTCTCCCGACTTGGTCTCGAACCTTATATCTCCAACCTCTCCGAACCTTTTGCCGTTCTTGCTTACCACCACTTTACCTATCAGATCTTTTGAGAATTTTCTTTCCTCGTCCATGCTTGCAGGGTTATTGGCGTTTTATTTAAACCTTTCTATTGTTCTTGCCGCCGGTTTTCTTGCTTTTTCCCATTCTTCTGAACGTTTCTGCTATATCTATAAAGTATTTCCCTTCTTCTATTTTGAATACTAATGGTTCTCCTTTGAATAATTGCACCAGGTCTAATTCGTATTTTCCCGGGCCCACTATTTTTATGTTTTCAACATCCAGAACTACTGGTTTTTCTTCTTCAGTGTTTCCTACTATTGTTCTTACATCTCTTTCTATTTCTTTTTGTTGTAGTGGTGATAATTGTGGTAGTGATTCTAGGCTGTTTCTTAATTGCTCTAATTTTTCTTTTCTTATATAGTAGAATAATTTTCCTCCGCACGGGCATCCTTCAATTATGTTCTTGCTTCCGTCGTTGTAGAACGTGTTGCATCTTACGCATTGGTGAGGCATTATTTCCTCCCGTTTTTGCGCGTCTTTTTCCCGTTTTTCATTAGTAGTTCTATTTTGTTGGGGTCTCTTTTTATTGATTTTACAACGCTTGCGGGCCCTATTACCGTTATCCCCTGTCTGTCTCCCAGCACAAAGTTTGCGAATCCTTGTCTGAATTTCTGTATGTATGTTAGATCTGTCGCTGAAGGGTTTACCACTGCCAGCTCTATTCCTCTGAAATTTTTGTTTATTTCTTCCATTGTTGCTTTTATTAGTTCTGCTTCTTCGTCTTCGTGCAATCGCCCTTGCAGCAGCACTATTTTGTCTTCTTTTACTAGGTTTAGCAACTTTCTTATTCTTCCAACTCCTGTCATGTTTTCTACTTGTGAGTACGGTAGGAATTGTAGTGTTACCATTATCCTATCACCTTGAATAGCATTTTGTATAGTTCATCAACATTTTTTCCGTGTTTTGCGCTGACTCCGATTATTGGGTATTGTGGGAATGCTGCTTCTACTCTTTTCATGCTTGCTTTTTTTAGGTCTATCTTGTTCGCAACTATTATTACTGGTATGTTTCTCGCCGCGAGATTTCCTATTATTGTTATGTTCACTTGGGAGTATGGATCTTCTGATGAGTCTAATACTACTAGTACCGCGTCCATTTCATCCAGCCACCTTATTGATTCTATTACTCCTCTTGTTGCTTCTCTGGCTCTTTTTTTCGCTTTGCTCTTGCTCATCCCTTTTTTTATGAAATCTTCGTAGTCTATTCTTGTTGCTATTCCCGGAGTGTCTACTAGGTTGAACATTAATTCTTTGCCGTCTTTCACTATTTTTACGTGTTCTTTCATTTGTATCTCTCTGGTTTCGTGGGCTATGGCGCTTACAACGCTCATTTCTTCTCCTAGCCAGTCGCTTGTTATCCTGTTTGCTAGTGTGCTTTTTCCGGAATTTGGGGGCCCGTATAATCCTAGTTTTACGTCGCCTCTTTTTTTGAACATGTTGTTTATTATTTTGTTAATCCAATTTTTGAATTTTGTAATCATGATATCGCCTTTTCTTTGGTCGGGTGTTTGGCAGTGGTATTTATATTTATTGAAAGTGCACAACACACTTAATAATTACTAGAAAATCAGAAAAAAAAAGAAAATAATAAAACTAACGGTGTTTTTATCGTCGTTTTCTTCCGCCGCGGACCATCTTTGCTCTTGAGATGTCTCCGTGCTTGTCAACGAAGTACAGGTATCCTGATGCCTTCTTGACTCCTGCTTTTGCTACTAATTGCGTTTTTCCGCCGCCTTTCTTTCCGCGAGCCATTTTTGCTCTGGAAACATTTCCGTGCTTGTCAACGAAGTACAGATATCCTGCATCTTTCTTGACCCCAACTTTTGCAACTTTTTCTGCCATTTTGTTCTCCTCCTCTATTTTTTGTTTTCTCGAGGATTTTGATCCTCTCTGACGATTTAACATATCGCTTCGCTTTATAAAGTTTTCGTAATATCGTCGAGAAATGGCTCTTTATTCGTCGTCGTTGCCTGTCGCAGCCGGATAACAACATTTATGTAGTTGTTTCTTATCCTGACGCGTATGAAGGGGGTTGTTATTGGCGGCGAGGTTGGCGCGATTATTGCCCGGGAAAAGCCGGGGGAGAAAATAGAGCTCGGAGAACTTCTCGTTTCTGATAATTCTTCCTGCAAAATTCTTTTGCAGGTTTATGATTTGTCTTATGGTTCGCAATTTTCTCAGCAGGACAGGGAGCTGATGTCCGGCCTTCATATGGAGGATTCTGACACTGATTTTTTCGAGAAAGAGCATCGTTCTTATGTTCTCGCAAAAATGAAGTCTTTGCTTACCATCAAAAATGCGGGCTCTTCTCAGATTGTTTCTTCTACTAAGTGTCTTCCGGATTTTTTTTCTTCTCTTAGGAAAGTTGTTGCTGATGATTTGAGATTTTTGAATTCTTCTGATAATTCCTTGTTTTTGGGTAATGTTCGTTCCGGCTCTAAGGTTTTGGATGTTCCTGTAAGGCTTGATGGCAGGAATGTTTTGTCTCACCATATTCTTGTTACTGGCACTACTGGTCGTGGGAAATCTGTTTTTTTGAGTACTTTGTTGTGGGAGATTGCCAAGAATGATTGGTGCGGGGTTCTTGTTCTCGATCCTCATGATGAGTATATCGGCAGAACACGTGTTGGTCTTAAGGATCATCCTCGTCCTGAAAAGATTTTTTATTATACTTCTGATAATTCTTTTCCGGGCTGTAGAAGTTTGAAAATCTGCATAACTGTTTTGAGGCCGGGGCATTTTGACGGAATTGTTGAATGGTCTTCTGCTCAGGAGGATTGCATTAATGCTTATTACCGCAGGAATCCTTCCGGGTGGATTGAGGATATTGTTAGGGAGGTTCCTTTGTCTGATTCCAGATTTCACGAATCCACTGTTGCTGTTGTTAAGAGGAGGATTCTTAACATTTTGAATTTGAGCATTTCTAATAATAATATTGTTGGTAGCGGAATTTTTGATGTTATTCACGGAGAGGGAACTGTTAGGGATATTGTCAACATTTTAAGGGCCGGCTGTGTTGTCCTTGTTGATACTTCTCGTATTGGCGGGAGGACTGAACTTCTCTTTGGTAGCATCATCTCTAATGAAATTCTTAAATCTTCAAAAATTTCCGGCGAGAAAAACATTAGTGTCCTGATTGAGGAGGCTCCGAGGGTTCTTGGCATCGATGTTTTGGAGAGGGGTTCTAATATTTTTGCTACTATTGCCAGGGAGGGCAGGAAGTTTGGTGTTGGCCTTATCGCTGTTACCCAGCTTCCTTCTTTGATTCCTAGATCTATACTTGCCAATATGAATACTAAGATTATTCTTGGTACTGAGATGAAGCCTGAGAGGACTGCGATTATTGAGAGTGCGTCTCAGGATCTTAGTTCTGATGACCGCGCTATTGCTAGTCTTGACAGGGGCGAGGCCATAGTAACCACCAATTTTTCCAGATTTGCTATTCCCGTAAAATTTCCTTCATTTGAGGAGCACGCATTGAAAGATAAGTCTGAAAAAATTCAGAAGCGTCTTTTTGGTTCGTGACTCGGTGGCTTGGTTATGAAATTTGCGCACATTTCTGATGGTCATGTTGGCGGTTGGGGTGATGATAGAATGAGATTTCTTGGCGAGGAATCTTTTTCTAATTGTATTCTTGAGTGTATCAGGGAGCGTGTTGATTTTGTTCTTTTTTGCGGTGATTTGTTTAATACTTCTATGCCTCCTATTGACAGTTTTAAAATGGTTGTTAAATATTTGAAAATGCTTAGTGATGCTGGCATTGCTTTTTATTATATTGCTGGAAGCCATGATACTAGTTCTACTGGTAAAACTTTTCTTGACATTATAGAAACTGCCGGTCTTGGCAGGAATGTTATGGTTGCCAAAATTAATTCTGATGGTTTGTTGAATCTTTCTCCTGTTGTTGACGATAAGACTGGTGTTTCTATTGTAGGCATTTCTGGCAGGCGTTCGGGTCTTGATAAGGAATATTATGATATTCTTGACAGGCGCAGTCTTGAAAATATTTCTGGCAGAAAAATATTTTTGTTTCACGCGGCAATTTCTGAATTGAGGCCTAGGGGTTTGGAAAGTATCGGCGGTGTTCCTTTGTCTTTATTCCCGAAAAATTTTGATTATTATGCCGGTGGCCACGTTCATTCTAGGAGTGTTTCTGTTTTTGACGGTTTTAATATTGTTTATCCCGGCCCCGTTTTTCCTAACAATTTTTCAGAGCTTGAAGATTTGAAATTTGGCAGTTTTGTCATCGTCGAAAACTGGATTCCTAGAATTGTTAACATTCCTACGCGCCAAATACAGATTGTTCATATTAACGCTGATGGATTGACTCCTGATGAAGTTGTTGCCAGGGCCAAAAGTGTTGAAGTGGTGCAGAATTCTGTTATTCTTTTAAGGATTTATGGAAGATTGGCCGGTGGCAGGGCTTCCAATATTTCTATTAGTGACATTATTAATCACTACAAA
This sequence comes from uncultured Methanosarcinales archaeon, assembly GCA_964373285.1. Taxonomy (GTDB): domain Archaea; phylum Nanobdellota; class Nanobdellia; order Woesearchaeales; family ARS49; genus JACQMS01. Next base: position 19,389 of record CAYJTR010000006.1, read on the forward strand.
AATCTGGGCGCGTTTCACATTTTGAGAAACACTTTGGGTCTTGAGGGCGACGAGTTCGAGGATGTCAAGGTTCCTGTTGGCAGTATTGAGGATATAGAGGACAGGGTTATTAGGGAAACTTCTGGAAAAAGGATTCCTGATGAGTACGGGACTTCTAGAAAGCTTTTGGATTTTTTGTCTGTTGAAAGGCTTGATGGTGAGACTGTTAACTCTTTTGAGGAGAGGGTTGTTCGAGAGGTCGATGCGTTGTTTGATGAGGTAATAAAATGATTCATTGAACAACCGGCGAGCTTTGAACAATGCTTCAATAGATTTTGGATGCTCACTCGAATATACGTTAGTGTGTTGTATATCCGTTTTTCAATATATCTTTTATTATTCTTTTCACTTCGTCAGGTTTCGCTGTTCCTCTCGTTTCCTTCATTACCGCCCCCACTATGGCATTTAGCGCCTTTTCTTCGCCTTTTTTGTAGTCTGCGGCCGCTTTGGAATTTTTTTCTATTGCGTCTTCGCATAATCTTTTTAGTGTTGTTGTGTCTTTTATCATTGTTGCTCCTGTTTTTTTAATCGATTCTATTGGAGAAAAATTCTTGTCGTAAATTCTGGTCATTAATTCTCTCCCCGTGTGCTCCGTTATTGTTTTTTCGTGAATCATTTTTATTATTTCTGTTAGCGCTTCAATGTTGACTTCTTCTATTTGTTTCTCGTCGGCGTTTAATCTTTTCAGCAATTCTTTTCTGAACCATTTTGATGCCGTTGCAGGGTTGCTTTTTTGCGCTATTTTTTCGAACGCATCTGATACAAATAAGTCTTGGGTTATTACTTCTGCGTCTTCTTGTGAGACTCCTATTTTCGTTAGTTCTTTGATTCTTTCATCTGATAATTTTGGTATGCTTGAGCTTATCTTGTTTATGTATTCTTGTGTAAATGTCATTTTTGGGATGTCTGAGTCGTATATGTACCCGTAGTCGTCTTCTGTTTCTTTGCTTCTCATAAGTATTGTTTTTGTTCCGTCCCACCTTCTTGTTTCCTGCTTTGTCACTTCCTCTTCAAGCTGTCTTTTTGTCTCGTATAATAATGCTTTTTCTATTTCTTTGAATCCTGTTACGTTCTTTATTTCTGCTCTTATAAAATTGTTTTTTGAATTGCTTATGTTTGCGTCGGCTTTTATTGTTGCGTCTGGAACTATAACATTCAGGTATGATAGTATGTTTACTAATTTTTTCAGGAAGTTTCTTGCTTGCTCCGGGCTTTTTATGTCCGGCTCTGTTACTATTTCTGCCAGCGGTATTCCGCTTCTGTTGTAATCTATTAGTGTTCCTCCTCCGGTGTGTTCTAATGCCGCAGGGTCTTCCTCTATGTGCACTCTTTTTATTCTGATTTTTGTATTTTCCACTTGCAGGAATCCTTCTTTTCCTATGGGTGTTTCGTACTGTGTTATTTGATAATTTTTTGCCAGGTCCGGATAAAAGTATGTTTTTCTTGAGAAAAATGATGGCGTTGATATTTCGCAGTTTAACGCTTTGCATATTTTTATTACTGAATCTATTGCTTTCTTGTTTGTTACCGGTTTTGCTCCCGGCATTCCCATGCATGTTTCGCAGGTGTTCTGGTTTGGCTCTCCTTCTTCTGTTGTGCACCCGCAGAATAGTTTGCTCTTCGTTTTTATTTGTACGTGAACTTCTAATCCTATTTTTGTTTCTTTCGTGTCACTCATTTTTCTCCTCCAATTCTTTTCCCAGAGTCATCATTTTCTCCTCTTCGTAATGATTTGCAGTTATCATTAATCCTATCGGCAGTGATTTGTGTTTTCCCGTCGGCAGACTCATGTGTGGCAGTCCCGCAATGTTGGGCCCTACTGTTAACTTGTCCGACAGGTATGATTGCAGCGGTGTTAGTTCTGACGCTCTTTTTATTAGGGGTGGCAGTATTGGCATTGTTGGCGTTATTATCGCGTCCACTTCAGAAAATATTTTTTTGTACTCGTTTATTATGTGTGTTCTTGCTTGCAGTGCTTTTATGTAGAATGAGTCTCTGAATCCTGCTTGTCTGGCGAATGTTCCCAGTAATATTCTTCTTTTTGCTTCTTTGCCGAAATTTTTTGATCTTATGTTTGAGAAGTATTCATCGAAGAATCCTTTTGGCTCTTCTTGGGCTCCGTATCTTAACCCGCAATATTTTGCCAAGTTTGTTGACGCTTCGCATAATGCTATCGTGTAATATGCAGGTATTGCGTACTCGTCTGATACTGGCATCGTTATTTTTTCTGTTTTCGCTCCTGATTCTTTTATTTTTTGCATTGATTCGTGGAGATTTTTTCTTATTGGCTCTTCCACTCCTTCAGGGTCCATATATCCTATCTTCCATCCTTTAATATTTTTTCCTGCTATTTTTGTATAATCTGGAACTTTTTTATTCGTGCTTGTTGAATCTTTCGTGTCATGGCCTGCCAGAACTTTTAGTGCTACCGCTCCTTCCAGCACTGTTTTCGTGAATGGACCTATTTTGTCTAGGGAGTTTGCATAATCCATTAATCCGTACCTGCTCACCAGCCCGTATGTTGGACATATTCCTACAACTCCGCAGAACGATGCCGGCGTTACTATGCTTCCTCCGGTGCTTTCTCCTATGCTTAAGTGTGCATGTTTTGTTGCCGCGGTTATTCCTGCCGATCCTCCGCTGCTTCCTCCGCAAACTCTGTCCTCGTCGTGAGGGTTTCTTGGTATTTCAAATCCTATTCCTACATTTACGCTGAACCCTCCGAACCCGAACTCGTCTTGAACTGTTTTTCCCGTTATTGTTGCTCCTTCATTTATCGTTTTTTGCACGCTTGACGCGTTGAATACTGGGTTGTAATTGTTTAGTATCGCGCTTGACGCTCTTGATTGTACTCCTTTTACGCATATGCAGTCTTTGATTGTTACCGGTATTCCTGATAATTCTCCTCCTCTTTTTGATGACTTATTGCAAAATTCTGCGAAGTAGTGAAATCTTTTGTTTATTTTTTTTGCTTCTTCTATAAATAATTCTGCGTACTCATCGCACGACTCTCCGCTCTCAAAAATTTTCACCTGTTCAATTATTGTTGTCATATTGTTCTCGGGCCTCTTATTCTTCCGTTGCTTTGATACTTCACGTTTTTTAGTGCTTCATCTCTGTGCAAAGAATTCTCTACAACATCCTCGCGATAAACGTTTTCTATGTTTGTTGGGTGTATGCTGACTTCTGCTTGTGGAACATTTTTTAGTTTCTCAAAAAATTCCAGAACGTCTCTTAGTTGTGGTGTGAACTCTCCTATTTCTGATTCTGACAGGTTTAGCCGGGAATTCTTGGCAACTTTCTTGAGCACCTCTTGATTTATCAGCATGTCGCTCTGTCAATGTTTGTAACTTTTTAAACCCTGCGGATTATTATAAGCCCTCTGAAAGCGTCCAGCTTCGGGCTTAATTGTTGGGTTCTGGCATCTTTTCCGCATAATTCTGTCGTTGTATCACAATAACACTTTTATACTTGAAAAACTTCCACTGTGCCATGAACATAATAAATAGGGATGAACTTTTGCAGGACAAGTTTTCTTTTATGAAAATGGTTTCTGATGGCGCAGTATTCATATACCCTACTGATACTATTTACGGCATTGGCTGTAACGCTTGTGATAATGCCGCTGTTTTGAAAGTTAGGAATGCCAAGAACAGGCACGATATGCCTTTTTCGGTTATCGCTCCCGGTAAAGATTGGATTTTTAGGAATTGTGAAATTTCTAAAGGCGCTTTGAAATGGGTCAAAAAACTTCCCGGCCCTTACACATTAATTTTAAGGTTGAAGAATAATTCTTGTATCGCGCCGAGTGTTAATAATAATTCTCGGACTTTGGGCGTTCGCATTCCTGATCATTGGATTTCCTCGGCGGTTTCAGAGCTTGGCAAACCCATAGTTACCACTAGCGCCAACATTTCTGGCAGGACTTATATGACTAAGATTGAAGACTTGCATGGCGATATTAAAAAAAGTGTTGATTTTGCCATTTATGAGGGTGAAAAGGTTGGAAGGCCGAGCACTATTATAGATTTGACTGGCAGGGAAAAAATAGTTGAAAGGTAGTTTTTTAATTAATTCAATAAAATTCTAATTCTGGTTCTTTGTATTTTTCTGTTTCTCGCTCTTCCGCCGTTTCTATTGTTTGTGTTGCCGAACTGCCCGCGTTCTTGTCACCACTGAATATTCCTAGTAACTCTCCGGTTTGCTCTGTTGGCGCATCGAATATTCCTGTGTTTGTTCTTACATCAGCTCCTGTTAGTTCGTGTAAAAATCTTGCTAGTTTTTGTAACTCTTCTTTTGTGTCTCTTTGCGTGTCTATTTCTATTTTCATGATTTTCCGGATGCCTCCTTTATTCTTCTTTTTCTCGTCCTAATAACTATTTTCTCTTTCCCGCAATCTTGTCAAACAAGTCTGTTGGTATTGGTATTATTATTTTTTGTGATGGTTCTGATGCTATATCCCTGAGTGTTGTTAAAGTTCTTAATTGTAATGCCCCCGGCGATCTTAATGTTTGTGCCGCTTTCTCTAAGTTTTTGGCGGCTATCACTTCTCCTTCTGACTTTATGATTGTTGCTCTTCTTTCTCTTTCTGCTTCTGCCTGCCCTGCCATTGATCTCTTCATTGATTCCGGCAGTTCTACTTGTTGTATTTTTACTTCTACAACATCTATTCCCCACTGGTCTGCGCTTTTGTCAACTATTCTTCTTATTTCTTCTGCAACTTTTTCTCTATTGGATAATATGGTATCTAAATCTTCTTTTCCTACAACGTCTCGCAGTGCCGCTCTTGAGAATTGTGATATCGCGGTGTAGTAATCTTCTATTTCTATTATCGCCTTGTCGGGGTGTAACACTTTGAAGAATACTACTGCGTCAACTTTTAGTGGCACGTTATCCTTAGTCATTGATTCTTGCGGCTGTACGTCCGCGCTTACAACTCTTAAATCTATTTTTTCCGTGTGGTCTATGAACGGTATTATCCACCTCAATCCCGGTTCCAGAACATCTTTATACTTTCCTAATCTGAATCGCACGAGTCGTTGGTACTGGTACACTAATCGTAATCCTGAAAGGAAAAGCACGATGAGCGCGACAATAATTATCGTTGTGAACACCATGAACCATTGGAGCGTGCCCGGAGTTTTTAATACTTTCTCTCCATG
>CAYJTR010000007.1:0-24362 GCA_964373285.1 uncultured Methanosarcinales archaeon
CGTTCTTCCCCTAATATATCCATTTTCGTCGACAGGCATTTCATCATTTCTTCGTAAGGCGCGTTTGTTCTTATCCCTGTTGGCGTGAAGTGTGTTTTTGCCGCTTTGTATCCCCGTTTTCTTAATTGTTGTATTATTGATTCGAACGGCGGTATTTGTATTTTCATCTTGCCGCATAGTTCGTGGATGTCGTAATATCCTATTGTATGTATTTCTGATTCTTCTGATATTGTTTTTGTCATTTTTTCTGGCACTGTTCCCGCGATATTTCTGGATAGTTCTTCATCCCATATTTTTCCTGTCCACATCGGTCCTATATCTCCCCCGCTTGTTTTCAGTTCTTCTCTTTCCTCGTCGTAAATGCATGATTTGTGCTGTTTTATTATTTCGTCAACTTTTGTTTTTCCTTTTTCGCATTTCAGGTATACCCTGTAATAATGCATTGTTGAGTGTGCGTAAACCGGTGCCAGCGCTTTTTCGTATTGCGCTCCCACTAATTGTATTTTTCTTATTAGTATTCTTAGTGCGACTTCGTGTTTCAGGTGGTTTCTTAGTGGTGTCGCCCAATATTTTCTTTTGCAGGCTCTCGGATAAGTTCCTGCCAGTGGCGCCGTGTCTGTTGCTGTTACCCCCAGAATTCCTCCTCTGCCTATTTTTTTTATTGCCGGGTCTAGAAATGGGTTTGGTGATCCGAATGGGTCTATGTCTATATAATCTAATGTTTTGCTTTCTTCAAGAAATTTTGTCGCGGGTTTTTGGCTTATTATAGCTTTTTTTGAAACTTTGTTTTCAGCCGTGTTTTTTCTTACTGCTTTCACCGCGTTTTCGCTTTGGTCATTCACGTAAACTTTTTTTAGCCCTCCTTCCATCAGTAATCTTATGCTTCTTACTCCGGATCCTGCAAGTATGTCTGCGCCTTCTTTTATTTTGTAATATTTGGCTATTCCTATTGATATATCCCTGTTCAGCTTCATCGTTGGATTGTAGAATACCTGCATTGACGATTTTACTGCTCCGTGGCTCGCAATTATTTTTGCCTTTCCTTCAATATACCATTTTGTTTCCTTCATGATATGAAGTCTTTCCTCTGTCCCTTTTTAATTCTTGCCAAGAATCGGCTCTGTCCTGAAAGTAAAGCAGTGCGAGATTCAGGGCAGAGCTCAAGAATCCTGCTTGAAGAATTCTTCTAATATTTTTTCAGGGTTTTGGGTTATGTTTATTTTCCAGTCTTCCGGGAACGCGTCGAAGTATTGCCTTTGTGTGAATCTTTCATCCAGAAATATTAGTGTTCCTCTGTCTTTTTCTGATCTTATGCATCTTCCTGCATTTTGGAATATTCTTGTTAGTGCCGGCAGGGTGTACCCGTACTGCCATCCTTTTGCATATTTTTTATCGTAATAATTTATCATTTCTTGTGTTCTTAAGTCTGGTTTTTCCAGCGGCAGTCCTACTATTATTACTGAGTCTAATACTCCCGGAAGGTCTATTCCTTCGCCGAAGCTTCCGTTTGACACCCCGAATAATATTCCTTTTTTTTGTTCTCTGAAATCTTTTAATATGTTGCTTCTTTCTTCGGGCGTTAATCCTTTTTGTTCAACAAAACTTTTTTTCCCGTTATTGTTAAGAAATGTTCTTATGGAGTCCATTAAGTAATAGCTTGGGAAGAATAGCGCGATGTTTCCCGGTATTTTTTGGATTATCTTTTCGCATTCTTTTGAAATGTTTTTGTATTGTGCTTGGCTTCTTTGCGTGAATTTTGTCGTTGTTTTGGGGATAATTATTACCATTCTGTTTTCTTTTGGGAACGGGCTTGGGAATGTTTTTGTTCGCGTTTTGTCATCAAGTCCCAGTATATCTTTGTAGAATTGTATTGGTGTTAGTGTTCCCGACATTAGCAATATTCCTCTTAGCGAGATCGAAGCATTTTTGAATAGTTGCGACGGGTCCAAGCTTTCCAGTGATATTCTTGTTGTTATTCCTCCGAACGTTGATTCTGTGCTTACTATTCTTGCGAATGATTCTTCTGTTGATGCACTCCACATTTTTAGAAATTCTGATATGCTTCCCGCACTGCTCGAATGTTTTTCTCTGCGCACTCTTTGGGCCAGCTCTTCTAATTCTTCTGCCATTTCCTCCAATGGAGTGCTGAATGAGTTTTCGAATGAACTTTTGCTTATTATTTTCTCTTCGCCCACATTCATTCCTGCCGTAAGATTGTTTATTGAATCCTGTATCTCCGTTATTTTTATTATTGCTGACGGCTGGAAATTTTTTGCTTCTTTTATTGCTCTTTTTATTGTTATTGTTGATATGAAGTGGCTTGATAATTCTCTTAATCTTTTTGGCAGGTTGTGTGCTTCGTCTATTATCACAATTATTTTTTCCATTTGTGCTCCTATTCTTTTTAGCAATGATTCTCTCATTGTTGGGTGGAAAATTTGTGAGTAGTCTGCAATTATTATTCTGGAATTTTTCGCGTGCTCTCCAAGAGCTTCGTAGGGACAGCTTCCGCAATTTTTCGATTTTTCTACTATCTCTTCAGGTCTCGGAGCAGGCATTTTTAGTACTTCCTCCATTAATATTAAGTGTTTTGGGTGCTTGTTTTTTGTTTGCGTGAAGTATTCGCACGCTCCATCGCTTCGCAAATTTTTGCAGTATGATGAGAAATCGTTTGAATTCATCAAACTGGCGCCGTCGTGCGCGCACAAATGTTTTTTTCCGTATATTGATGTGCACGATAGTTTTGGCGAATGTTTGTTTCTTATCATTTGTGCCGTCTCCCTGACTATTTCGTGTTGCGTGTGTCTCGACGTCAAAAATAATATTTTGCAGTCCTCTTTTTCCGCTATTGGAACTGTTGCCGCCAGCGCCGCCGCCGTTTTTCCCAAACCTGTGGGCGCGTGCACTATGCAATTTTTTTTGTTTTCTATAGAGTCTGATATGAATTGTGCCATTTCTTCCTGTGATGGTCTTAGTTTTTCGAATGGCGGGTAAAGAATCATAAAATCGGTATTGCGCGGTAGTATAAAAGTGTTGACTGTTCAGAATATTTCACTATTTTCTTATTATCAAAAACTAGCGGGTTTGATGCCCCTGAATTCAGTCCGCCCGTTTTTAATATTAAAAGGAAGCTCACAATAAGGCATAAAGGAGCATTGCATCAGAGTCAAACCATCGGCTCTGTCCTGAGTCTCGCAATGCTCGACTTTTGCCACCAGTTCGCACCATTATTACTTCTATTATGGTTGACGCTCCCCGTGAGGGACATCCCCCTCGTCAACAAAAATTGTCCGACATAAGGTGCTCACAAAAGGTGGCAAAAGACTTTCAGGACAGAGCCCAAACCATCGGTAAGTATATAAATCCCCACACGCAACCATGATGGAGAGGCGCTAAAAATATGGCAGAGGACAGGATAAGATTACCATCAAGCACTGCGGGATTAACACAATACTCGGAAGTCAGCATAAGCGATTGGCAGTTAAAACCGGGATACGTAATAGTAGCAGGAGTCGGGATAGCACTAATAATATTATTCTTACACATATACGGAGCGAGGATACTAGGAATATGATACCAGGAATAAACCCGAGAGATTTAAAACAAGCAATGAAAAAAATGGGGATGAGCCAAGAAGAGATACCTGCCACAAGAGTAATTATTTATTCAGAAGGAAAATCATTAGTAATAGACAGCCCAACAGTATCAAAAGTAACAATGATGGGCGAGGAAACATACCAAGTAACAGGCAACGCGCAATGGGTAGAAACACAAACACAAATAAGCAATCAAGACATAGAAACAGTTCAGGAAAGCGCGGAATGCCCGAGAGAAGAAGCAGAAGAAGCACTAAAAAGCACTAAAGGAGACATAGCTGAAGCAATACTCAAAATAACACAAAAACAAAAAGAGGAAATGTAATAAGACATGAAAGAAGCGTTAGAACGCGCGAGATTAGAGCTGAGAAGAGCCGAACACTTGTACTACGTAAGCCTAAAATATACAAGAACCGTAGACATGATAAAAAACGTTCTGGAAAGATTAATATCAGCACTGGACGAAAGCATAAACTCCCTGCTGATGAAAAAAGTAGAAGAAGGAAAACTGGACAAGGTGCCAGAACTGCCAAGACTAAAAACAGAACTGCTAAAAAAATATTACTCAGACCTGACAACGCTGGAAATGATAGACTTCTATTTATACCTGAGAACACTGCAAAAATCGCAGTACGAAGCGCTAAGAGAGTACAGAAGACACGTAACAATGACAGCCCACACACCGGAAAAAGACGTTGATATAACAATAGACAAAGTGGGAGGGTTCTATCATAGAGTTCACTGGTACGTAGCGCACGCGCACACGAGCTGTGGAGAAGATGAACAACAACTTAACCCAAAACATGTATAAAAAAGGCTGGACGCCAAAAGAAGTCGAAGCGCTGGAAAGCTCATTCAAAAGGTACTCGGAACAATCACAACAACCACTAATTCAAACAATAATATATTGGGCGGCGATAGTACTGGCAATAATAGGAAACCTAGTAACAGGAGTAGTATTCATACCATTCCTGCTGGTGATGGAAACATGGCAAGCATCAGGATTCCTGCTACTAATAGGAATAAGCTTCGGATACTTATACCTGAAAATATTATCAGGACTGGGAAAAGAAGGAGAAAAAGAAAATGTTATAGCATGGATATTTTTGCCAGTACTGGCTTTGATAACAGTGTACGTTATAACATCACTAACAAACAAGCTGGCAGAAATATTACAATTATCAGTAACACACTCACCAATAGTTGTAGGAGCAGTATACTCACTAGCACTAACACTGCCCTACATAATAGACAAAATAATCAGCAGAGAAAAAGTCAAGACAAGCACCGCGCCCTAAACATTTTTATAGTCCCACAAATGAGCAAGAATGAAATGAGCCAAGAAAAAGAGAAAAAAACAGGTTTTGAAGAGTTATGCACGTTCCTGCAACAAAAAGGGTTCGTTTACGGCCCGGAACCAGAAATATACGGCGGGATAGCAGGATTCTACACGTACGGACCGCTGGGAAAAAGTCTCAAGAACAATGTTGAAAACATTATAAGAACAGTGCTCACAAAATACGATTTTTGGGAAGTAGAATGCCCAACAGTAATGCCTGCAATAGTGTGGAAAGCATCAGGACACTTAGAAGGGTTCACAGACCCGATAGTGATATGCACGAAATGCAAAACACAATACAGAGCGGACAAGCTAATAAAAGAAAAAAGAACGGAAGCAAACATACAAAAAGAAAAATATTCAGAACACATAAAAGAAAAAAAATTCAAGTGCCAAAACTGCGGAACACAACTTCCAGAAGAAGCAAAACAACAAAACCTAATGATGAAAACAACAATAGGAACAGACACAGAATCATACAACAGACCAGAAACAGCAACAACAACATACCTGCCATTTCTCAGATACGCAAAACATTTCAGGGACAAACTGCCATTCGGAATATTCCAGATAGGAAAAGCTTACAGAAACGAGATAAGCCCGAGACAATTCATAATAAGAATGAGAGAGTTCACGCAAGCAGAAGGACAATACTTTGTAAACCCCGAAGAGAAAAACAAATTTGAAAATTATGAAAAAGTAAAAAACAACGAGTACAGTTTTTACGCGGCAAAAGCACAAGAAGAAGGAAAAGAAGAAGAAAAAATGACGCTGGACAAGGCGCTAAGCAAAAAAATTATAGGAACAGAAGCATACGCATGGACGCTGGCGATAGCCCAAGAATTATTCACGAAAATGGGAATACCAAAAGAAAAAATAAGGTTCAGGCAACACAAAAAAGACGAAAAAGCGTTTTATGCATCAGACGCGTGGGACCTAGAAATAAATACAAACACGCAAGGATGGGAAGAATTCTGCGGAATACACGACAGAACAGACTACGACTTAAAACAACACGAAAAACACTCAGGAAAAGAATTAATAATGAATACAGAAAAAGGAAAAGTAAAACCACACATACTAGAAATAGCATTCGGAACAGACAGAACACTATACGCAATAACAGACAACGCATACACAGAAGACTTACAAAGAGGAAACAAAGTGCTAAAATTCAAGCCATGGATGGCGCCAGTACAAATAGGAATATTCCCACTGGTAAACAAGCTGGAAGAAAAAGCAGAAGAAGTGTACGAATTACTGAAGAAATATTTCAGCGCGATTTACGACAGGTCAGGAAGCATAGGAAGAAGGTACGCAAGAGCAGACGAACAAGGAATACCATACTGCATCACGATAGACTTTGAAACAATAGAAAATAAAGACGCCACGATAAGAGACAGAGACACAACACAACAAGTAAGAGTGCCAATAAAAGAACTAAGCAAAACAATACAAGAATTAATAACAGGAACAAAAACGTGGAAAGAAGCAACAAAAGGAAAAACACTAATAATACAAAAAATACAAGAGAAAGAGGCATGAGAGGAGAGGAAAAGACACCCAACTTGACTGAGTTCATCAACAGATTTAAAAATACGTATAAATTCCTTATTTAAGAGAGGGATGAATTATGAGGGGTAATATGAACGAAGAAGTTGAAGTTTCTGAAAAAACACAATCAGATCAATATTTTGGAGGAGTGGCAGTAGGCGGTGCACTGCTAGTAGGAACAGGAGGGATGTGTCTCCTCCGAACTGTACAAAAACCAATATATGAAAAAGTACAGAAAGCACTCGGGAATGCACCAGAAACATTACAACAAGCAGTTAATACATTTATTCCAGCATTCAATAACGGAGATACACTCCAAATGAAAAAAAGTATTGATGACACAATTCTAGCACAAAATCGCATCGCAACATAATATAAATTATTCCAAGATCACTTTGGTGATCGTGACGTTCGCACTTACGAAGGACCTTTGAACTTGCTGGGGCTTGACATGGATGCAAGAGTTGCACATTTCGCCATGAAAGAATTATATAAAGGAGCAACAGGAGAAAAAACACTCGCAGAAGATAGAAAAGAAGATCTACTTGGCGAGATAGTGAATCAAGGATGCAGAATACCAAGAGACGCAATCGTTCAACAAAGAGTAGATAACATTGCGAGTGGTAGAGAACAATACTTTTTGGGTGGAGCATCTTTCGCACTCACACTCGTTATAGGATGGTGCGTGTACAAAGGTATCACGACGAGGACAAGAAAGAAAAGAAGTTAAAAAAAAATGAGTCAAACCATGCAAACGACAGATAATACTTTTTTGTACACTATTTTCTAAACACCTCCAACAATTTTTTTCATTAATGAATAATCTTTTCTACTATGCTCAAATTGTTCAACTGCGCGTTCAAGAAAAGAATTCTCTTGAACGCACGATTTTTCGGGTTCATTATTAGAACACCCACAAGCATACTTACCAAAAACAATTATTCCCACTATAACTGTGCCCAATATTAACGCAGAGAGACATCCGCCGTTATCAGGCACAGGCTCATTATTTCTGTACAGTTTTGCTTCATCCATCATAAAAAAATCAGGTCTCATACTATTACACCGATAATTTCACACTAGCACACCGCTCATTACCAGAATTGTAACGCTCACAAGCTTTAATTTCTATTTCTAATGCAACAAGCTCGGCAAGAGATCTGGCACTTTCTGAGTGATTTGACAACCATATAGCATCATCTGGATCGTAGGGCGGACGAGGAAATGTTGGACTTGGGCGCGGAGGAAATCCCGGAACTTCACGATCAGGGTCCCAAACACAAGAAATATCATTGACGCAAGTTCCGTTACCTTTGTCAGGAGTATGAATCTTAGGAATTTCCGAAGGCCAATAATCAGGAGTCCAGGGATATAAAGGCGCGGGCTGTATTCCAGGAATTCCTCCACCGCAGGATATCAAATCTCTAGGAGTACTGCCTCCTTTAGGAAATGCATCAGAATCATCCCCTGGAAATATCGGAAAATTATGCGCAGGAGTTTTTCTTATAACAGCATAATTAGTGTTGATACTGCCACTTGGGTCATAGCAACCATCATTATATTTATGCAAGGCGTACCCTGACGATGGAATAATTGATGCTACAGTAACTAGCACTGGAGCAATAATGCGTTCTAATATTGTTTTGTTCATAGTTACCACCTCACTTCCTGCACGCAGGACTCTCATAATGAATTTGCAAAAAAAGAAGATCCAAATCAATCTTCCAGCAAGGATCATCATCACTGGCGAAGACAACTTCATCACCAGAAACTTTTGATTCTAACCCTCTAAAATTATCTTCGGGCAGGAGAATTGTTCTCCCATTGTTGCTCTCTTGAGTTGTTGCACTTTTCGCACCGTTATAATCTAAAACAGGCGCAGCTTCAACATAATTGCCGAGAGAGAGCGAAAGAGCTACGGCACCGATCAATTCATATAATTTGTTCATTCAAACCACCTCCAATGGTTTTATTACATACTATTTCAAGAACATAAAAGATTTTTGAACCTATTTTTTACTATAAAGCGAAAAATATAAATAGAATAAGGCATAAAGGAAGAATTGAGATGCAAAAAGATACTAATACTAAAGAATTTCTTGGGCACATGATTGCGGGCTCCCCGGGAAATAGTATTGAACTCGATAAGATTGACAAGAAAATTATTGCGGAACTGTCAATAAATGCAAGAGTACCGTTTACCAGCATTGCAAAACGCATAGGAATATCCAGAGAACACACAGCATATAGAGTAGAACGCCTGAAAAAGAGAGGCATTCTAACAGGAACACTCACACTCATAAATCCGAGATCATTCAATGCAAGAATTTATGAAATATATCTTAGAATAAAAAAATTAACAAAGGAAAGAAGTTTAGAGCTGACAGAATATTTTGTGAAACATACTAAAACACAGTGGGTGGCAACATGCGGAAGCACGTGGGACTATGCAATAACAATAGTTTGCAGAACTCTCGAAAACCTCGATGACACGATCACAGAAATAAAGGAACACGTTGGAGAAAACATAACAGAAATAAGAATACACCCAGTACTTTATGATAGAGATACGTGGCACCCATATACTGATGAACAAGACACAAAAATTAATATTATACAACGATTGACTACTTGGAAAGGAAAAGATGACGGATCATACCAAAAATATTTTGTGAATTACAAACAAAAACAGCAATCACCAAGAGAGTTAAATAATGCAGATAGAAAAATTCTTTCAGCAATTGAAAAGGATGCGAGAAAAACTATTACTGCAATATCGAAAGAAACAAAATATGCACAAGACACTGTGAGAAAACGATTAAAAGAACTCATACTACAAGGAACAATACAAAAATTCATTCCAGTACTGTCCGCGCCCCTGTTAGGACTTCAATGGGAACTTGTATTTCTGCAAGTTGATACATACAATAAATCGAGAATTTCCGCAATTGAAGCCATGTTTAATACACATCCAGCAATAGCATACGTATCCAGAGTCACTGCATCACAAGTAACATACGTTTTATCAATAATGGTTCAAGATGCAAGACATTTCAACGAAGTATTGACAGACATGAGAACAACATTTTCTGATATCATCAAAACATTTGAACATGTAACAATATTCGAAAGCCACAAATACAGTTATCTTACAAAATTTGTTAAAGATCAGAAAGACTTTGAATAACAAAAACCCGCTAATCGGAGCTATCCACGGGCTAAAGCCAGCGGTGTCACGCTCCTCGCCTGACCGCGGGTTTTTGGAATTAAAATTTTGGAATTAAAAATGAGCGGACCAAAACCATGAGTATTAAACCCGCGCGTTTTTAATAACGAAAGAAATAAATATTCTTGAAAGATTCAGTAATGCGAGGGAGCGAAATGAGTTCAAAAGGCACAGATGAAGCACTAGAAAAATTGAAAGTTGAATACCAACAAATATTCCATGAAGAAATAGAAAAATACAAACTCTCAGACACGCAAAGAAAGATATTTTCTCTTATTTATTCAACAGAATTTGAAGAGGCAATTGTATCACCACACCAATTAAGACGTGCTAGAATTCTTATGACTTGCGCAAGACATCCAGTGCAGTTCAATAATTTAGAAACCCTACTATTGAATGGTATCACAACAAAAGTTCAAAACACGGGCGAAATTTTATCAGCAAAAACAACTCTATGGGATGATCCTGCATACATAGAAATGGCAATATCTATAAGAGTTATACAACAATTAATGTCGCAACACCTTTCAAAAGTATTTGGCCTGCCAGGATTTCCGGCGCCCACACAGGAAACTGTTTTAAACGTTATGCGTGGAATATTTCAGGAATATAGAACCCCATTAGAGCTAGTGCAAAAGAAAATGGCACAATTACCAGAAGAGTTACGACAATTTTATCCCAGAGCAGAAGAACTATTTGCTGCGCCTTCAAAAAATTTAATAAGAAGACAAATGACGGGATTAGAAGAAATATTACAAAATAATCCGACGAAAAATTCTCCTGCCGATAGATTTATCAAATTACTTGAAGATATAAAATCATATGAAGACATTTCAAGACTAAATACTCCAGATGTAAAAAGATTATTTCAGCTGGCACTCACAATACGCACACACTGTCTTTTTATAGCAAAAGAACGCCAAGCAATAGAAGAACAAATACCAAGATCCACTGAAGAAACAAAACAACTGTACAACTTATGGAAAAAAGTTTTAATATCTGAAAGCAGAGGTCTTGATGATGGAATACTAAAATATTTCCGCGAAATACGACAAGATAAAGGTGAAAACATCCTGTCAGCCCTTTTATCTGGCGACAAGAGTGCGGTATGGAAGACAAAGGTTGACCATTATTTTCCATCATTATTTCGAACAATTCATGGAGAGAAATTTACAGAAACACAAGAATTAGTATTAATTAGACTAACCGATGAAGAACTTCTCTTAACACTAACAGAACAACATGATACTGATAGAGGTAAAAAAACAGCAGCAACACTACTTCTAGAACATATCGAAACGCAATCTGTGCATAATCCAAGAGACAAAGTTTTGTTTGCACAAGAACACGTAAGAATGTATAGACATGGACGAACAGGAAAAAAAATATTCCGACGATTAGAACCAATAATTACAGAAATATTAGCTGAAGAGCAACAATGCCCACCAATAAGAATACAAGTAGAAGGCACAGACTTCTTATCATACCATGACATGAATAGGTGGACTGGCATATGCACTAAATGTGATGGACAATTTTCAGAAGAAGGATATGAAGATGCATTAGATCCGGGAGTTTTTTTCATAGAAGAAGAAGCCATGTTAAAAGAATCATGGAAAAAAATAGCAGAAGCATGCATTATAAAAGCCAGAACAAAATGGCTTCGAAGAACATACTGGGTTGTAGAAACAGTTGCCGCAAAAGAAGAAATAGTAAAACAACTACCACAAGCATACTGGATGAGAACATTATATGACGGCATTACAAGACTTGCATACTTAAACAATGTCCACACAGTAATGTTCAACACAACACTAGAAGAACGAGGAAGAGCAAGACAATTTTTACTATACGTTGCACAAATAAGAAAGTATATAAGAGAAACTCCTGAAGAATACGTATCACTACACCAAAACCTAGAAATAACAGATGGTTATGTAATACCAAAGGCTCAGCCATTCATAAAAGAATTATTCAAAAAAGGAACCAAACGCATCGGATACTTTCAATCATGGGCCAATACAAGAAACTGGTTTGGAGATCTTGCTATAAATAAAAATTTTCAATGTGAAATAACAGAAAACGGATGGCATCCTCAGAGAAACAATGGGCAAGGATACGTTTTAGGAATACCAGTAAGAATATCAGAAGTCGCACGACACTATCCTCAAGACTTAGCACAGCAAAGCATTCATTACGCGATCAGAGATCCAAAATTACGAGAAAAGGCAGATGAAAGCATAGCATACGCACTTAGAACTAGACCCATACAAGAACAAGAAGAGTTACTAAGAACATATGCCACTATAAAATCCAGAATTAGATGAAGGTTCAAAACAAGTTTTGAACAAACACGCCCAAGAAGAAAAAAGGAATAATTCTTCAGCGAGTTAAATAACAAAAACTCGCTGCTCGGAGCTATCCAGGGGCTAAAGCCCGTGGTATTACGTTCCTCGCCCGACCGCGGGTTTTTGGAATTAAAAACGAGCGGACCAAAACCATGAGTATTAAACCCGCGCGTTTTTGATAACACCAAAATCTGCAAGAAGACAAAACAGGATTCTACAGGTCAATTACAGTTCGAGAAACAAAATGGGACGAGAGAGATTGTCACCAGCCCTTTTTTTCTGCGAAAAAAATCCCTGGGGGAAACACATCGTCGAGGAACGTCACTTCGTGAGTTCCTCATAAGAAATGGGACGAGAGAGATTTGAACTCTCGACACCACGAGCTTCAGTCGTGTGCTCTCCCAGGCTGAGCTACCGTCCCGACGATTAATAAGCTGGGTGAAGCAGGAGTTTTAAAAACTTACTCAATCTGATACCTCAAAATTGCCGCGATCTTGCCAATATCGCGAAGCTGAGCGCCCTCGCGAGTCTCGACAGAAATAATTCTTATCGAAGAACCCATGCTTTTGGCAATCTGCTCAAACTCCTCAATAACAGAATCATCAAGAGCCTCAGACAATAACAATGTGTCAACAGCGCCCATTTCCAAAGCCCTGCGAACGTGGTCCTTGCCATAAGAAACGTGAGTTGATTGTTTCGCGAGCATTTCAAAAAATTTAGACATTATCTTCTTCTCGTCAGCAACCTCCTCATCAGCAAGAGTGTCCTGAGAACGCTCCAACAATTCCTGAACTCCAAACTCGTCAGTATAAGTGACATCCTTAACAGCAATAATCTTCTTCTTAACATCATTAGTGATATACGCGCCATCATAAAAATCATTTTTTGTAGGACCGGGACCTCCAAGAATTATCCCCTTAAGGTTGGGCCTTGACAAAAACTGCTCCTTCATATAATCGCCGACCTTAACATAATGCTCGTGAGCAGCGATATCGCGCAAACGCTCAAAACGGCGGGCAGAATTGTGGACAAGTATACCATTCGCAATAAAATTCTTGTTTTTTACAGTAATATCAACCATGCCAACTTTTTTATATCTCCTCTTTATGTCATGAATTTGCACAGGCAATAATTGACAATTATACAGTTTCAAAAGTTTTTTGCGTAATGCATAACTATTAACTTTTGAAAGAATTGAACTTCTAAATGCCTGTTTACTGATATTCCTTCTGCCCTGCAGATACATGTTTGCGGTCAAAAAATCCTGCTTTGTAAAACCTTCCAACCCTATCATCTCTCGGACTTTTGTGCCATGAACAAGCACCTGACGAACAGAACTCTTCTCAGACTTAACGCTTAAAAGATCTTTGAGAAGCTTCGTTTTCTCTGTTGAAGTAAAACCAATAACGTCCTCAAAAATCTTCAATGACTCCTTCTCACTAATCTCGAGAGCAAATCTATGGTTATTGGTGTAAGGATTCTTTCTACTATCATACTCGTGCAAAGATGCAATAATGGAAAACCTCAAAAGAAGAAGTTGTAACTGGTGAACAAGCATCTTATTCATACACCCAAAACCAATTCGGTCTTTAGAACAATACCCTTCAGCATCAAATAATCCTTTCACAAACCCTGCAACGACGCTGTCTGAAGATTCCAAAATCTTTTTTGAAATCGTGGATTTCAATCCTTGTTTTAACTCTGGAAATTCTTCTGTTATAAGTCTTACAAGAGGCCTGCTTCCAAATCCCAACTGATAATAGTTCTTTTCATCCCTAAACTTGAAGGCGCACTGCATTCCAAAATACTTCTCAAATTTCTTCTTATATGCGAGCGAAACTTCTTTGCGTTGTTCAGAAAGTGTTATTCTATTTTTCTCCTTATTTCCGTCACCCATGAAATACCCAAGAAATTGGGCAAAGTCTTTGTCGAGAACAGTTGGAAGTTTCACTTTATATCCGTTCTGATGAGCAGGAATACAATGCTTTTTCAAAAAATCTCTCGATGAAAGACCAAGAACTGCGCACACCTTTTCCACATGCTCCCGGCTCATACAAATTTTTCCAAGCTCATAAGAAGAAATAGTTGTTGGAGTGACACCAATCTTTTTTGCAAAATCCTTCTGAAGCAAATTCAGGGATTTTCTCTTCTTCCTGAGCAATTTTCTGCTTTTTGTATCAAGATGAAAAGCATTATAATACTTTTTTGAATCAATGGAAACATTTTTTCCATGAATAGAAATCTTTTCTGGCATGAGAAGAGTGTCACGAATGTTCAACTCCTCTGAAGATTTTTCAATAATTCCTTCAGGAGTCGCAACATAAAAAGTATGATCCCTTGATGCGTCAACCGACATTCTCGGATATTTTGTTATAATAGTGTAAACTACAGATTTTTGAGACTTCCACACATCAGTGATAGGAGAGTTCATCAATGATCTGGATCCAATATCTACACTCTTCACCCACAAAGGATTATGGCACTCCCTGATACAAGAAAGATCACCAGAAGCAGTTTGAACAATAGTATCAGGAGAAAGACATTGCCCCCCAGTCTTAAATTTTCCGGGAACATGAGAATGAGTTTTAGACAGTATAACAATAGACTTACCCTTAAGAAGAGCAATAGTGGCATCCCTGCGATCCATAACTACAAGACCATACTCTTCCCTAGCGTCCAAAAACTCCTGCAAAGGCGCCAAAACAAACTGTTTATCACAACGATACAACCTCATCTTGATAGGAATAGGAGGTTCAACACTCCAAACCTGAACATCACTCTGGCCCTCGCGCTCGGCAATATTTCCCGAAAAAGCCGCGAGACCATTAGGAGGAGTCCCAGAGTACAACCTCAAATGCTGAATCATCCTCTCCAAAGCATCAATAACATTTTTTCTAGTGCCGGCAGACTTGATATTAACAGCAGTACCCTGCTCCTGCTGAAGATGATTAATAACTTTTGAAAGCTCATAACCAGAAGGGACATAAACGGAAACAAGCTCGGTATGACTGCCACGGCGGAATTCCAAATTCTTAACAAACTTCTTCAGCTCAAACCTTTGAATCGATGACAAGCTCATAACACTCAACGACAGAATATCATATTTAAGACTTTCGAGGGAAAGGTTTTTTAACCGGCCATATTTCCAAGAACACATGCCGGAACCACTAAAATTGTACAACACCCTGACAAGAAGTTCAGAAATATTCAAGCCGATAAAAAAAAGCAGTGCAGGAATGTACACATGCGGACCAACAGTCTACCACTACGCGCACATAGGAAATTTAAGAGCATACGTATTCGAGGACGTACTAAAAAGAGTCCTAAAAATGAATGAGTACAAAGTAAAACACGTGATGAACATAACAGACGTTGGACACCTGACGAGCGATGCAGACACAGGTGAAGACAAAATGGTAAAAGGGGCGAAGCGCGAAGGAAAAACAGCATGGGAAGTGGCGGCGTTCTACACGGCACAATTCAAAAAAGACATAAAAGCACTGAACATTATGGAACCAGACATCTGGTGCAGGGCAACAGACCACATAAAAGAACAAATAGAAATGGTGCAAAAATTAGAAAAGAAAGGGTACACATACATAATCCCCGAAGACGGAGTTTATTACGACACCACAAAATTTGAAAATTACGGAGAGTTGGGAAGACTAAACGTAGAAGGACAAAAAGAAGGAGCAAGAGTAGAATTTATTGAAGGGAAAAAAAACAAGGCAGACTTCGCGCTATGGAAATTCTCGCCGAAAGAAGAAAAAAGAGACATGGAATGGGAATCACCATGGGGCAAAGGATTCCCGGGATGGCACATAGAATGCTCAGCAATGGCGATGAAATACCTAGGAGAACATTTTGATATACACTGCGGAGGAGTGGACCACATACAAGTACACCACACCAACGAAATAGCCCAAGCAGAAGGAGCAACAGGAAAAAAATTCGTCAACTACTGGCTCCACAACGAGTTTCTAATAATTGAAAACAACGAAAAAATGGCGAAGAGCGGAGAAAATTTTCTAACACTGAACACTCTAAGAAACAAAGATTACGACCCAATAGCTTACAGATACCTGCTGCTAACGGCCCATTACAGGTCAAAACTGGCATTCAGTTGGGAAGCACTAACGGGAGCAAAAACGGCGCTGACAAAATTAAAAAATTATGTTATAGACTTTAAAACAGGAAGCGATAACGGAGATTGGGAAAAATACAAAGAAGAATTCCAAAACGCGCTAAACGACGACTTGGACACGCCAAGAGCAATATCAATAATGTGGACTCTGGTGAAAGACGAAAAAATAGGAGCCGGAAAAAAAAGAGAAGCAATACTATACTTTGACAAAATACTAGGACTAAGATTAGAAGAAGCAAAGGAAGAAGAAATACCTGAAGATGTCAAAGAACTCATAAGAAAAAGAGAAATAGCAAGAACAGAAAAAAAATGGAAAGAATCGGACGAAACAAGAGCAAAACTGCGCGCGCTAGGATACGAAGTATCAGACACGCCCGAAGGGCAGACGGTCAGAAGAATAGTGTAAAAAAAATCAGGATACGCTTTCAAAACATTAAGCAGAGATGCAATGATGAAAACTTTTTTCACATCAAACACTTTCATTTTTTTACTTCTTAAAAACCCTAGTATAATTCATAAATATATTGTTAGCGGTTTCCAGAGGAGTTATATTTTTAATGTTTGCAATAACAGGAATAGCCATTTCAACATTCCAAGGAACATTCTGAACACCCCTCACGGGAGACTGATAAGGACTGTCAGTTTCAGTCAATAATTGAGAGAGAGGAACAACTGACACTATGCCCTGATAATGCGTCGAACGCCCAACATTAGCGGGAATACTAAAAATGTATCCTGCATCAGAACCTTTCCTCACCAGCGATTTACTACCGCCAAAACTATGAAGAACAGCGTGACGCACATCACTAGACTCAAGAATGCCCAAAACGTCCACTTCCGCCTTTCTCGAATGAATAATAAGCGGATGCCCAGTTTTTTCCGACAAATGAACAAATTCCTCAAACACCTTTTTTTGCCAGTCCTTTGATATCCCTGAAGTATAATCAAGACCAACCTCTCCAATAGCTACAATATCATCCCGAAAATTTAATACCTGCTGTCGAACAGAACTAACCTGCGACTCCCACTCATTCGTAAGAACCGTTGGATGAAGACCAACAGCACAACGAACAATATCAGAACCACGAGAAAAATTAAGAGACAACAAATTACTCTCCACGTCCAGACCAGTCGCAATCAATCTTTTAACATTATGAGATAAAGCACCAGAAATAACACTTTCGGGACTCTCACACAAATGAATGTGGCAGTGAACATCAACGAGGAGCATGAATATAGGCATACTTCACAGTTTTTAAGAATTTCGAGAATGGGCTCTGTCCTGAGTCTCGCAATGCTCGACTTTTGCCACCAGTTCGCACCATTATGACTTCTATTATGGTTGACGCTCCCCGTGAGGGACATCCCCCTCGTCAACCAATCATTGTTTAACATAAGGTGCTCACAAAAGGTGGCAAAAGACTTTCAGGACAGAGCCTCGAGAATAGAAAAGTATAATAATATCAACAAAAAACCCCAAATCAATGTTAAGATATCTGGCATTAGAAAAAACAGGGGGCGTGATTTCGAAAGAGTCAGGCGAGTACCCAAAAGAAGAAACTGTATGGCTATTCGTTGAAAATCCTGCGCCAGAAGAAATAAGAAAAGTAAGCGAAGACTTCGAAGTAGAACCTAAACTGTTCCTAGACTACAAAAGGCAAGTACGCTCGAAAAGATACACGACAACACCGCTGCAATTCGTAATGGTGGACTATTACATAGACAATTACGGAACTATAAGAAAAACAAACATATTATTCATAATAAAAAAAAATGTTTTAATAACAGTACTGCCGAGCGCGCTGAAAAATTACGAAGAGTTCTTCAAAGAAATAGGAGAAGACATAAAACACTGGCCAAAAAACGAGAGAAACATAGGAAGAGTATTATACGAATTTTTAGACAGAGACGTCCAAGAAAATTATGACGTTCTAAGAAACACAGAAGATGACATAGTCGAAATAGAAAAACGCATACTAACAGAACAAAACAATCACCCAATAACAAAATTGTTAGCGCTAAGAAAAGACCTTGCGGCAATGGGAAGAAGGTTTTGGTCAACAGCAAAAATAATATTTCTAATAAAAAAAGGACTCGTAACCATAGATGTATCGCCAAAAACGCTGAGATTATTAGACGACGTTTACGACACATTCCACCATCAAATAACAATAATAGCAACACAAAGAGACATGCTAAAAGACGCGCTGACACTATACGAAACATCACTGTCAAACAAGCTGGCGAAAAGCACGCACGACCTAAACGCGATAATGAAAAAATTAACAGCGCTAACACTATTAGTAATGATACCGACATTCATAGCAAGCGTTTACGGAATGAATTTCAAATACACACCACAAATAGAATCACAAACAGGATTCTACCAAGCAATAACAATAATGCTAATCTCGGGGCTGTTGCTGTATCTGTATTTTCACAAGAAAGAATGGCTGTGAATTAAGCAGTAACAGTTACTCAATAACTCCATACCCTATCAATCTCCAACGCTGACCAACATTTCTAGAAATAGCAACCCTAGAACCGACATCTGCACAAACAGGACGCTTCAAATCAAGAGAAACCCTCCCCTTGGAAGAAGTTCTAACAATACCAACAGTAGCAGAAGAATTCACATTAAGCATTAAAAACTCTCCGGGAATAATAGGACTGACAACAAGATTATTTCTAACACCAACAAGGCGGTCAAGAAGGTGAACACTCAACAATAATTTTTCGAAAAGTTTAGGAAGCTCCCCGGAACGGCCAACAATAGAGCCAACAAGCTTATCACTGCCAACAATCGAAGGGTCAAGACTTGTCAAAACAGCCAGAGATCCCCCCGGGCGGGCAAAATCAATGCTATTACCACCAGCGATAATTCCCTGAACGACAGAAA
Organism: uncultured Methanosarcinales archaeon; assembly: GCA_964373285.1. GTDB lineage: Archaea > Nanobdellota > Nanobdellia > Woesearchaeales > ARS49 > JACQMS01. Next base: position 19,107 of record CAYJTR010000007.1, read on the forward strand.
ATAAGGGCTTCCAAACAGTCTGATTCTTCTCAGTGACGCTGTAACCGGGAAGAATTTCTATTGAATCACCAACTCGCAAAACACCCTTTTTAATAACTCCACCAAGAATTCCGCCCTTCAAATTCTCAGGGAGAGTTCCGGGCTTGTTAACATCAAAAGACCTGGCAACAAAAAATTGAAGATTATCAGAATCACTCCTCAAAGGAGTAGGAAATTTTTGAATAGCATCAAGCAAGGCATCAATATTCAGCTTGTACTTCGCAGAAATAGGAATAATGGGAGCGTCACTATATTGGGTACCACTCAAAAATTTTTTTATCTGATCATAATTCTTCAAAGCCTGCTCCTCAGAAACAAGATCAATCTTATTCTGAACAACAATAATATTCTTCAAACCAACAATCTGCAAAGCCATCAAGTGCTCACGAGTCTGAGGCTGAGGACAATCCTCATTAGAAGAAACGAGAAGAAGAGCGGCATCCATAATATTAGCACCAGAAAGCATGGTAGCCATTAAAGACTCGTGGCCGGGAGCGTCAACAAGAGAAACCTTTCTGAAAGGAATACCGCCAGAATTAGAATCAACAGACCACTGATTAACACCAACATTCCCAGAAATTTTGTAAATAACAATATCAGCATAACCAAGACGAATAGTAATACCCCTCTTCAACTCTTCAGAATGAGTATCAGTCCATTTACCAGACAATGCCTGAACCAAAGAAGTCTTACCATGATCAACATGACCAACCATGCCAATATTAATCTCCGGCTGGCCTGACAAAACATCTGAAGATTTAGAAACAACAAGCGCGCCCGAAGAATCATTGGCATTTTGAATCACGACAGGAAAATTATTGGGAGATGAATCATGCCTGACAACATTTTTGGAACGCTTAAGCTTCTTATCAACCATAAAATAAAGAACTCCAAGGTGTTTAAAAAGGTTGCCCAAAAATGGTAAATGTGCGCAGAAAGGGAAAACTCCCGTACAAACTCCCAAAAGGTTTAAAAATCAAAGTATATTCTAAAGAACACATAAAACCAACATAATCAGGAATAGGGGGTAAGAAAATGACCAAACAAGTACAACCGATATACATATTACCAGAAAATTCCCAGAGAACCACGGGAAAAACAGCCCAGCAAAACAACATAATGGCCGCAAAACTTGTTGGCGAGATAGTCAGAACCACACTAGGGCCCAAAGGCATGGATAAAATGATAGTTGACAGCATGGGAGAAGTAACAATAACAAACGACGGGGTAACAATACTGGAAGAAATGCAGATAGAACACCCGGCGGCAAAAATGATTGTTGAAGTGGCAAAAACGCAGGAAGAAGAAGTGGGCGATGGAACAACAACAGCGGTAATACTGGCAGGAGAATTATTGAAACAGGCAGAATCATTATTAGAAAAAGAAATACACCCGACAGTAATAGTTAGAGGGTACAGGCAGGCAGCAACGAGAGCAATAGAAATACTAAACAAGATAGCACAACCAGTAACAAAAAATGACACTGAAACGCTAATAAAAATAGCTCAAACGGCCATAACAGGCAAAGGAGCAGAAAGCTCTAAAGAAAAATTATCAATAATAGCAGTAAACGCTGTAAGAAGAGTTATAAAAGAAACAAGCAAAGGAGTGCAGTACGACAAAGAATTAATAAAAATAGAAAAAAGCGTTGGAGGAAGCGTTGAAGATACAGAATTAATAGAAGGAGTAATACTAGACAAAGAACCAGTACATCCCGGAATGCCGGAAACTGTGGAAAATGCCAGAATCGCGCTGCTGGATACTGCGCTGGAGATAAAAAACACGGAAATAGACGCGAAAATATCAATAACAGACCCATCACAAATGCAGGCATTCATAGACCAAGAAGAAACAATGCTAAGAAACATGGTTCACAGAGTATTAGAAACAGGAGCAAACGTAGTATTCACACAAAAAGGAATAGACGACATAGCCCAGCACTTTTTCTCAAAACACGGAGTTTACGCATCAAGAAGACTAAAGAAAAGCGATATGGAAGCGATAGCAAAAGCAACAGGAGCGAACATAGTCACGAGCATCCACGACTTAACAAGCAAAGATTTAGGAATGGCCGGAAGAGTAAGAAAGCAAGCAATGGGCGACCAAATAATGACGTACGTGGAAGAATGCAAAAACCCCCAAAGCGTGACAATACTGGTCCACGGGGGAACAGAACACATAGTTGACGAAGTAAAAAGATCAATAACAGACGCTCTAGGAGACGTGGCGGCAGCACTAAAATCAGGAAAAGTAGTGGCGGGCGCGGGAGCTCCAGAAGTAGAACTATCAAAACAAATAAGATTATACTCGGAAACGCTGTCAGGAAGAGAACAACTAGCAGTAAGAGCATTCGCTGAAGCGATGGAAGTAATACCAAGAACGCTGGCAGAAAACGCGGGACTAGACCCAATAGATGTTCTGGCAGAGCTAAAAGCGTCACACGACCAAGGAAAAACCTGGGCGGGAATAGACGTGTTCACAGGCCAAGTGGTGGACGCGTGGAGAGCAGGAGTGATAGAACCACTAAAAATAAAAACACAAGCGATATCAAGCGCATCAGAAGTAGCGCAAATGATTTTAAGAATCGACGACGTGATAGCAGGAGGCCCGCCAGCACAAAGCGGTGGCCAGACACAAATGCCAAACATGGAAGGAATGTGAAGAACGAGCAATGGTTCATGGATTATGCAAGGTTCTGTGTTTTTGACCGGAACATTTAAATAGTTCTGTTCTATTACTAGAGTAATATTAATATTACTGGAGTAATAAAATGAAACAATTGTTGTTTGTGGAAACATCAAAACAAAAAATTCTTGAGACGCTCTTTCGATTTCCGGAGAAAGAATTCACACTTTCAGAACTTGCAACTCTCGGAGGGGTGGCAAAACAAAACATGACTGCTATTGTGAAACGTCTTATACAAGAAAATCTTATTCTCGTGAAACGAATCGGGCGAATATGGAGAATACGTGCATATACAGACCACAAACATTTCAAAAATATGAAACGAATATATAACTTATACTTATTGTATGAAAGCGAACTTCTCGAGGAAATCAACAAGAAATATCCACATCCGCGTTCAGTAATCCTCTTCGGAAGCTACGGCAGAGGAGATGATGAAAGCACATCAGACATAGATATTGCGATAGAACTTGATAAAAAACAAGAATATGAAATACAAAAAATGAAAAACAAGAATTTAGGAAAGACCATACAAATTCACCTTTTTCATAGAACAATGATAGATAAAAATCTTTTTTCGGCGATAGCTAATGGAATACTACTTTCAGGATTTCTCGAGGTGAAAACATGAATATTGAACGCCTTCTGGAACGAAGAGAGATACGAAAAAAAACGGCAGAACCAGCAGTCATTAAATCACTAATAGAAACAATAGAAATGACTGCTTCCGGAACTCTCGACATAGAATGCACCCCAAAAACCGCAATCATAATCTTTCGTGAATTATATGAGTGCCTACGACAACTCGGAGACATACTGTGGTGGATGGAGGGATATGAACCGCAAACACACGATATAAGCATAGCAATTCTGAAAGAACAACCGGTAAAAGAAAAACAAATACTCCAACACCTTGACAGGTACAAAAACATACGACACGACATAAACTACCGCGCATTCCGCTCAACAAAAGAACAAGCAGAAGAAATAATATCATTTTGGAACAGTGTTGGAAAGGAAATACTCGCTCTTATAAAAGAAAAATCCAATAGAAGCATTTAAATCCATTTCCATTATTACAACAATATGAAACTCGCAGTATTATTCTCTGGAGGCAAAGATTCATGCTATGCACTCTGGAAAGCACAACAATGCCCGCAACAAGAAGTTGCATGCCTTATCACGCTCATCCCAAAAAATCCCGACTCATACCTATTTCACACCCCAAATATCTCCTTGACAGAACACCAATCAAAAGCAATAGGATTACCAATAATTATACAGAAAACAAGGGGAGAAAAAGAAGAAGAAATAAAAGATTTGAAGAACGCGCTAATAAAAGCAAAAAAGAAATACAAAATAAAAGGAGTTGTGACGGGAGCGATAGCATCAGTGTATCAATCCACCCGCATACAAAAAGTATGCCGGGAATTAAGAGTGTGGTGCTTCAACCCGCTATGGCAGAGAGACCAAGAAGAATACATGAAAGAAATTCTTGACAACAAATTCGAATTTGTAATATCAGCAGTGGCGGCGCACCCATTCACAAAAGAATGGCTCGGAAAAAAAATTACAAAAAAATATGTGGAACAAATCATAAAATTAGGAAAAGAATACGGATTGAACGCCGCAGGCGAGGGGGGAGAATACGAAACGTTCGTCACGAATGCACCATGCTTCAAAAGAAAAATCTCAATAAAAATAAAAGAAACAATATTTGAAGGGCATGCAGGAAGAACAATAATCGAGGTGGTGAAAAAATGATACTCATCATCTCACTCTGCTCCGACAAATTATTAAAAACGAGCAGGTTTAATGCCCCGGACTTTAGTCCGCTCGTTTTTAATTCCAAAAACCCGCGATCAGGTGAGGAGCGCAATACCACGGGCTTCGGCCCGTGGATAGCTCCGAACAGCGGGCTTTTGTTATCAGAAGAAGAATTCGTAAAACCACTAGTTAAAATCGCGGGCACCGCAGGCAAATGCATAGTGAAACATTATACAAAAGTTATGAAGAAAGATCTTGAAAGTGCAACACACATCATTCTATCAGGAAACCCGATCCAAGACAATAATTACAAAAACGGCGACTGGTCGTGGATCAAAGAAACAAAAAAACCGGTGCTGGGAATATGCGCAGGAATGCACGCAATAGGGATGGCTCACGGAGCAAAAATAATCAAATATCCAAAAATAGGAATGCACACTATAAAAATAGACGAGTCACAAATACTAAAAAAAGGAGAGTACGAAGTTTACGAATTACATAATTATGGAATAACAACCCCCAAAGGATTCAAAGTGTTGGCAGGAAACAGAAAAAAACCGATAATGATACAAAAGGGAAAAATGTATGGAACGCTATTTCACCCAGAAGTAAGAATGGAAGAAATGCTAAAAAATTTCGTTGAGAAAGTAATGTGACTAATTTTTTATGTTATTTTGAAGCGAAAAAACGCTCTGTCCTGAATCTCGCACTGCTCGACTTTTGCCACCAGTTCGCACCATTATTACTTTTACTATTGTTGACGCT
>CAYJTR010000008.1:0-21712 GCA_964373285.1 uncultured Methanosarcinales archaeon
TCAGGACAGAGCCGTGGAATGTCTTAGTTTTTGAATCTCCAGTATATCAGAGTCCATATTGCTCTTATTCCGTCTTTCCAGTTTATTTTTTTTCCTTCGTGTTTTTTTCTTGGATTGTATGTTATCGGTACTTCGTGTATTTTTATTCCTTTTTTTAGCAGTTTTGCGGTTATTTCCGGCTCGAAATCAAATCTTTCCGCTTCCAGATTTATTTCTTTCAATGTGTCTCTTCTTATTGCTTTGTAGCATGTTTCCATATCGCTTATTTTGTTGAGGTATAATATTGTTGTTGCTATTGATAATATTTTGTTTCCTATGAAGTGTGCTGGTATTGCCCATTTTTGCCTGCTTAGCAGTGGTTGTTTTAAAAATCTTGATCCGTAAACCGCTTTTGTTTTTCCTTGTATTATTGGTTCTATAACCTTTTTGTAGTCTGATGGTGAATATTCCATGTCTGCGTCTTGTATTATTACTACTTCTCCGCTTGCGTGCTCCAGCCCGGTTCTTATTGCCGCCCCTTTGCCTTTGTTTGCTTCGTGTCTTAATATTTTTGTGTATAAATGGCCGCTCTCGGCTAATATTTCTCTTGTTCCGTCAGTGCTTTTGTCGTCTATAACTATTATTTCTTTTTGCAGGCCTATTTTTTCTTCGTTCACTTTTTTTAGTATTTCTATTATTGTTTTTCTTTCATTGTACACCGGGATTATTATGGATGCTTTTTTTACCTGCGCACATTTTTGGGTCATTTCAAAATTGGGTTTGATACCCCGCCCCTTGGGGCGATTTTTGTAACCCAGTTTTGAAATTAGAATTTGCCGGTCGCGAAGCGAACTGCGGGATGGCAAATTTTCAGGCGGATTCTTCATTTTGCCTCGTATATCGCCAGCGTACAGCTTCCAATTGTTGCATTCCACGTAATTTTCAGCTTGCTTAAATCTTCGTTGAACATTCTTTTTTCTTCGTCGCAGTCTAAATCTCCTGCTGGGCAGGCATATGTGCAGTTGTTCCACGCGAATGCTGCCGCGTTTGGTTTGAGTCTTTCAAGTTCTTTTCTTGCGTATTGTATTCCTCCGAGGAATCTTATTTTTTGTTTTGTGAGTGCTAGCGCGTCTGTTTCTGCCATTAGTATTATTTCTCCTTCTTTTGTTTTTATTTCAGATATTTTTTTGTAGTATTCTTTTTCTTGTGGCGTGTATTGTCCTATTGACAGTCCTGCCTGCGATATTCCTTGCATAGTCATTATTACGATTAGCACTATGACTATGATTGTGAATGCTTTTTCCGCGCCGGCAGAAACTGCATTTCTCAGAATTTTTTGGACTATTTTTAGTCCTTTTGCGGATATTACTGCTATGAATGGCAGTGCCATTACCAGAAATCTTTCTTCTCTGTATGGGAATTGTGTCAGGTATCCTATCATTAGTGCTGTCGCTATTGTGAGGAATATTCCTTTTTTTTCTGTCTTATAATTTTTTGTGTAATAAATAATTCCTATGATTAATAATGGTAGCAGTAATATTGTTGTTGCAAGGTATGAGAAATAAAATGTTGTTATTGTCGGAAAAAGTTTTGCGCTTCCTATTTTTGGCACTGCCTGTGCGTAAAATATGTATTCCGTGAAACTTCCGAAAACAATTTTTTGAAATGCTGTGTATACTCCGACTATTATTCCTATTCCTGTAACATACTGCATTGTTTGTTTTACTGCTTTCAGCATGTTTTCTTTTGTTCCGTTTGTTATTGCATCCCACCAAATGTATATTGTGAATGCCGGAATGTATATTATTTGCGGGAATCTGGTTAGTATTGCTATTCCGTGAACTATTCCTGCGGGCATTCTTTTGTTTGAGAATAATAGTACTGCACTGATAGTTATTATTGCTGTTGATGGTATATCTGCTAATATTCTTGGTGATAGTTTTATTATTACTGGTGCAGTTATAAGCAGTAGCAATGCCCAGTGTGCTGTTTCTTCATCATTTTTCTTCGCCAGTTTTAGTGTTGCATATAACAGTAATATTGCAAAAACGCTTGATATTACTAATCTTTCCACTTCTGTCGGCGTTCTGAACATTTCAAGTAGTGCTATTGTTAGTGGTATTACCGGCGGCCTGAAATTTTCCCAGAATCCTATGCTTCCTCCTGTTTCAATGAATCTTCCCATTCCTATGTATGTTGATTCGTCCCACCAGTATGTTGCGCTTTTCGCGTAAAAGTTTATGCCCAGCGCGATTACTATTATTGACGCTATTATTAACACTGTTCTTTCCCTGTTTTTTTTAATTGTGCTTATTTTGGTTATACTCATTTCATTCATACCCATTGTCTCTTTTACTCCTCTGATATTTTTGTGGTGTCATAATATTTGTTTTTTAATATTTCTCGTAATTCTTCTCTTTCTACTATTCTGTTGTAAACATCATTTTCTACTATTATTGCGGGCAGTGTTGTTACCCCATATTGCATTTTTAATATTTTTATTATTGCTTCATCTTCTTCTAGTGCGGTGTTCAGCGGGAATATTAGTATTTGATCTTGCAGCTTTTTCTTGTAGTATGTTAGTATCGCTCCTTGTTTTTCGCATTCATCGCAATTGCGGGTTGTCGTGAAGAATATTATTATTGCCGTGTCAGTTCCGCATAATTCTTTTGTTTTTTTCGCGAATAACCAGTATCTTATATTATCGTTTAAATATTTTCTTTCTATGTTTGTCATTTCTTTTTCGTTTATAATGGTGCTGTCTCTTGCGCTTTTCACGTTGTCTAGTGAGCCCGCCAATTTTTTTATTGACTCTTGAAGCGCGATTTTTAGTGCTGGACAGCTTTCGTTTGTATTAGGTATTGTTGTCAGGTATAATTGTTGCACTTGCAGGCTTTCATAATCTGTTTTTATTATTTCTGATTGCAGGTTTAGCTCTTTTACTCTTGTAGTGTCTGCCACCAGATATGTTGTTATTGTCGCAACTATTATTAGTGCTGTTAATCCTATCGCGAATATGTATTTTGACCATGATGTTTTTCTTTCTTCTGCGGATTCTGGTTCCTCATGTTTCTTTTTTGGTTTCATTTCAAAATTGGGTTCAATGCTTTTTGGCTTTTTCATTTTACCACCAGTATTTCTTTCTTTGTATTATTGTTGGTATTAGTGTGATTATCACTATTGCGGGGAACAGGTAGTAGTAGAATGCGAATGGTATGAATGTTATTGCTTCCTTTATTGTTATTTTTCTTTTCACGTGTTTGTGGGCTTTTATGAATATGTATAGTATTATTATTGTTGTTGTTATGAACAGCCCTGCCGATATTATGTTTATCGTGAATATATTTATTTTTGGTATTGTGCTCGCTTTTATTAGTGTCCATATGTCGTACCCTGATGCGTTTAGTAGTTTTAGCCAGTTATTTAATGCTTTTCCTTCTATGTATGCGAATGCTCCCAGTCCTATTACTGCCATTATATAGAATGCTATGTTCATTGGTAGCTGGAACATTCCGAAATCCCCGTATTTTTTGTTGAGTATTAGCCCTTTGTATTTTGTTAGGCATTGTATTCCTCCGTAGAACCATCTTCTTCTTTGGTAGTATAATTGTTTCCACGTTTTTGGGGCTTTTGTTGTCACGAATGCTTCAGTGCATTGTTTTATTTTGTATCCTTCTTTTTGTATCTTGTACGCCATTTCTTGGTCTTCTGTTACTGTTTCTTTGGAGAATCCTCCTAATTTTTTTATTAATTCTGTTTTGTAAAGGCTGAATGGCCCCGGTGTTACGAATATCGCGTCCATTTCTCCTATGGTGTGTTGCATCAGCGCGCTTATTACGTATTCCACATATTGTATCCACTCCACAAATTTTTTTGGCGAGTGTACCAGCATTATTGGTGTTATTGCTCCTGCTTTTTTTCCTTCTTGGTTGAACTTCATTATTTGTTCTTTTAGTGCTTCTGGATTTATCATAGAGTCCGCGTCTAGGCACGCGAAATATTCTCCTTTGGCTTTTAGCAGTGCGTTGTTTAGGGCTTCAGCTTTTCCTTTGTTTTCTTGGTTTATCAGTGTTATTTTTCTGTTTTTGTTTTCCTTTATTATTTCTCTGGCCACTTCTTCTGTTTTGTCTTTGCTTCCGTCATTTATTATTATGACTTCAAATTTTGTTTTTGGGTATTCCAGTTGCAGTACTGATGTTGCTGTTTCTTTTAGCGTGTCTTCTTCGTTGTACGCTGGTATTGCTATCGTTACTAATGGGTATTCAGTTATTCCTTTTTTTAATGGTTTTTTATTGCCTGTCTCTATTATTTTTAGCAGTATTGTTATCATGAAGTATAATGATATTGCGTACACTGGAAGCAGTATTATTGTTAGAGTTTCCACCATGCTGTTGGTATTCTCAAACTGCTTTTAAAACTTCTCGTAGTTGGTCGCTTAATACAATACCTTTCCTTAGCTTTTCATCATGTCTCCTATTGTTAATCCAGTGATTTTTTTCGTATCGCTTTTCGTGAATGTTTCCCCGTTATTTTCTGTTTCTATTACTAATCTTTTTCCCGTTATTTTTTCCCATTTTTTTGCTGTTGGTATGTCTGGTATTGCATTACCTGTTTCTATTTTGTGTATTAATGATTCTTTTGCCGCCAGTATTATTGCGAATTCTTTTTGCGTCATGTTTTTTTTCTCTCTTAATGTTTTCAGTATTGTTCCTATGTCGCTTGTCACTTTTTCTATGCTCTCAGGCGTTTTTTGCGCATGCTTTTGTTTTTTTGGCGCTTCCATTTTTTTGGGCGTCAATACTTTTCCGTATTGCGTGCATGATTCGCAAACGTTCATAGCTGCTCCTTCTATAATTGTTCTTGTTAGTATTCCGTCGCTTCCGCACATCTCGCACAGCATGAGTTCCGGGATAATTGTTGTATATAAAAGGGTTATCAAAAATAACGGGTTTTCTCTTAGTAATAGTAACACTTATTTTTAAACGTTCTAGTAAAAAACTTCTACTGTGGTAGTTGCTGGTAGTGTTGAGGGATTTATATCATCTGCTCTCGGCAGGATGCCCCGGGCGGATCTTGAGCAGACATTGTTGCGTAGCGGCTGGCCCAAGAGTACCGTTCAGAAATATTTGCGGCAGGAGCCTCAGATTTCTGAAAAGTCTGATGGTGTTCTTACTATTTCTAATCTTACCAAATCTTATAATAAGAAAAAGGTTTTGGTCAATGTTAATCTTGTTGTCAATAAGAAGGATCTTATTGGTATTGTTGGTGTTACTGGTTCTGGTAAGACTACTCTTCTTCATATTATTGCGGGCATTCTTCCTCTTAGTAGCGGTACTGTTCATACTCATTCTAGTATTGGTATTGCTCCTCAACAGCCCGCGCTTCACGAGCATCTTACTGCTCGGGAGAATTTGGAGCATTTTGCCAACCAGTTCAATGTTAAGAATAGGGATAGGGTTTCGGAGCTTTTGAAGCTCGTAAAACTTTTTGATGATCAGAACACTAGGGTTGAAGAGTTTAGTAGCGGTATGAAGAAGAGGCTTGATGTCGCTTGCGCCATTATTCACGAGCCTGAATTATTAATTCTTGATGAGCCCTTGGCAGATATTGATCCTCTGGCTAGGCAGCACCTTTGGGATTTGTTGAAAAGAATTAATGCTTCCGGCACAACTGTTCTTTTGACTTCTCATCTTGTTGACGAGCTTTCCACTCATTGCTCTAGGATTGCGATATTGAAGGGGGGCCAGCTTTTGGATTTTGGTCCTGTTGATGATTTGAGCAACGTTTATACCAAGCATTACGAGGTCAGGTTGCAGGTTCGCGGAAATATTTCTGTTATTCTTCAAAAAATTTCTAGTGATTTGTTCACTAACCATTTTGATAAGGATGGCATTACCATAATTACCACCGAGCATCCTTTGGCTCTTGCCCAAAATATAATCACTATATCTGAGCAGGTAAATTGCACTATTAATCATTTGAGCGTTCAGCATCCTACTCTTTCAGAGGTTTTCGAGGAAGTGGTCAAATGAAACAGCATATTACTTTGCTTTCTAGGAAGAAGACTGTTCTGGCTCTTGCGCTTCTTGCTCCATTGCTGATTCTCCTGATTGCAGGTATTGCTTATGATAATACTAATGTTTACACTTTTAGGATTGGTGTTGTTGGTGTTGGCACTGATAACTCTTTGCAGTTAATATCCGCCATTAATTCTTCCAACTTTACTGTTTTTATGGAGCAGAATTCTACTGATTGTATTAAAAAAGTTGTTGCCTCCGACTATCATGCGTGTATAACTTTTGCTGAGGGCTTCGAGTATGGTGTTAATGGAAAGAATTCTATTACTTTTCATGTTGATCCTTCAAGGACTCAGCTCGTGAACACTATTAAGGAAAAGTTTCGTGGCTATATTTCTGTTCAGTCTCAACAGCAGACATTGGGCAAGGCCGCCACTCTTTTGTCAACTATTAATGATATAAAGTCTGAGGCAGAATCTGGTTTTAAATCTGTTGATGACTCTGTAACTTCTAATGATAATAGTATTTCCAGTGTTAAGAATGCTCAGACTGCTCTTGGCAACATTGATGTCTCTCCAGTCGTTCCCGGTGCAGGCATGATTTCTACTCATAAGGATTCTTTGGATGCTCAGGCAAAAAAAACTATTGGGAACACTGTCACCCAGCTTAATAGTATTCAATCAACAATTTCTGTAATAATCCAGCTTGACAATTCTCAGACTAATATTACTTCTCACTCTTTGAAGATTCAGTCAGCTATAACAAATCTTACTTCTCAGCTTTCTATTGACAGCAATGCTACTAATGCTTCATTGTTGAAGCTTAATGATACTATTTCATCGCTTTCTTCTGAGTTGTTAAAATTGTCTGATACTTTGAAGAAGAGTTCTGATGAGAAGTCTAAGGCCGGAACTGCTTTGTCCACTGCTATTCAAAACTTGGATTCTGGGGGCCAAAATCTTCGGGCCGCCAAGAATTCTATTAAGAATATTATTGACAGGGCTGACTCTTTGTCTATTACTGATGCATCGCAGATTGCTCTTCCCATAATTACTAATACTGATGAGATTAATGTTCAATCTTCAAAACTTCCTTACACTTTTCCCACTCTTGCAATACTTGTGTTGTCATTGACTGCCCTTTTAATAACTCCTGCTATTGTTGTTTATGATAAAACCTCTCCGGCTCATATTCGTGAACAGTTGAGTCCTCAACCTTCTTGGAAGAACGTTTTTTCCATTTACACCGCCGGCCTTTTGATAACTTTGCTTGAGGCACTGCTCATTTTTGCCCTTTTGTATTTGTTTTATTCCAAGGCCGCGGATAATGGTCCTGCTATATTGTTCGCCCTTTTTATCTCGGGGGTTGCTTTCACTGCTTTGGGCCTTCTTACCGGCGTGGTTTCTAAGAGTGAGGAGATGGCGTTGATTATTGGAATTTTGTTGATTACTGTTATGCTCATTCTTTCTGACGTTATTCTTCCTCTTGCTACGGTTCCCCAGTCTGTTCAGGATGTTGCTTCTTACAATCCTTTGTATCAGAGCACTCAATTTTTGAGAAAGGCAACCATTCATGGCCAGAACTTTTCCGAACTGTTGCAGCAATCCGTTCCCCTATTGATAACCGCAATATTGTTTTTGGCGGTTTCCATGCTTCTCTCTTCCAAAAAAGTTTTTTTCACTCCTATTAAGCAGGCGCCCTTGAAGAAGCAGTGATCTCTTCACGATTGCTGGATATTTCCCTAAGTGTTATTATTACTGAAATTACTGAATCAGCGCTTTTTTTTTAAAAAAACAGAATCCTTTTACTCTTCATCCACTTCTTCCTCTTCTGTCTCCTCTTCTTCCACCGCTTGTGGTATCACTTTTAGTACCTGTTCTGTTATTCTTCTTTGATTTTTGAGGTGGCACGTTTTTGCTATTTCCAGTGCTTGTGTGTATGATCCATTTTCTATTTTTTCTTCCCACCATTTTTCTGCAATTCTTCTTCTTTGGATAGGGCTTAAAATTCTGTGTCTTTTGTCCATGTCTAGCGCCCTTTCATAATCTTTTCCTTCTTCTAGTATTGCAATTGCTAATACTGGCAGATGATTTTGCATTGCAAAGTATGACGCATCCCACATTCCTGTTTTTTGTTGCAATAATCTTGCTCCTTTTTCTGGCAGCCCTTGCTTTGCTAATATTTCTGCCGCATCATCCCAATTTTTTATTAATTCGTTGGCGGTAATTCTTAACTCGTACATATTTGTGTTGTTATCTAACCTTTTTTTGATATCTTTTAGTACTCCCTTTATCCTTTCTTCTATATCATTTCTTTTTTGCCAGTCTCTTCCATCTAACCCTTTGATTTGTTCTATCAGTTGCTCGAGCAGTGCAGTATACGCTTTTTCTGCTTCTTCTGTTCTTCCTACTGCTATTGCTATTTTTGCGAATTGTTGTCTATCTGGATTTTTTTCTGCTATCTCATATGCTTTATCGTAGTATGATTGTGCTTTTTCTTTTTGGGATGGTATTTTTTCTGATAGTCTTCCCGCACGCAGGTATGCGTATGGTTCTTGAGTTTTTTCAGCGTCTATGATTGTTAGTTCTAATTCCCGCATCATGAATTTTTCTGCGTTTTCGGTATCTCCTTTCTCTAATGCTTTCTCTGTGAGATCGTCGAGCAGGTTTCTTGTGCATGCTTTAGTGTCACCATCATACTTTTTGGAGAATTGTTCTATCATGTCTTCTAATTCTTCTGGAGTAATTAACCCATACCCTGTTAGTATTGCCGTGCTTATATTTCCGTTCTTTTTTTCTATTTCGTATGCCCCTCTATGATCTCCCATTGCTTTGAGGATTTGTACTGAGTTGTGGTTTTCTTTAGATACTACTTCTTCTATGATTGATTTTGGGAATAATTTTAGTGCTTCGGGGTTTGCGCTTGCGACCTCTCTAACCAGTGTTCTTCTTGCTTTCTTCGTTGGCAGTATTTTTAAAATATCACTGATTGTTGATGCATTAACCGCCTCTTCGAAAACCGTTGCACTTGTTTCTGTTTCTTCAGTCATTTTCACATCTCTTTTTTTGAATAATGTTTTGTGCTCTTTATAAAGATTGTGACAGAAATGTGCTGTCAGGTTTTCTTCTATTTTGGTTCTTCTCTTGGTATGTCTAATTTGTTGAAGTCTTTGTCGTAGGTGAGTATAGCTTCACAATTGTGTGTGAGTGCTGTTGTGTAGTGTAAGAGGTCGATGAATCTTAGTTTGTTTTTCTCTGTTCTTTTTATTGTTTCAAAAATAAGGTTAATGTCTGTATTCAGTACTGTTATATTCGTTTTGAGTATTGACTTTATTGCATCTCTTGCGTGTTCTCTGCTCGTCTGATGTTCTATAATATGAAACGCTTCTATGAGAACCAAAGTATTTATTATTCCCCCGCTTCTTAAACTTTGTTGACAGAGTTCTTGATGTTCATTTGGATAGAACGCATATGCAATAATATTGCTATCAATAAATTTCATCTGAACATTTCCTCATTTAGTTCATCCATTTGTTCTGCACTCATCTTCTTTTTTGGGGTAATTCTTTTTGATCTTTTAAATACTTCTTCAATATCTTCGCCAATCGGAGTAATGATAATTCTGTCATCTTCAAGGGTTATATCTACTTTTACTCCTGCATCCAATCCTATTAACTCTCTCATACTTGCGGGTATTGTGAGTTGTTGCCCTTTACTTATCGTGGTAATCATGTTTAATGTTTAATGAAGCATGAAAGTATATAAAACTTGCGTTTTCAAAGTTTTTTGCGTAAAAATCTTCGATTAAGCATACAGTTAATCATGGTCTGTAGTCCATAGCCGGGCGGTCTTCACTTCTTCTTATACTCAGTATACCCGCATTTTCCGCAGTTTACCCTGTCCGTGTGGTTTGCCAGCAGGCATCCCGGCCCGCATTTTGGGCAGTTTTGGTTTTTTGGTACTACTCTGTTTCCTTGAATTTCGTAGTGCTGTCTTGTTTTTCCTTTGCTTTTTTGTGTTGGTGCTGTCATTTTACTTTTTTTCTCCTTCTTCTTTTTTTGCCGCTCCGCCTTTTTGGTGCTTTGTTATTGGTTCCGAGCGTTTTTTCGCGTTTTCGTTGGAGTATACTACCGCGCTTATTGTTCCTTCCTGTAATCCGTATTTTGTTCTTATATTTTTTATTATTACGTTGTTTTTTTCAGCGTTGTACCTTTTTGCTATTTCTTCTGTTAGTATATTTTTGCTTGGTGTTGTTCCTTGGTATGATAAATTTCCTTTTATTTCTTTTCTTTCTAGGAACTTGTTTTCTTCTTCTTTCGTTATTGTTATTTGCATTTTTTCACCTTATTCTGTTTTTATCGTGTACTCTCCTGCTGCTTGGTGTCCTGTTTTTTGTGCGATCATTGATTTTGTAGGGTTTAGTATTGTTAGTCTTCCTCTCCAGTTTAGTATGAACTGGTTTCCTTTGCATAGTGGGCATGTTTCTTCTTCTACGAACAGTTTGCATCTTTTGCACGCTTTTCTCTTCATTTCTTTCCACTTCCTGTTTTTTCTTTGGCGTGTTTTTCTTGTTTTTCTTTTGCTGGTTTTCTGGGAGCTTGTGCCGGCTCTGTTACCCACTCTGTTTTTCCCAGTCCGGGTTGTCTCATCGTTAGCCCTATTTTTGGGTTTGTTATATCTTTGAAGCTTACAGCTATTACTTTTGCTCTGCAATTATCTCCTATTTTTAGTGCTCTTTTGCTGTCTCTTCCTTGCAGGCTTTTGTCTTTTGAGAACGTCACGTAATCGTCCATCGTTTGTGATACGTGTATTAGCCCGTCTAATGGTCCTAATGTTAGGAATGCTCCAAAGTCTGCTATGTCTCTTATTCTTCCCGTGACTACTTCTTGTAATTCCGGCTTGTACGATAGTATGTTTAGTATCGTTTGATAATAGCTTGCCCCATCTCCGGGTATTATTATTCCTTCGCCTATCTCTTTTACGTCTTCAACTGTTACTACAACTCCTAATTCTTGGTCTATTAGTCCTGTGTACTGTTTTTTCGCGCTTTCCAGCACTGATTTTTTGACATCGTTCCCGAACATTTTTGGCGGGACTCGTACATGATCTTGAACGCTTATTCTGTAGAACATTTCATTCTTAGAACTATTGGTTTGTTTAAAAACCTAACGGAAAGTTTTTATTGTACTTATTCATTTAATGGATTATGGTTGCTGATTCGGGCAGTGTTTCGGATTTAGATTTTCTTTTGGCGAAGTGTTTGGCTGTCGGCGCTTCTGGCGCGTCTCGCGCAGCGATTTTGCGTTGTGTTCACCAAATGCGTTCTTGGTCTTGGATGGAGGATGGGTCTCCCGTTTGTGATTATGAGCTTTTGGACTTGTATAATCAGAATGTTGGTGATGATGCTCCTATTGATGGTTCTGGCTTGATGGTTGGTATTAGCAGGCGCATAACTCTTATTATTGAGGACTATCTTTTTTATAGGAATATTATAAAATATCGTGGCGTTAGAACTTTTTTGGAGTCTAACAGGAGCGTCAGGCGGGATTACGCGGCTGCTCTGGGAAGAAGTTAATAGTAGAAATTTTCAAATATTTTTTCTTTCTTGCCTTTTTCCTCTGCTGGCACTATTTTTTGTGCTATTCTTGCGAACTCTTCAGGTGTTATGTTTATTCCTGAATTTGTTATATTTTCTGCCATTTCTTTTATGCTTTCTGGTTGTTTTCCTGCTTTTTCTATTGTTTCCTTGCATAAATATCCGTTGTTCATTTTTATTACCGCGTTTTTTCCTTTGTTTCTGACCGTTCCTGTCTTAATGTGTACCGTGGTTTTATTCTTTGTGAACATTTCCTTGTTTTTTTCGTACCCTTTTTCCCTTAGATGTGCTTCTATTAATTCTTGGACTGCGTCTCTTATTTTTTCGCTGTTTGTTGTTGCAGTTCTTGTTATTCCTTCATCTATTATTTTTCCTAGGTACTTTGATACTTTTTGCCTGCTTGTTCCTCTGGTCCATTTGTTTTCTACTATATACCCGTATTTTTGCCCGTTTATTTTTTTTTCTCTTATAAACATAACAAAATTTAGGCACTATGTATTTTTATTCTTTTCTATTGCTCATACCGTTTTTTGAAATAACGAGGTGCTTAACAATTCTTCATCTTAGTCCTTTCAAGTCTTCTCTTGCGCTTTCCAACTGTTTTACTATTCCTTTAATCGCTTCGTCTAAAACTTTTCTTGCCTCTTTGCTCTTTGTTTCTAGCACGAATATCGGGTGTCCTGCTATCGGGTGTGTTACGTGGTACCCTGTGTTTTTCGTTTCTTCGTTATTCCATAACTCGCTTCTTAAAAGGTTTGGTACTGTCTGATTTAATCCCGGCATTTCGAACACCAGCCTGTTTTTTTTATCCTCGACGATTTTTATGTTCATGAACAAAAGTTTTTTGTGGTTGTTTATATACTTTGTCTTTTCGTTTTTCATGTCAAAAATTTCTTTCAACACATTTCTCAAATCTGTGAACGTCAACGTTTATTCTTTGAATTTTTTTTGAATGGTGTCCATAAGTTGCCTTTAGAGGCATTTTGTAGCTCCACGAATGGGTTATTCTGAACCCTTCACTATGACTCACTTTTTGTATGAACTCTCTCGTGCTTGTTTTGTGCATGCTGTAAACCACTTGCGCGCTTTTGAATGCTTTTTTTAGGAATATTATGTCTGCTCCTTTTCGGCGTGTTCCGAATGGGGGGTTTTGTATTACTACTTCTGCATTGTGTTCATGTTCTTCAACTTTTTCATTGCTGAACACTGTTTTTACGTGCTCTAAACCCAAATTTTTCTGTTTTTGTGCGTTTTTCACATTTTCTCTGGCTATGTTCATATCTAAATTCTCACTTTCTATGAATATTACTTCTTTAGCTCCAAGCATCATGCATGCTATGCCTAGAATTCCCGTGCCCGCTCCTTGATCAATTATTCTTCTATCCTGAACATCTCCCAGCATGAACGCATTCCATAGCCATTCTGACGCTATTTCCGAGTCTGTGGAGTATTGTTCACGGCTCACTTTTGGTGAATAAAATCCTGCCAGTTTGCTTAGCTCTATGGCTAGTCCTGACTTTGTAATCATATTTTGTGATACTTAACCCCTCATTTATGAACTTTTCTATCCTTCAATTTTCTTTTCTATTAGTCTTTTGTTCCTGCTCATACCTGTTTTAGGGGTTTGAACTCTCACTTTTCGTGAACAAACTTTATACCACCCCGTTCTTGGCTTCTCACCGAAACCACTAATCAAACATTTTTAAGAACCGTGCCCGGGTTTTGGCCCGGCGGTTCTTGTTGGGGACAGTGGGTGGTGGATTATTAAAAACGAGCGGGTTTAATACCCTTGACTTCAGTCCGCTCGTTTTTAATTCCAAAAACCCGCGACCAGGCAGGTGGACAGCTCCGAGCAGCGGGTTTTTGTTATCCATTGTCCTTCACTTAGCAGTTTTAACAACTGTTTTTGGTGCCGGATGTTATAACTACTATTTAATACTTTTCATTCCCACTTAGTCCCAGATAGTCCCAACTCATTCCCACTTAGTCCCAGATAGTCCCATTTTGAGATTGTTTCATTCCCATATAGTCCCATTTTCATTCCCACTTAGTCCCAGATAGTCCCAATTCATTCCCAGATAGTCCCACTTAGTCCCAAATTATGGGTTGAAAATGCGGTTTTCTCGTCGATAAGCCCTTGCTTTTTCATTCCCAGCACAGTCCCGGGACTGTCTCAGGACTATTCTGGGACTGTTTTTGTCGTCGAGACTTTTTTTAGAGAAATATTTATAAACAGGTTATTTTTCTGTTCTATAATCATGTGGTTTTTCGGGAAGAGTAAAGATGTTGTGAGCTCCGAACAGTTTTCTCTGTTGTCTTCAAATTTTCAACAGCAGTTTGACATTGCTTGGCAGTGGATTTCTTTTCTCCAGTCAGAGGTTCAGCGTGCTAATTCCAATGTTCAGGCAGTTCATGTTAACTCTTCCAAAAATGTTTCGAATATTGCCCGTAATGTTCCCTCCCATGATCATGTTCGTCAGGCTGTTGAGTCTGCTGTTCGTGAATCTTTGGCTCGCGAGCAGGCGCTTGTTAAGCGTTTTGATTCTTTTGAGCATTCCATGAATTCTTCTCTTGCATCTTTGCGTGACAGCGTCTCTCGTTTTGACCCCATAATTTCTCGTGTTGAGCGATTGGAATCTGATATTCCTAAGGTTGTTACCGCTCTTGAGTCTTTGCGTCAGCGTCTTGAAAACTCCTCTTCAAACAATGTTGTTAAGAAGTCCTCGTTGCAGGAGCGTGTTGAGCGTAAAATTCGTCATCACGGCAAGGACTTTTTGAAGCAGACTATTCGTGGAATGGTTCAAAAGTATGGCCGTCTTTCCGGTTTGCAGATTCGTGAGATGCTTGTTGATGAGCAGGGTTTGTGTTCTAAGAGTTCTTTGTATAGGATTCTTGAAGAGCTGGAGTCTGAGTTCAAGACTGTTTCTGATGGCCGTGAAAAAATATTCATTTTTGAGGCTGATTTGGGCAGATGATTGTTTTTAACTCTGCAGTTCTTGATATTCCTTGAATTCTTGACATTTCTTGAATATTTGTAGCGTGATTATACGTTTTCACAACAATAATCTTTTTAAACAGTTCTAGTTGTTCTTTCGGTAAAACCAGGGGTGGTTTTTTGGTGGAAAAAGAAGGTGTATTGCTTCCTCAGGAGCTTTCCGCTCTTCGTGAGGAGCTTGATGATCATCGTGACGCTATTAACGAGAATACTAACGAGATTCAGTCTAATCACGAGTTTTTGTGCGAGCTTGATAAAAAGCTGAACAAGCTTAATGAGAAGGTTGAGCTTCTTTTGTCCTTGCTTGCTAAGAGGGTTGATGAGTCTTCTTCTGTTAAAAAATTTGTTGTTGCTCCTTTGACCAAGCGTGAGAAGGAGTTGTTTGTTACTTTGTATGCTTTGTGTGAGAATGGTAATCGTGTTACTTATCGTGCTCTTGCTGAGCGTTCTGGTTTTTCTGAATCATTGATTTCGTCGTATATTGCTAGTTTCGTTGCCAAGGGCATTCCTTTGTCTAAGAGTTATGATAACGGCGTCATTGTTTTGAGTTTGGACTCTTCCTTTAGGGAAGCTCAGGCGAAGGAGAACATCGTGGGCGTTAATACTCTTCTTTCGTACTGGATTCGTTCTTAGGATCTTCCGCGGGTGTTTTGTCGCTGCTTGTTTTCATTGTTGCTGACAACTTTTCTTTTTTTATCGTGTTTTGTAATTCTGTTATTATTTTGAAGCTTGTCTCGATGTGGTTGTGGATTCTTTGTTCTGCTTTTCTGAACGCCTGTTCCAGCGTGTTGCCGTTCAATTCGTACCCTATTATGACTTTTCCTTGGTTTACGAAGCTCGTTTT
Organism: uncultured Methanosarcinales archaeon; assembly: GCA_964373285.1. Taxonomy (GTDB): domain Archaea; phylum Nanobdellota; class Nanobdellia; order Woesearchaeales; family ARS49; genus JACQMS01. The sequence goes on from CAYJTR010000008.1 coordinate 15,431, forward strand.
TTTTATTATGTCTAAGTCGAGAAATCTGTGGAGGTAGTCGTACATTGTTTGCCTTTTCACTCCCGCGTACAGCGCCATTTCTTCTACAGTCATTAACCCGGCTTCGGGCTTTTTTTCCCTGTTGCTTATTTTCTTTTTTTCGTATAATTCGAGCAGTATCGTGTGGATTTTTGCGCTTCCGTCTTTTTTTCTTGGTGATAGCCCGAATCTTGTTATTATTATTCTCGCTAATTCCTCGCTGTTGCTTCCGGGTATTTGTTCCGCATTCTCCAGCAGTATTTCCATCCATTTTTTTGCGTGTCTTCAATATAAAAATCTTTCGGTGTTATCCCGACTGTTGACGGATTAAGTCCGACAAGCACTTTTTAACTAAACATTTTGCTCTTTTTTGTTTCTCTCTCTTTGAACGGATTTTTATCATTTCGACGAGTTATTATTCATCTTTAGCCCTTGTTTCTCATGATTTTTTCTCTTTTTGAATCTGGCAATTGTCTATTTCATCGATTATTCCGACATTTTCTTCGAACTCTTTCATCGCACTTTTCGATATTTTTATTGTTTTCTCCGATTATTCCTTCCTAGCATAATTTTTCCCTGCTTTTAACCGATTATTCCGACAAACGAGTTCAAGCGTTCCTTTCTCGACAGGCAGGGTTCCCATCCTAAAATCGCCAAACTAATCCCAACATAGTGGATTTATCCCATTATTGCTTACAAACTTTTTTATTTCCCACAGCAACCCTGCAACAACTTTTTCAGTCGTTTTTCGGGCCTCTGTTTTTCTATTTTTTTATGCGGAAAAACGTTGCTAAAACTCTCATTTTCGTCGATGTTTTTTGTTTTTAGTAACTGATTGTTTTTCTTTGTTGCCAGAAACGGACTGTCTCGGTAGGCTACTATCTTTGCTACTACTAGGCTACTATACTACTCACCTTCTGTTCTACTCACTTTTTAATCTTGTGATAATATAGATATTTTGCACATATTTTTTACCTATAGAAAAATATTTTTATGATTTTGTGTATTTCTAACTACTCTTTTCAATTTTTTGTTCACAAAAAGTGAGTGTTGTAAGCACTTTTTTGGATTGATGATTGCTCACTGGTTTTTTGAATGTCTGCAAATTTTTCGGACAATTCTTCATTTTTTTGTTGTTGCGCTTGATTAAACATTCATCTTCCGCATTTTTGTAAACAAATTGTGAGAGTAATGATTTTTTTGTTCGCGTTTGACTGCTTTCCTAGTCGCTTTAACATTTATGTTTGTCCTCAACCAACCATTTTTAGGCACCATGATTAATAGTGAGTTTTTGTTCTTATTGGATTGTTTTCCTATCCTGATTCATCAAAAAACAATGCCACAATCAATTAATCATTATATAGTAACAACAATAGAAACATTTATATACTTGGCATTTTCACAGAAGCATCATGTTGAAAGATTTTAGTCCTGAACAATGGAAGTCTCGTTTTGATCTTCGCAAAAAGCAGATTGATTTTTATCATTCTGATTTTCTTGAATCCATTGGCGGTCCTAAAAATTTGGGCACTGTTGTTACTGACGTGATCGGTGGTGCTATTAGAATTCCTAGAAATTTGTTAGGATATTTGAATGCTATTGCTGAGGCCCGTTATGAATGTTCTTCTTTTAACGTCCCTGATGATATTCGTACCACTTGCAGTGCATGGTCTTTAGGGGCCTGTTCTTCTTTTGGTCCTATTTACGGGAATGTTTATGATGATTTAGTTCCTACAGCTACTGGCGAGCACAAGACTCTCAAAGAGTATTCTGCAAGGTTTAATTCTTCTGTTAGAAATTCAGGCATCGCCCCTGCTGGTGATTCTTCTTTGACTGTTGCTTTATTGCTTCCTACCGGTCCTGATAGGAGTGTTAGACAGCATAATGTTTCTTTCGCCCCCGATGCTGATGTTGTTTTTCCTTATTCTCCCAGACCTTTGGGTGTCGTAGTTATTGGGACTCCTAAAATTTTTTCTCCCTCCGGTTTTACTCAAGCTGACATTAATGTTGATAAATCTGTTGAGGTTACTAATTCCGAGGGGTGGAATAATTCTTGGACTGTTCAGAATGATGATGATGCTACCGAAATTCTTGCTCGTGAATCTCTTGATGGTTTGAACAAGTTTTTTTTGGAGAATCTTGTTGAAGAAACTTTTGGTGGTGTTGCCGATGGCAACTGATAATCTTTCTGATGATTCCGCGGATAGCGGAGTGAGCGCCGGCGAAGATTCTGCAATTCTTCTTTCTGTTAGCGCTGCTAGAAATCTTTGTTCTATGTATAGGGATGAGCTTGTTCGTAAGAGGCGTCGATGGCTTGATACTTGTAATGGTGAATATCGCAGGCAAAGTGCCGAGTGGTTTGAGCATGATATGCATTCAGAGAAAGATTTGAGCCCTTCTCAAGTTTTTGATATCGAAGAATCTCATGTTTTGGAAGAAGTTGCGGGTATCGCTTGTGCTCTTGAGCGTTGTGTTGATCCTAATAATGATGCTCTTAAGGATTATTCAACGATTGTTGATGAAGCGATTCATATTTATGGCGAGGATCGTTTGCACACTCATATAATTAATGCTCGCACTCGTGCTGAAGAAGTTGCTGGCGCCAAGCTTCCCTTGACTCAGAGAGTTCCTCGCAAGAGGGTCGTTCCTCCGTCTGCCATTTTGACTATTGGTGTTTACGAGCCGGATTTTGCTCCCGGTGATTGGGGTTCTACCAATACTATTTACAAGCCTGTTACTAGTTTGTTTAATGTTCCTCCCGGAGAGTTGCCTATGATTCCTAGGCCTGCAACTATTGTTGTTTCCAGGGATGATCAGCGTTATCGTGTTAACCCTCAATGGTCTTTGGCCGCTTCCGAGCAGTCTTGGACTGATAAGCAAAAGGGTTTTTTGAGAGATAAGCTTGATAGTGGTCTTGAAAAATTGTTGCTTGACCGTCCCGCACAGTTTTACGTTCAGGAAATTGTTAAAACGTTGACTGCCAAGTAATAATGGCCTGCTAAGTAATAGTTATTTGTTCTCATCCTCATTAAAAACGAGCGGGTTTGATACCCCGGACTTTAGTCCGCTCGTTTTTAATTCCAAAAACCCGCAGTCAGACGTAGAGCGTAATACCACGGGCTTTAGCCCCTGGATAACTCCGAGCAGCGGGTTTTTGTTATCTGGTAAATTGCACGTATGTTTTTGCCAGTATTTTTGTTAGATCGCTCATGTCTGGTTTTACCGTTCTGTATTGGACTCCTGTTAGTCTTAGCGCCGCTATAGCGGCATCGTCTACTTGGTTTACTCTTATAACTACTGGTGTTATTCCTTTGGCTCCTGCTTCTCTTAGCGCGTGTTTTAAATCTTCGTATGCGTATGTTCCTTTGTACGGCATGTCATATTCTGTTTTCGGCTTGTCCGCGCTTAAATTTCTGACTACTTGACTTCCTCTTCTCATCCATGATTCTTCCACGAATTTTTCTTTTTTGTCTTGGGGCTCCATTAGTGGTTTGTCTTCTGGAGCTCCATCATTTATGTATAATAATAATTTTGTTTCTTCGGGTCTTTGTTGTAATATTGTTGCTCCGTGCCTTATTATCGCTCCGTCTCTGTTGTTGGCTGTTGGTTCTAATTGTGTCAGCACCTCTCTTAATTTTTCGCTTGCCATCGTATCATCAAATTCTTTGACTTCGTAAAAGTATGTGAATCTTGCTCCTTTTTGCTTGTCCGGAAAACTTGTTACCGCGTATATTGCTAATGGGTCTCCTATTGACCCTGACGCTATCGTGAGGTGGTGTGTTGCTTCTTTGAGTTTGTCCAGTATTGTGTGTTCTGGAGTTATTAATTCTCCCGTGCTGTCGCTTATGTCTACTAATAATAGTACTGCTACTCTTCTTTCTTCTGTTGTTTCTCTCCAGTAATAGTCCGCTCTTGTTGGTATTCCTGCCCTGACCCTGTTCGCAAATCTTACGAATGCTCTGGTGTCTAATCTTCCCCTTTTTTGTCTTCTTAGTATTGTTCTCCCTTCTGGCTGTAAGTGTTCGAATTGTGATTGTACTTTTCTGTTTAACGTCATATCTATTTCCGGGTAGGGGTATGTTTGGCCTTTTGGCTTTGGTACTTGTCGTCTTTCTACTACGTGAACGTAATCTTTTATTGGCCCTTTTTTTCTGCCGCCCTTCTCTTCAGGTATTCCCGAGTCCACGCTGTTCCACTCGTGGTATGGGTATGTTCCTGTTAGTGTTTCTTTAACTCTTGTCTCAAAGTGTTCCCTTAATGCTGTTAGTCTTAATCTTTGGGCTTCTTCTGCTGTTGATAGGTGTGTTGTTGCTTCTATATTTTCAGCTATCTGGTCTATATTATTAATTTCTTGGCTTGTTCTTCTTTTTCTCTTCATTTCTGGTATTGTTTTGCTTCTGTACCTGTCATAGAAGTAGAACAGCATTTGTCCTGCTGTTTTGCATGATGTATACCTTGTTGCATCTCTGGAGTATAATGGTTTTGCTATCTCCATTAATTTTCCTGTGTGGTAGTCCGGGCTGTCCTTGTTTATTATTAATCGCTTGTGTTTTTCCAGTCTTTCTTCCGGCGTGTCTTCTTCACTTTTTTGGTCTCTCTTTTCTTGTTCTTCTTTTTCTTTTCTTTCATCTTGTGTCAGCTCGAAATCTCTCGTTCCGGTAATTAGTGAGTATCTTAGTCTCATTAGTATTGTGTCTAACAATTCTTGTTTTGATAGTTTTACTCCTGCTATTTTGTCTATCGCAGTTTTTCCTCCGGCTTTTTGAGCCGCTTCTACTTCTTCCCGGTATAATTTTGCCAGCACTTTTCTGTGCCTTTCCGGCGCTCCCGGATTCTGCCCGTAGAACCTGTGCATTACTCTTCCCAGCTCTGCCATTTTTCTTAGTGTGTCATAGAATTCTTCGTGCGTGCCGAAATATTTTTTGAATGTTGATGTTCTTAATCCTGCAACTTCAAATCTTGGCAACTCGTCCCCTTCTCCCAGCATTGGCGTGTCTTTTGTTCCATATCTTTCTACTGATTCTTTCCATAATTGTTTTGCCACGTCTTCTAATTCTTTTCCTTCATTTTTTATTTCTATCATTCCATCGTCGTGGATTATTTGTCCGTGCCTGTGGGCTGCCGCGTGCAACGCCCCAAGAATGTCGTAAACTTCTTCATTTTCTTCTCTTTTTCCGAATATTTTTACTGCTGGTGGCAGTGGGATGTATAATTTTCCTTTGAGAAATCCTGTTGTTACTGTTTCCATTCTCTGGTTTGGTTCTGATGTGTCTATTTTTGGTTCTACTGGCAGCAGTGCTATGCTTTCGAGGTATATTCTTAGGGCTTCTTGGACTTCTTCTATTTTTACGGGTATATCATGATATTTAGGCATGTTCACCCCTTATCATCCTACTTTGTCTTTTACAAGCTTCATTATTGCTTCTCTTACTTCTTCTTCGTGTGACAGCACGTTTGCTATGCATACCTGGCATGCTTCTCTTGTTCCTGTTCCTGCCTTTATTTGTTTGCCCGCGTTTATTAATGCGTGGAATCCTACACTTTCCGGCAGACTTCCGGAGTATTCTTGTCCTTTGTGCATTTCGTCAATTGCTATTGCAAGCGCGTTTAGCGCGTAAGCTGTTCTTTCCTCGCATCCTGATTCTTTTGCTATTATGTTTACTGCTTCTGTGCCTCTCATGTATCCTAAGTGTATTCCTACGAATCTTTGTGCCAGGCTTGGTTTTGGGAATCTTTTTTCTGCTTTTTGATACGCTTTTCCCGGATTCATGCTTATTACTATCATTCCATTTTCTAATTCTATTGTTTCCCCTGTTAGTTTTACTTCTAATACTCTTCTCCAGTCTGTTAGTGAGTGTAATAGTGTTAGCACGTCTGATTCCATTTCTAACACTTCTTCTAGGTGTATTATCGCGCCTGTTTTTGCTCCCATGTATAATGGTCCCGGCATGTAGAAGCTTCCGTTGAGTTCTGTGTACACTCCTCCCACTAGTTCTGTTGCGTCTACTCCTCTTTCTCCGTGGATTGTTATCACTGGCCTTTTGAGCTTGTAGCCCATGTGTTCTACAAGTCTGTTTTTTCCCGATCCTGTCGGCCCGAATAGCGCTATTGCTTGTCTTCCCTGGTATGCTCTGTTGAATATGTCTACTTCGTGGCCTTGGGGTTTGTAGTATGGTTCTCTGGGTATTGTGTGAGATATAGTAATTCTTTCAGCTATTTCTTCGCTCCACTCTGTTCTTAATGCCATTTTTTGCCCCTGCCCTC
>CAYJTR010000008.1:21812-24163 GCA_964373285.1 uncultured Methanosarcinales archaeon
TTATTTTAAAACCTTTCGTTTCTATACTACTTATTGGTAGGTATTTTTCCTGTTTTTAGTAATGCTTATAAATCTGTTCTTAATACCATTCTTAATACTATTAATGCTGTTAACAGGGGGTTGTGTATGACTGTTCACTCACGTTTTGAATTGTTTGTTCCTTCTAATGCTTTGAGCTCTGAAATTTTGTGTTCTCCTCTGGAGTCTGATATTTTTATGCGTCACTTCGATAATCACGATGTTGTCCTTATGAGCGCTGCTGTTGGTTCTTATAATGGTTTTAATACTACTGATGCCCCTTTGAATATCGAGCACGCTCTTATTTTTTATTTTTGCACTTGTGCAAGTTTTAAGCAGGTTGATGGTTATGCCCGCACAAAAAATCTTGTTCAATCTTTTGGTCCTGAACAATTTGACATTTTCGAAAATTTTCTTTCCTCTTACAGATTTATAACCCTTGTTGATAGTATTCCTCCGCTTTCTGTCAATCCCGTCGATGATTCTGATAAGATAGTTCTCGCTTCACGCTTTGACCTTGAGTCTGTTATTGATAGGGATTTGCTTTTGAGGGTTTCCAATTTTCACCCTTCCGCGTTTCACTTGTTGTACGATGTTATGGATTGGGTGAATATTTCTGGCGGGTTTCCTTTAACTAATGAATTGTTGATTAATTGGCTTGAGCATATTTTTGATTGGAGGGATACTGATTCTTCTTTCAATCGCGATAATCTTGCAAAGGTTGCCAGTGTATATCTTGCATCTTGCGGTGTTGATTGTGATTTTTCTGGTGGTGAAAAGGCTTAGCCGTTTTTTATGTCTAAGAAGTGTAAGCGTGAGGAATTGTACGAGGCGCGTCCTGATGTTTCCACAGATGTTTTGAACGCGTCGCTGGATGATGCTCTTATTGACAAGTTTTCTTCCGGAGTTCGCGGCAGTGGTTCTACTGTTAGAAGGCACATTTCTATTCATCACGGCATTGATTTGTATGGTGTTACTAATTCTCATGCGCTCGATTTTTATTTGTCAATTGTTGGCCGCATGAAAGGGGTCAGGGCTTTGGAAGAGTTTGATGAAGGAATGCTTCCTTCTTCCAGCGTTGTGCACTTTAATGCTTTGGAGGACTATTTGTTGGGTGTTGGATTGTTGAGGCCTGCAGGCGCCGCTCTTTGCAAGGGCGTTCCTTTATTAATTTCTGATTATGAGGAGAGACTTTCCAATGCTGGTCTTGGGATTGGAGAATTAGAACGTTTAATTCTTGAGCGCGTCTTGATGGGCGTTCCAGAGCCTTCTATGACTCCTCCGAATGTTTCTTTTGAGGACCCTGTTGATGAGAGTTATCTCTTTTCTCTTGCAGGCAATGACAGGATAAAAACGTCAATAGTTAATACCATTCGTCAATGGGCGGAAATTTCCAGTGATTCTGTTATTACTAATGAGCTTGCGCTGAATTTTTTTGGCGAGTGCACTCCCGGCGGATTATTCAGGCCTCCTAATGTTGGCAGAAAAAGATATGGTGAGAGATGCCACTTGATACTCAAGCAATATCTCACTAATTGCGGTTTTTTGGATTCTGAAAAGCAGTGAGTTCCAGCCATTGGGTTAAGATTTGGCGGTATTCCACAGTATTTCAAAATATTTTTTAAACGAGTTGCTTAATTGAATGCTTTTGGTTAGTGTTGCTGTTAGCGGTTCTGACCACATTATTATTGCAACATAATCTCCGAAGATTGAGATTGTTGATGGTTGTTGAAATTGTGTTGGTAAAAATCTGATTTTATTTAGTTTATGATTTATTGTTTCGGTGCCTTTGAAATACAATATTCTGGCTTTTATGCGCTTTTTTTCTCTTTCTTTCATGTATTGTTGTAGTGGTATTGGGAATTGTTTCACCCATTCTTCTGATGCTCCTATAATGTATATTGTTTTCTCTTCACGTATTGCCTTTAGAAGAAGAGACTTAAAACCTTCTCTGCCTTCGTAAATTTCCACTGTTGGTTTCTCCTTTATTGAAATAAATTTTTTCTCCAATTCAGGAAGTATGCTTTCTGCAGTTTTTTCTCTTTCTTTGACAAAATCTATTAATTTTTTAGGATCTAATATCCGATAATATGTAACACTATTTTTTATGTTGTAAGTGACAAGCCCTTTCTTAACTAAACTGTTTAATGTATCATAAATGTTTGTTCTGAACTCTTTAGTAACTTTAGCTAGTTTAGTGGCTGTTGCTTCCTGAAAATTATATAGGGCCAAGTAAGAATTACACTCTCTTTCACTTAAGCCAAGACTTTTAAGCTCATCAATCATTGTAGTAATACAAATATACAACATATATTTAAATATTTTGGTTTAAT
>CAYJTR010000009.1:0-7374 GCA_964373285.1 uncultured Methanosarcinales archaeon
TTTCACTTCTTCTTTACTTCTATTTTTCCTTTTTTCGCGTTTATTATTACTTCTTCTCCTTCTCTTATTTTTGATAATGTTGTTGCCAGCTTCGGCAGCAGTATTCTTTCTCCTCTGAAATCTATTGTTGTTATTAATTCTTTTTCCGGCTGGTTTTCTTCAGGTATTAATTCTTTTAATTCTTCTGTTACAGTTTTCGTTTTTACTCCTTTGAACTCTCTTGTTTTGTCGTACAGGTGGCTTGCTATTTTTTCTGCGATGTTTATTTTTGTTGCTTTTGTTATTCCTTGCAGTCCCGGTGATATGTTTATTTCTATTACCAGCGGTCCTTTTGGCCCTTTGAGCATGTCTACTCCGCATATTTCTGCCTGCATTGCTTGGGCCGCTTGTACCGCTATTTTTCTTTCCTGCTCTTCTAAAAATATTGGTGTTCCTTCGCCTCCCGAGTGTATGTTTGCTCTCTTGTCTCCTTTTCCCGCGCTTCTTTGCATCGCCGCAACCACTTTTTTTCCTATTACAAATGCTCTTACGTCTTTGCCTTCTGTTTCCACGTATTCTTGTATCAGAAATGGTTGTTTTAGCAGTGCCAGCGTGTCTATCATTGTTATCGCGCTTTCTGAACTGTCTGCGAACATTACTCCTTTGCCGTGGGTTCCTGAAGGCATTTTGATTATTATCGGGTACACTACTTTTTTCAGCAATTTTTTTGCTGATTCAGCTGATGGCACTATGTACGTTTTCGGCATTGGCACTCCGTGTTCCTGCAATTTCAGGTGTGTCAACAATTTGTCGTGGGCTCTCGTGAACGCTTGTTCTTCTGTTGGCATGTATGTTATTTTTTTCAGATGTGTTGTTATCGCTCTGAGCAGTGTTGAATATCTGAAGCTTCCTTTTGCGTAAACGCAGTCGTATTGTTTTAATGGTTTTCCCTTGTATAATACTTCTTTGCCTTGCCGGGCTCCTATCTCTATTTCTATATCTTTCAGGCTTAAATTTTCTACTTCGTCAAAATATTTTTTTAGTTCTTCCGCTATCCATTGTGATGATGTGCTTCCCAGACTTATTATTGCGGCTTTCATTTTTCACCAGTGCTCCGTATTTTTTTTATTATAATTTTTATTCCGTTTTCTTGTTTGGGTCTATTATGAACCCTCCTTTCATTAATACGTTTTGCCCTATTAAAACTTTGTACTTCATATGGCTTCTGTTTATCGTTGTGAAATCTACAATCATTTTTTTGTCTTCTAATCTTATTTCTGCTCTTACCACCGGCCTTGTTGTTTGCCCCGACGCGGATTTTATTACTGTTTTGCCTATTGCAGGTCCCAGCCCTAATTCTTCTGATAGTTTTGTGTCAATACTGCTCTTTGTTGCTCCAGTGTCCACTCTTGCTTTTACTCTTTTAACTGTTCGCCCGTAAATCAGTATATCTTCAGTGAGCCCTATAACTTTTTTGTCTGGTTTGTAAGCATTCATTTCTTTTTCCTCTTCTCGTCGCCTGTCCCAATTTTTTCTTTTTCTTCTTCTTCTCGTTCTTCTTTAGCTTTTTCTTTTAATGCATTTCCTTCCGATTCCTGAATAGTTTTCATGAATGGAAATAGTATTACGTCCCTGATGCTTTTATTGTTTGTCATAAGCATCGTTAACCTGTCAATGCCTATTCCTACCCCTCCTGTTGGTGGCATTCCGTACTCTATTGCTTGGACAAAATCTTCATCCATCGGGTGCGCTTCCTCGACGCCTCCTCTTAATTGTTTTGCCTGTTCTTCCAATAATTGTCTTTGCAGTATTGGATCGTTTAGTTCCGAGTATGCGTTTGAGAATTCCATTCCTGCAATGAATAATTCGAACCTCTCCACTAAACCTTTGGTATTTCTTGATGGTTTTGCCAGCGGTGTTGTTTCCATAGGGTGTTCTATCACGAATGTTGGCTGTATTAATTTGTCTTCTACCAGTTCTTCGAATAATTGTTGTATCATCAGCCCTCTTGTTATGTCTCCTTTTATGTCTATGTTGTAAGTTATTCTTAGATCGAATAATTCTTCATCCGAGTATTTGTCAGCGTCTAATTTTGCGTGTTCCTTCAGCAATTCCTTCATGGTGGCCCTTCTCCATGGAGTTTTCAGGTCAATCGTGCTGTTTCCAAAGGGTATTTTTAGGGTTCCGTAAATTTTTTTTGCGCAATTCGTGAATATTTCTTCCACCCTTTCCATCATTACGTGGTAGTCCGCGTATGCTTCATAAAACTCTACCTGCGTGAATTCCGGGTTGTGGGTTGTGTCTATGTCTTCATTTCTGAAATCTTTCGCGAACTCGTAAACTTTTTCGAATCCTCCGACTATTAATCTTTTCAGCGCCAGTTCGTTTGCAATTCTTAGGTAAACAGTCATGTTCAGCGCGTTCAGGTGGGTTTTGAACGGCCTAGCGCTGGCCCCTCCGTATATTGGCTGTAGTACAGGCGTTTCAACTTCCAAATATTCGTGGCTGTTTAGCGTTTCTCTTATAGTGTCAATTATCAATCTTCTTTTTTTGAATGTTTCCTTGATTTCCGGATTCATTATCAAGTCCAGATATCTCTGCCTGTATCTTGATTCCACGTCTTTCAGCCCGTGCCATTTTTCTGGCAGTGGCAGTATTGTTTTGCAGAGCATTTCTACGCTTTTTGCGTACACCGTTATCTCTCCGCTTTTTGTCTTGAACACTCCTCCTTCGACTCCTGCAAAATCTCCCACGTCGTATAATTTTAGCTCTTCATAATTTTTTAGTGATTCTTCTTTTGCGCAAACCTGTATTTTTCCGGACTCGTCCTGAATGTGGAAGAATGATATTTTTCCAAGGCGTCTTATGCCGACGATCCTGCCCGCCAATCTTACGTTTCCCTGCGGCGTTTCTGAAGCGTTGTGGTATTTTGATGCTATGATGTTTGAGTGTTCTGCTCTTGGAAAATTGTATGGGTACGGGTTTATTTTTTTGTTTCTTAAATCGTTGAGTTTTCTTATTCTTTCACCAATTATTTGCTCTTCTCTGGACATGATGGTGCTGACTTGAGTATCATTTAAAAAGGTTTTTATAGTGTTCTGATTCTTGCCTGACAAAATGGGTGTTTGCCATGAGTGATAGTAAGGTTATTGATCCTTGGGGTTCCGGCGAGTTGAAGATTGATGAGCGTCTTGTTAAAGAGTTCGGCCTTAAGAGGTTTGACAAAAAGTCCCTGCCCCTGAAGCATTACTTGTTTGACAGGGGAATATTGTCCGCTCACAGGGATTTTGAAATTATTGGTGAATCTATCAGGAAGAAAAAATTTTTTTTGCAGTTGACCGGCATAGCCTCTTCGGGGTCTTTGCATCTTGGCCACAAGGTTGATGTGGATGTTTATTTGTTGTTGAGGAGTCTTGGCGCGAAAAGTTTTTTTGTAGTTTCCGATATTGATGCGTATGTTTCAAGGCCTGATTCTAAGGTTCCTAGTCTTGACAGCGCTAAAGAGCTGGCTGTTGAATGCATTTCTCATCTTTTGGCTCTCGGAGTTCCTAAGGAGGATATTTATGTTCAGAGCAGGAAGGAGCCCCGGTATTACGAGTTTGCTTTTGAGGTTTCCAAAAAAATTACTGAGAACGAGTTTAAAGCCATGTATGGTCATTTGAATCTTGGAAAAATCGCGGCGAACCTTTTGCAGTACTCTGACATTTTGCATCTTCAGCTCAAGGAATTTTTTGGCCCGGCTCCGACTATTACCGGTATAGGTTTTGATCAGGACCCTCACGCCCGGGCTTGCAGGGATCTGGCCAGAAGGCTTCCTTATAAAATGATTATTCCTTCATTCATATATTTTTCTCACCAGTCCGGCCTGCAGGAGGGCAGGAAGATGAGTTCTTCAGAGCCCGACACCGCGATATACCTTTCTGACTCTTCTTCAGAAATAAAGCGCAAAATATCCGGAGCGTTTTCAGGAGGCCGTGACACTTTGGCAGAGCACAGAAAGCTGGGGGGCATTCCTGAAAAAGATAAATCTTTTGAAATTTTGTTGTACCATCATCCTGATTCCAAGTTTGTCCAAAAAGTTTATGATGATTACAAGTCCGGAAAAATGTTGAGCGGCGAGCTGAAGAAAGAGTGCATTGATTTTCTTTCAGGAATCCTCTCAGAGCATCAGGCGAAGGTTAAGAGAAATATTGCTTCCGCCAGAGAGATAGTTTACGGCAAGTGAAAATGTTACTAAAAACCGGCAGGTTTAATTCTCCGGGCTTTATTCCGCTCGTTTTTAATCCCAAAATTTTAATTCCAAAAACTTGCAGTTATTGGCTGATTTGCATCAATTCTTAACGAACCTCACTCGTGAAATATTTGTGAGCAGAAAGGTTTATATACTTCTAATATATAGTTATATACTTGAGGTATGGAGTATGTTTTCGTTAACTAAGAATGAATCAAAAGTAATTAATTTTTTGGCTAGAAATTGGAGTGAAAGAATGAGCATGAATGAGGTGGGTAGAAGGCTGGGCTTATCTCCAATGGGCGCTTACAAAATTCTTAAGAAGCTTGAAAAACAAAAGATTTTGGTTTTTGAAAGTATAGGGCAGGCCATGTATTATAAGATTAATTTTAACAATCAATTGGCTAGAAAAAGTGCTGAGTTTGTTCTTTCTCAAAATGAATTAAACTCTTTTGCTAAAGTTTGTGCAGAAGATTTGAGAAAAATTCAGGGATTAGCTGATTGTGTTATTATTTTTGGTTCTGTGCTTACTAAAGGTATTGATGCAAACGATATTGATATTTTTTGTATAATTAAAAAGCGGAATTACGAAAATTTACGCAGAAAAGTTCAAGAATTACAGAGAACTTCATCAAAAAAATTACAGCTCGTTATTCAAACTTTTGAAGATTTGGTAAAAAACATCCAAAACAAGGACTTTGTTCTTTTAGACATACTAAGAAAAGGAGCTATACTTTCAGGCCAAGAAATCATTTTGGAGGGAATAATTAAATGCCAGCAATAGAGAATAAAGTTCAATGGTGTTTGAAAAAAGCGGAAAAAGAAGGAGAAAGGCATAGAGGACTGAAGAAAACCAGCAAAGACCTGACTAAAGCAAACGCTCATTTGCTCAAAGCTTTCAGAAACTTACAAGTTATGGACTACTTGATGGATGGAGGTTTTGGTGAATGGGCGATGAGCGCGTCATTCTATGCGAGATATCATTGTTTATTGGCAATTCTGGCGATGCTCGGCTATGAAAGCAGAAACCAAGAATGTACCTTTGCAGTAATAGAACAGTTAATCCTGCAAAAGAAAATACGTCTAGAATTAAGCGACTTACACAAAATATATCTTGACGAGACTAAAGACACTCTTGAAGGAGAAGATTTAGTCCATCTAAGAGAGAAATACCAATATGGTATAGATACAAAAGTAACAGGGATAGAAATAAAAATCTTAAGAAAAGAAACGAACGAGTTTATTGACAAAACCAGAAACGCAATAAAAGAATTGGAGTAAACTGCTTGCTGAAATCATAATAATCAATGTAAATTAACAGCAAGTAATCCGCCATATTCCCTTCACTGATTTCTGGAACCTGTTTTTTCCAAACTGTATTTTATTGATTGATAATGCTTAAAAGCTGTGCTGAATGATCTTTTCAGCGGTAAAAGGGGTTTTATGGTGGAATTTTTTAGACAGCCTTGGATGCATTTTTTTGGAGGCCCCGCGAGGGGTTCTGGAGGCAGCGGCCATATTGTGCGTTCTTACTCCCGCATTATCAATAGCGGCCTGCTTGGCAGGGATAACATTCTTGTTGCACAGCATCATCTTAGTGAGTGTCCTGAGAATAGGGGGCATATAGTTTCGGGCGGTATGAGTTGTACCGTTCCTGCCGAAACTTTTGATTCTTTGGAGGATATTGCCCGGGCTATTACTCCTTCTCATGCTGTTGTTATGTATGATGGCGTTCATTTTTTGGATGATTCCAGAACTCCTGTTTTTTTTGATGAGCTCGTCCAGTCTGGCAGGCGCGTTATAGTTACCGGTGTGACCATGAGGGATTCTTGTACTCCTTACAATTTTGCTGGTCATGTTTCCGCGATGGCTGACAGTCATACTTATAGGAGGCCTGTGTGCAATAGTCGGGGCTGTCATAACAGGGCTTCAAGAACTGATTGGAGTAATCCTCGAAGGGTTGCGAGGTGTTATAGTCATCATGATGCCGGCTCTTTGGAGAAAGAGATTGGTGATGTTATTAATGGGAAGATTGGTTTTTTCAGGTTGTACGTCGGATGCATGTACGCGGAGAAATCTGAAGAAATGGCTCAGGAGGCTTTAGAGGTTAAGGGCAAGGCAGTCACTTTTCGTTGCGACTACTCTGATAGAGGGAGGGAGGATGATTCCTCGCTTGTGACTTTTAATGGCACTAAGATTCCTGCAATGATGGTTTATTGCAAGTCCCGTGGTGAAACTGCAGAAAAGATTTATGATGTTGTTCATGATAAGGGTTTGAGTGCTGTTTTTATTGATGAAGCTTTCATGTTCCCGAAACTTCCCAGCGTTATTAGAAGGCTTGTTTTGGAGGGCGTTCAGGTTTTCGCGTCGTCAATAACTACTTCTTTCAAGAACGGTATTCTTCCCAACATGGCGGAGCTCACGGCCATGGCTGACGAGGTTGTTGATAATTATGCTTTCTGCAATAATCACTTGTTCGAGAGTTGTGGTGATATTGCTACTAGGAATCAAAGATTGATTATTTCTTCTGATTCTGTTATTTCTCCTGCAGTTCTTGGTGCGCAGGTGCTGGTTGCTGGTGATTGTGTTGAGCGCTCGGGCTCCGAAGATGTTCCCAAAGTTTCTTATGATGCTACTTGCAGGCGTCATCTCACAATTCCCGGTTATCCTAGACCTTTGTTTGAACTTCCTCCTGTTAGCGGAGTAAAAATTCCTTGGTGGAACGGCCAGTTATACCTTGCAGATATTGCTGATGATTGGCGGCGCAATTCTTCTAGTGGTTTCTCCTGATTTCGAATCCTGGAAAGGAAACTTTTAAAAGAGTTCATTTATAGCTATGTATTGCTCCGACGTTTTTTTGTTGGCGCGTGCCTCTGTAGCTTAGCGGTAGAGCGTGCGGCTGTTATCAAAATAATTGGTTTTGGGCTTCCAAGACGTGTTTTGTGAGTAACCGCAAGGTCACCAGTTCGATCCTGGTCAGAGGCGTGCCATAATTTTTTGTGACAGTGTTATCAATGGCAGTTTTTTGCGACCTCGTAGCTTAGCCTGGCTGGAGCGCACGACTGATAATCGTGAGGTCCCGTGTTCAAATCACGGCGAGGTCATTCGTTTTTTTTTGTGGTTGTTGTGTTGTGTTGAGCGGGTGTTGGCTGGTGATGGTTATT
>CAYJTR010000009.1:7474-23975 GCA_964373285.1 uncultured Methanosarcinales archaeon
TTTTTTTTGTGGTTGTTGTGTTGTGTTGAGCGGGTGTTGGCTGGTGATGGTTATTGGCTTGGATACTTGGTGTTTGGATATTTTGAATGATTAATAAAACGTGAGTTTTAGTCTAAACAGCATTTTTTGTATTTTTTTCCTGAACCACACGGACAAGGTTTATTTCTTCCTATTTTTTTCTTGAGTTCAGAGATATCTTTTTCTATTTTGCGTTGCCACTCTTCAGGATCTTCTAACTCTTCTATTGTGTCTTTTATTTCGATTTGTTCATCATCTGTTAAATTAGGCATATTAAGAACTTTTTTGAGCAGAGGTAAAACTTCTTTATTTTCTTGCTTTGTAAAATCAAAACACCATGCATCAATAGAGAACCATTCATCATACTTTTCAGGATTACTTACGTAATCCTTAACAATAGAGACCATATATGAATAAACACGTTCGTCTTTAATTTCTGTAAGTGCGCCAACAAGATAAATGTTGAATTCTTCTTGTTTAAGCATATCACTGACAGCTTGTAATAATGGTTCTATTGCTGGTGCTCCTATTGCATTAAGAGCAAACATTGCATTTTCGCCAGCCTCCCAGTAATCACTGTCATTATTTTTTTTTAGGAAGTCTATTAAATTTGGAATTGATAGTGAACTTTTAATATTTTTTAATGCCATAAGCGCAAATAAACAGCTCCAGGTCTCTTCGTATTTAATTAATTCATGCAAGTGAGGCACTAATTCTTCGTCTTTTTTAACGATTAAGTCGACTATAGGAATTAATTGGTGAGAAATTTGTTCATAACTCATTCTATAACCATGTTTATTGTCAAATTGTTCAAGCTTGCTAATCAATTCAGGTACGTTAATCATGTTAGTTAATCCTCAGCACTTTTTTTGACTTAATTTTCTCCTTTCCAATCAAGCTGAGAAAATTGTCTCTTGATACTATTTTTTTGCCTGTTTCTTGTTCAAGTTCATTTCTGGCGTTATGTGCTATTTGTCCTCCTCTTTTTGCTGCTTGTTCATTTTCTTCAAAACCTTTAGAATCTCTAGTTATTGCAATATCTGTTGTGGCTTTTTCTCCGAGCATTGTGAAGATGAGTTCCCAATCAGTCATATGGTCACGTAAGTTTTGGTTTTTCTCTGGTAAACTTTTGAATTGTTTGTATTCTTGAACTGTTTTACCAAATGTTGCTTTCGTGATTTCATTTGTAAGTATTGCAAAATCTTTTTCTTCTGTAACTCCTCTGTTTTTCCATTCATCTGTAAGTTCTTGTCTTATTGCAATGCCTCTCAATCTTTTATCTATCCAATCTTTAGGATACCCCTTAAGTTCATAGTACTCTTTAACTCTATCTTGGGCCAGTTCAGGATTTTCTATTTCATCTATTCTTTCTTGAGCTAATTGAGCTAGCCATTGCTTAAATGGCTCGGCTTTTTTAGAAGGAACGGACTGAATCAGCCTAAAAGCATTCTTAGTATTAACACAATCGGTGTAACGTAGTTTGCCGTCTTCAGCAGGCATTTTCAAACCGTTACAAATTGTAACGAGTTGAGGCTCTCTATGCTTAAGAACTCGCCAATAAGTAGCTGGATTGTCACTCTCACTTAAAACACCAACAATATCCGTAACGGAATAAAACCATTCCTCATTATACCAAACTCTACGTATTTTCTTATCCTGAAAAACAACCAGCCCTTTTTCTTTCATGAACTAAACGCATGAAATACCTTGTTTATATATCTTCCGCGCGCACTTTTTGGATATTGAGAAAACTCGCCCTATTTTTTACTCTACCACTTCTTTTTCTTGTCTACTTCTTATAACTTTGCTAATATCTTCAGGTAATCCTAATTTTTTGGGTGTTTTTGTAGGTCATGATAGTAAAAGAGTTACTAATTTTACGGGATCAGACTCAAAGATTAATAATGATTTAAATTCTTTGTTGGCTTCCTTTATTAGAACTTTTATTGCACTAGTAGTTATTCCTCCAGTTCCTTCCAATACCCCTATCCTTTTTCCCATATCATATGCATTGGTAAATTCGTTCATTGTACCAATTTTACCATCAATAAATATTGCAGCATCTACGTATGCAATCGAGGTAACATTTCTATACTTATAACAAACAGGTTTATTTCCAAAATGTTCAAATTCTTTAGGAACAAATACAAACTCAGAATATCCTTCTATTGGAGAAGCATAATCATTTTTGTGCTCTTCTATGTTAGATGCTGGCGAAAAAGCTATGCATTTCCCCCCATGTTTATAGGCAGAATACGCAACTATGTGAGGAATCCCAGAACACCCCCCTGTAACAACAGTATGTCCTTTTTTAGCTAGTTCTTTTCCTATTTTTTTTGCTTTATCTATAATCTTTTTAGGAAGATTGGGATTTGAAGATCCATAAATACCTACTTTCATAGTTCAGTTTAACTTATCATATTTATATAAACATTGCGTATCAAATGGAAAAACCACATATTTTTCACAAAATAGAATTTGTAATCTTTCGAGAGTAGTTAAAGACGAAACATTTATAACTCATTCATTTGTGAAGTATCTTCATGAGTGAAAGACCATCATTAACTGGATTGCTTGAAGCAATAAAATTTTACAAATCAGAATATTGTATAGGTTCATTAGTTGCACTTGATTGTGTTAGGATAGATCGAGAAGCACTACAAATAAAAGAGGAGGTAATTGCAGTTTTAAAAAAAGAAAAATCCGGAAATTATCCTTCTCTAAGAACTGTAGAAAAATTACGTGATTTCTTACACAACGTTTTAGCATTTTGTAGTCCTGAAGTTAAAGAAATAAGACAAGGAGATACAAAAGAATTTGTGTTCGTGGATAGAAATAGAGAAAGAATAAGCTATGGTTCTATCATAGTGAAGTATGTTCTTTTCTTACCTGAAAAAGATAGAGAAGATAAGAACTTATTGAATATGGGGGAGAACAAATATGTATTACTGCACGCGATCAATGAATCGGGCATCAGGCCCTCGCAGTTGGAAGATAAAATAGATGCCGCATTAGGAATTTATGATCCTGATGCGCCAACATTCAAAGAGTCAATGTTGTATGGTGTTGGAGATATAGGCGGATCGAGCATTTATGGTAGGGCCGTGAGATATCAGACTACAAAACAATTGGAAGTAGAAAGAAAAACAGCGCTGTTCTATATTCTAAGTTTTACAAATCAAGATGATGAACCTGAAGAAAGAATTAGTAAAGCATTAACAGATATTGATCAAACAAAGGCATCATTTCATGAATTTAAAGAAAGCACAAATTCTATAGAACGATTCTTATTATTAACTGAGGTACAAGAAAAATTATTTGGTATTAATTCAGAAGAATACCCTGGCCCAGATCCTGTGCGAGATGCTGGAAAATACCAAAAAATAAGAGATCAAATAGATTATATTAGAGCTTCAATACTAAAAAACCGGAAATGGCTTCAGAGATATCTTAGCAACTAAACAGTTTTTCAAATCAATCATAACCAAGAATTCACTGTTTCTAAGAAACTCCCTCAATACTCACTTCTTCTTCAAGCATACATAAATCATCTTATTGTGCGTGCGGGGCTTGTTTCTGTACTCTCGCATAAAACAAAAGTTTAAAAATTTCCCGTGTTTGCCTTATATCATGAAGATTGTTGCTTGTACTGATTTGCATGCTGATTTGAAATCTTTTTCTTCTGTTTTGTCGCTTGTTAAGTCTTCTGGTGCTGATATTGTTGTTTGTTGCGGTGATTTTACTGTTTGCGAGAGGCATGTTGATGATTTGTTGTTGCGTTTTGAGCGTTTTCCCCTGCCTGTTTTTCTGGTTCATGGCAATCACGAGTCTGAATCTGTGGTTAGGGGTTTGTGTAGTGGCTTGAAGAACGTGAAATTTCTTCACAGGGCTGTTTTGAATTTTGGTGGTTTTTCTTTTGTTGGCTGGGGTGGCGGTGGTTTTTCTCGTCGTGATAAAAATTTTGAGGTGTGGTGGAAGTCTAGGGAGAAGAGTATTAAGAGTCCTATTGTTCTTGTTACTCACGCTCCTCCTCTTGGTTCTGGTATTGATTATGTTGGCGGCGGTCATGTTGGTTGCGGGAGTTTTACTGACTTCATTTTGAGAAAGAGGCCTGTTCTTGTATTGTCCGGGCATATTGAGGAGAATGCTGGTAAGAGTTGTGTTTTGGGGCGTTCAAAAATTGTTAATCCCGGAGCCAATGGTTTTTTGGTGAAGCTCTGATTTCTATAATATTGTGCTTCCGATGCTTAGCAGTACGTATATTCCTATCGTGTTGAGCGTGTACGATATTATGCTGAATGTTGCTGGCGTTATGTTTTTTGTTCCTGCTATTAGCGCGGCTCCTATCTCGTCTGGCAGTGGCGACGCTATTATGAATCCTCCTATTACTGGTATTGCGTAATTTCTTATCACTCTTGGCACGATTTTTTTGACTTTTTTGAATATTGGTTCTTTTTCTATTCTGTGAATTTCGTCTGCCATTGTTGTTCTTATCAGCGCGAATATTGTGAGGTCTGCTATCAGCGCTCCAAACCCTCCTATCATTGCCGTGATAATTGTGTTGCTTTGTTTTCCTAGTGATAGGAATATCGCGGTTGCTGGTGCTGCCGTGAATCCGTAGCTGAATAATAGTCCTGCTATGAACACTCCGTAATTCCCGATGTTTTTTAGCGATGATATTAGCACATTGTTGTGCCTGTCATAAAATATTATGTATGCGATTACAAGTGTTAGGAGCAGGGCCACCATTTTTGGATATTTTTTTTCGTATCTTCCTTTTTTTCTGCCGTTTTTGGGCATAGCATTTTTACGGACCAAGGGTTTTTTAAACATTGTCATTTTCCCGGGCGTTGTTTGCGATGAAAGCTGTTGATATACTGAATGCTGTTGAGTCTTCTGAAGTTTTTCAGTCGTGGGCTCTTGAGCACAATGGTTTTTTTCTTTCTCATATTTTTGTAATGCTTGAATCTTCTGGCGAGTTTCAGCTCGGATATTATTTTGATGATAGAATTCACTCATTTCTTCTTGCAGGGGGCGTTGTGAAAAGTTTGTCTCATGACGAAATTTTGAGGACTGAGCATGATATTCTTCCTCTGGACGTTAATGAAGTTGTTTTGGACTTGGATGACGCGGTGAGGATAGCGGGGGAGCAGTTAGTTTTGCAGTATCCCCGGGAGGCGCCAATCAAAACTTTTTTTATCGTTCAAACACTGAATGTGGGAACAGTTTTCAATTTTACTTATTTTTGTCAAAGCTTTAAAACTGTTAACTTTAAAATTTCTACAATCGACGGAAAAATATTGCATCACTCTTGTGATCCTTTGATTGGGCAGATGAAGGATAGTGCGGGCGCCAAGTAATTGTCGTGCCGAAAATTGCTCTCGAAGCATGCTATTAACTCTCGCTCGTTAAAAACTGCCCGTTTGCGCCGCATTGTACAATCACTACTGTTCCGTTTTTACAGTTGTTCGATAGTATCTATTTTCTAATTTGCACTTTTTCAATTAGTGTGTTTTGTAATACCATATCGTTGTTCAATCTTATTTATAAAGTGGTTTCATGCTGTCCGCTATTGCGATGGGGAAAAGAGTGCTACCAAAACCGCTCTTTTTAGGGTATTTGGGTAGGACTTTTTAAAAAAAAGAGGTGATTTTTTTTATGGCCGTTAGTTTCGCTACCGTTATGAAGAATAAGACTCTTGGGTCTTTTTTTGATATAGAGGATGATGATTAGTTGCCCTGCAGTGTGAATTCGTAATCATGCTTTTCCTGATTCGATTGCGTTTTCTGGTTTGAATACCGTTTCCGCGTCCGGCATATAATAGTGCACTTTTACTTTTTGTTTTGGGAACGCTTTTTCCAGATATAACTCTTCTTCGATTGGTGTTTCCATTGTGGCGTCATAAATCATTTTTCCTATTATCGTTGCATAGTGTGTGATCCATGATATTTTTCTTTTTGACAATTCTAATCTCTCTGAATTTTGGGGCAGGAATTGCACTATTAATATTCTGGCGCAATCTTCCAGAGATTTTGCCACCAGTGCCAGTCTTAGCGATCTATTCCCGCAGTTTTCTAAAGGGTTTTCTCTGGCTTCTTCAATGATTATTTTCCATAAATCTCTTGTTGCCGGATGCATTTTTTTCGCGTGTTTGTTGCCTCTATTTATTGTTTTCTGTTCATTACAGTTCTTTTTGGGAAAAGCAGTGGTGCTTTAAGCTCTATTTTCTGGTCAGGCCTGTGCTTTTGATTTTTCTGTGAAGCGTTTCCTCAGCTATTCCTATGGAGTTTGCAGTTTTTCTGACGCTCCAATTGTTTGATTTGAGGCTTGCCTCAAGATATTCTTTTTCGAATATTCTTTCCGCTTTCGACATTGTTAGCTGTTCTTCTAATGGCATTTCTTTTATTATTTGTTTTGATATGTTTGGCGCTTCTTGGTAGAATTGCTGGACTTTTGACGGGTGTAGGAATTCTTTGTAGTGTTCTAAAGTTTTTTCTATTATGTTTTGAACTTTTAATTCTCTGGAATAGTCCCGGTGTCGCGCCTCACTTCTGAAATCTTTGGGGTTTATTGAGAATTCTGATAATAGTCTGTGTATTGTTCTCCTGTCAACTCCCGCGATTTTTGCGCACTTGCTTATGTTGCCTCCATTTTCCCTCAGTATTTTTTTCAGGTATTCTTTTTTAAATTTCTTTTTTGCTGTTTTGAATGACTGGTCGAAATCTATCGGCAGTGTGAATAGTTTTGGTTTTGATAGTATGTCTGTTATATCTTTTTTTACTTCTTCGACTGTTACTCCTAGGTGCTGGTGCATTGCTTTTTCTATTATTGGCGAGACTTTTTCTTCCAGTGCCCTGTTCTTTTCTTCAGAAGCGTTGCCATCACTACTGCTGTTCATGTGGCGCGTTTTGACGATGCTACTATAAAAAACGATATGCTTTAAAACTGTGCATTCAGAATCTCGCTGATGAATCGAAAAGTTATAGATCCTGTTGGCGGGCAGGCCCTTATTGAGGGGGTGATGATGCGTTCTAAAAATATTGTTTCGATGAGCGCCAGAAGGAAGGATGGCAGTATTGTTGCTAAAAATTTTCGTCATACTCCCCTGAACATTTCGGGGGCTTATAGCTATCCAATTATCAGGGGCGCTGTTGGCATGATTGATATGCTGATTATCGGGTTTAAAGCGCTGAACTGGAGTGCTGACCAGCAATTGGGCGTGGAGGAAAAAATTTCTTCCAGAGAAATTATCGGCACCACTTTTTTGGCTCTTGTTGGAACTCTTTTGATATTTGTTGCGCTTCCGTATTATTTATCCACTTTGATAACCACTCCTGCAGGGGTAGTTTTTCACATTATTGATGGCTTGTTGAGACTTGCACTTTTTGTAGGGTACATTTTTTTGATATCTTTGATGAGCGATGTTAGAACGATGTTTGAGTATCATGGCGCGGAGCACAAGGCAGTTCATTGTTATGAGTCTGGCAAGAGGTTGACTCCTGATAATGTGTTGAAATTTCCTAAGGAGCATCCTCGTTGCGGTACTAGTTTTCTCATAATAGTTCTCGCCTTAAGCATTATAACTTTTAGTGTTGTCAGGACTGACAGCTCTTTTTGGAATATTGCTCTTAGAATTATTCTTATCCCTGTAATAATGGGCGTAAGTTATGAATTGTTGAAATTGTCGGCAAGAAATGCTGATGGCAGGGTGTTCAGATTTGTAGTTGTTCCCGGCTTGTGGATGCAGAAAATAACTACTAGGGAGCCTGATAAGAAACAGGCGGAAGTTGCTATTGCGGCGTTGAAGAATGCGTTATGAATGAGGGATCGTGCAAAGATTTATATACGCGTTGCAACTCTTTTTTCCTGCTGAAAAAGCGGCTTTTTATCGTCGATAAAAAGGTATTTTGCCATGTCTGAAGAAGTCTCGAAAAAAATGCAGGAAGGAGATAGACCTGTTCAAAAAAACAGTTCTGATAGTTCTTATAGCGCTGAGAATATTCAGGTTTTGGAGGGTTTGGAGCCTGTCAGGAAAAGGCCCGGCATGTATATTGGCAGTACCGGTCCCAGAGGTCTTCACCATCTCGTTTACGAAATTGTTGATAACAGCATTGATGAGGCCATGGCTGGTTTTTGCAAGAACATAAAGATCGTTTTTCATTGTGATAATTCTGTGACTGTTGAGGATGATGGCAGGGGCATTCCTGTATCTGAGCATCCCAAGTATAAAAAGTCTGCTTTGACTATCGCTTTAACAATGCTTCATGCTGGCGGAAAGTTTGATAAGAGCACTTACAAGGTTTCTGGTGGGCTTCATGGTGTTGGCGCTTCTGTAGTTAATGCTTTGTCTGAAAAACTTGTTGCTGTCGTTAAGCGTGATGGAAAAATATTCAGGCAGGAATTTTGCAGGGGTGCTGAGACTACTCCTGTGCAGGTTGTTGGTGATTCTTCGGAGACGGGGACTATTATAACTTTTCATCCGGACCCGCAAATTTTTGAGGGTATCGCTTTTGATTATGAAACTATATCTTCGAGACTTAGAGAGCTTGCATTTTTGAACAAGGGCGTGTGCATATCGTTGTCTGATGAGAGGTCCGGGCTTTCTGACAAGTACTTGTTCAAGGGTGGCATTAAGGAGTTTGTCGAGCATCTTAATAAGAATAAGCAGGTTTTGCACCCTATATTTTTTGTTGAGAAGGAGAAGGATGGCGTTATTATAGAGATAGCTCTTCAGTACAATATCACTTATTCTGAGCAGATATATAGTTTTGCTAATAATATAAATACTCACGAGGGTGGCTCTCATCTTACCGGTTTCAGGGCGGCTCTTACCAGAACTATTAATTCTTATGCTGATAAGCAGAAATCTTTCAAGAGTGATGAAATAAAATTTACCAGTGATGATATGCGCGAGGGGCTTACTGCAATTATTAGTGTTAAGGTTCCGGAGCCCCAGTTTGAGGGTCAGACTAAGACTAAGCTTGGCAATAGCGCTGTTAAGGGTATTACTGAAAATATTTTCGGCGAGTCTTTCATGGCGTATCTTGAGGAGCACCCTCCTGTTGGGAAGGCGATAATTTCCAAGTGTCTTGACGCTTTTAATGCCCGCGAAGCCGCTAGGAAGGCCAAGGATTTGGTCAGGAGGAAAAGCTTGCTTGAGGGCTCCAGACTTCCCGGAAAGCTTGCTGATTGTTCTTCTAAAAATGTTGAGGAGTGCGAGTTGTACCTCGTCGAGGGTGATAGTGCTGGTGGCAGTTGCAAAATGGCTCGTAAGAGGGAGTTTCAGGCAGTTCTTCCTTTGAAGGGTAAAGTTATCAATGTTGAAAAGGCCCGGCTTGTTAAGGTTTTGAAGAATGAGGAGATAATTAATATGATTACTGCTCTTGGCACCAGTATTGGTGAAGATTTTGATGCTAAAAAGCTGAGGTATGGCAAGATAATAATAATGACTGATGCGGATGTTGACGGTAATCATATTACTTGTTTGCTTTTGACTTTTTTTTATCGCCACATGAAAGAGTTGATTGTGCAGGGCAGGATTTATCTTGCTCAGCCTCCTTTGTACAAGTTGTGGAAGGGCAAGAATGTTGTTTA
Organism: uncultured Methanosarcinales archaeon; assembly: GCA_964373285.1. Taxonomy (GTDB): domain Archaea; phylum Nanobdellota; class Nanobdellia; order Woesearchaeales; family ARS49; genus JACQMS01. The sequence goes on from CAYJTR010000009.1 coordinate 17,087, forward strand.
TGCTTATGATGAGAGGAGCAGGGAGTCTTCTGAGAAGAGTTTTGGTGAGGGCGTTAATATTCAGAGGTATAAGGGTCTTGGTGAGATGAATCCTGAACAGTTGTGGGATACCACTATGAACCCTGATTCTAGGACTTTGAAATTGATAACTGTCGAGGATGCTATTGTTGCTGATGAATTGTTCACTAGACTGATGGGTGATGATGTCGAGCCCAGAAAAGAGTTCATAATGGCTCACGCTAAAGAGGCAGTAATGCTTGATGTATGATTATAATGTGGTCTTGCTGTCATTATTGCTATCATTAATCAGGCATTAAAAATATAGAAATGAATATTAGCAATATTTTTTTTATCATGAATTTCATAATAAGGCCTAAGAATTGGAGTTGTTGCAGAAAATCGCAGAATTTTTGGGTTCTTGCTAATGGTGATTTTCGTGCTGAACATTTGCATTCCAGAATAATTGGCAGCGAGGTTCTGATTACTGATCTCGATGATTCTATTGCTCAGAGTCCTGCAAGAATTATCGCTCATACTCATTCTTGGAGGAAATTTCCCGGAACTCCTGAGTATTGGTTTTGGGTTGCCAAATACTTGCTGAAATATTTGGGTGATTATCCCGGCATTGAGAGTTCTGCCTGGAAGGAATATGTTGAGAGATTTCTTAGAACTCCTGAGGAGCGCATGAGCGCTGGCGAGTATTTCGCCCCTGATTTTGTTTCAAAACTTTTGTATCCTGGAGTTAGGGATTTTTATAGTATTCTTCCAGAAAGCATGAATAAGTCTTGCGTGACCAGAAATGTTGAAGAAGTTGCATTGAGGTTCACTCGCCCTCTTGGAATGAATAGTGTGGTCGCAGAGGCTTTTTACAAGCCCGCGATTGTCGAGCTTATGGTTAAGACAGCTCCTTGGAGAAAAAAGTATTTGCTGGTTGGCGATTCTGTGGATGATGAGGAAGCTCTTGATGTTTTGAAATCTATTAAGAAAAAGGGCTTTATAGATTTTGTTTTTAGCATATGGGTGTGCAAAAGTCCTAATGATGCTAATGAAGAGTTTGATATTTCTATTGGCAGAAATTACTCCGGCCTCGTCGAAATTTTAAAAGCGCATTGATGTATCAAGAATCGTTTGTGAGAGTATTTTTCAAGAATTTTCAGGGGGCAAGCTTTATAAACCGTCCACTTTTCACAATGTTCATGAGTGATAAGGACAAAGAAAAAACAATTGTTGCTTCTGCAGAGAAGAAGGATTCTGCTCCTCAGCCCAAGGCAAAAATAAAGAAGCTCGTCAAGAAGAGGTGGTACCAGATAATTGCTCCAAAATTTCTTAACGAGTTGATAGTCGGAGAAGTTTACGCTGGTGATGCCAAGGATGTTGTTAACAGAACTTTTCATGTTAATCTCGCGGCTGTTACCGGGGAGTCTCAGCACCAGCAAATGCATGCCACTTTTACTGTGACTCACGTTAATGGTGACAAGCTTTTTACTGTGCTTAAAGGCCTAAAAATAATTCCTTCAGCCGTGAAAAGGCTTATTCGTAGAAAAAAACCCAGAGTTGATATTAGTTTTGTTGTTCAGACCAGTGATGGTTTTAATGTTCGGATTAAGCCTTTTGGTGTTGCGAGGGGTGGCGCCAGTGGCGGCGTAATGGCCAAGCTCAGAAACGAGGTTAAGAAGTTGTTGACTGAAACTGCCAAGGCGGCAAGTTATGACGATTTGTTGTTGAGTGTTCTTAATAATACTCTTCAAAAAACTGTTTTGGAATCTTCAAAAAAAATTTATCCTTTGGGGCGTTTTGAGATAAGGTGGATAGAGCGGGTATAGTGGCATGGATCTTTTGTCTATAGGGGCTGAAGCAGAACTTTTTTTGGATGGCGAAGGGCTGATTCATAAGCGCCGGGTTGTTAAAGGTTACAGGCATAAAGATCTTGATAACGCTCTCAGGTTTGAGAGAACCAAAAAAGAGGCAAACATTCTTAGAAAGGCATTAAGCATCGGCCTTCCGGTTCCTAAAGTTTTAAGTCAGGGCAAAGATGTTTTGGTAATTGAGAAAATTCCTGGAGTTAAGGTTGCAAGTCTTGGGACAGAATTGCATTTGCATCTCTCTGTTCAGATCGCAGAAATTCTTGCTCGCATGCATGATAAAAACATTATTCATGGGGATCTTACGACAAGCAATTTTATTCTTGGCAATGACGGAAAAGTTTACGTTATTGATTTCGGTCTCGGAGCAACTTCTTCAAGGATTGAGGACAGGGCTGTTGACCTGCACGTTTTGGAGGAGTCTTTGGGAGCGAGGCATCCGGTAAATTCTGAAAAATTTTTTGAAAAGTTTTGTTTTGAGTACGAAAAAAATTCTCGTAATGGCCGAGCGGTTATTCAGAGATTGCAAAAAGTGAGGTCTAGGGGCAGGAATAAAGTAATGGTGTAGGGCGGGAATCTTAAAACTCAAAAATAGTAAGCTGTAAAGCAAACGTCAACTAATACCACGATTTAGCCACAACGAACGAAACATTTATATATTAATTCATACTCAATAGATACATATTCATAACAATTGGTGACAGAAATGCAAGAACTCGAACACTCTCCAACTCTGAACACAGTATTAATGGTGGAGGATACTCTCAAAAACATGAATGAGAGTGTCATAACCGTGGCAGAACTTAAACATCGCCTTCCACGCCAAGTAAACCACAACACTCTTAAAATAATTCTTGAATACCTCGAACTTAGTAATAAAATCTTGGTCACAATGCGTGGCATAACTTGGATTCACAACCCTAATCCAAACCTCCAAAAGGCAATTGCTGAGGGGCTTGAATTATGAAAATAGTGCGCGTAAAGCTATCTCCAGAAGCGGAAGAAGTATACAAGCACCTCAATGAAGAAGCGCCAACCTCCAAAACGGAGCGGATGATTCTCAAAGCAGTAAATCAAAAAGTAGAACTGATTAAAACGAATCCCCACTATGGTGATCCAATAGGAAAAGACAAAATTCCTGAAGAATACTCACAAAAATACGCCGCAAAAAATCTTTTTCGCGTTGAACTTCCTGCTTTTTGGAGGATGTTATACACATTGACTGAGGGGGAAAGTGAAATAGAAATTATTGCTTTTGTTCTGGATGTTATTGATCATAAAGAGTACGACAAAAAGTTTGGTTATAGGGGAATTTAGTCAACAGCCAAAAAAATAGTAATGTTTATATACGTCTCTAAAAATCGCGAGTTTCATGGAAGCAAGGCCTTTGGACGCGCTGAATACTGCTCGTGGAAAAAATGTTCTTGTCGAGTTGAAGAACGGCAGGCAGTTTGTTGGATCTTTGAAAGCTTTCGACATTCACATTAATGTTGTTCTTGATAACACTGAGGAGCGGGAGAATGGCCAGACTAAGAGAAAGATTGGGACTGTTTTCTTGAGGGGGGACACCATAATTTTGATAAGTCCCGGCGCATGATTTTTTTGAGCGGGTGCATTAATGAAAGGAACTTATAGCATGGGGAAAAAGTCTAGGGGTCACACGCATATCCCTTGCAGGAGGTGCGGTTTCACTAGTTATCACAAAAGCCATGGCGTGTGCGCCAAGTGTGGTTATGGTAATTCTTCTAAGAAGAGGAAGTATTCTTGGCAGGCCAAGAGGAAGAAGAATTAATATTTTTTCTTTGTTCTCTTTTTCTTTACGGGCGCAATTCTGCTGATTCCTTCGTTACGCGTCCGGAAGCAGTTAAAAACAAAGGTAACCCTTTCCCGCTTAATTTGACAATGCTAACAGCGATACTATTATATATAGCTGTTATCGGATCATTGTAGTTTTTGGTTGTGTTGTTTCGCGGAGGTGCCGGAGTGGTCAAACGGAACTGGTTTAGGCCCAGTTGGCTTAGTGCCTTCGCAGGTTCGAATCCTGTCCTCCGCATTTGGCAACGGTTTGAGTCGTCACCGGTTTTAGCTATTATTAAAAACGAGCGGGTGTAATACCCCAGACTTTAGTCCGCGCGTTTTTAATTCCAAAAACTTATGGTCAAGCGAGGAGCGTAATGCCTCGGGCTTTAGCTCGTGGATGGCTCCGATTAGCGGGTTTTTGTTATTTGGATAGACAATTTAATAAACTGGTGTTTGCTTTTGATAAATGATATGGATGAAAGTCATTCAATTAAGCTGTTTGAGAATAAAAAAGTTAGAGTTCAATGGGTTGAAGAAGATCAAAAATGGTATTTTTCAATAATTGATGTTATTTCTGTACTTACTGATAGCAGTGATGCTAATAATTATTGGAAAGTCTTGAAGTTCAGGCTTAAAAATGAAGGAAATGAGTCGGTTACAAATTGTAACCGACTGAAAATGCAGTCTTCAGATGGAAAGTTCTACCTAACGGATGTAGGCAATACTGAGCAAATTCTGAGATTAGTGCAGTCAATTCCTTCAAAAAAAGCAGAGCCATTCAAAGTATGGCTTGCAAAAGTAGGATATCAAAGAGTTGAAGAAACACAAGATCCAGAACTTGCATTTGATAGAGCTATGAAAACATATCTCCAGAAAGGGTATTCAAAAGAATGGGTTAATCAACGACTAAAAACTATAGAAGTTAGGAAAGATCTAACTGATGAATGGAACAGAGTAGGCATAGATAAAGAGTCTGATTTTGCCATACTTACCAATGAAATAACAAAAGCATGGTCTGGAAAAACTGTTGCGGAATACAAAAGACTAAAAAATCTCCAGAAAGAAAATCTTAGAGATAATATGACTAATCTTGAACTTGTTTTGGGTATGCTTGCGGAAGCCACAACTACAGAACTTTCAAAAAAAGAAGATCCTAAAACATTCAATGAAAGCAAACAAATCGCAGTTAAAGGCGGAACTGTGGCAGGAAATACTAGAAAAGATATTGAAAAACAATTAGGAGAAAGCATAATAACTTCAAAAAATGCAAAAGATAATATTCTAGAACTAGCCACTAATAAAACCTTTAAGATAGAAAATAAACCTCAAAAGAAACGGAAGAATTGACGGTTTATTTGGCTGTTTGCCATAATAACTCGAAGTGTTTTCTGTAGTTATCAGCAACTTCTTCAATTTTAATGATTTCTAAAGAATTTCCCGCCCTTTAGTGCAGGGAGGTTCATTCTTAATTTGTTGTTGATTCTGTCTCAGCAATCTTCCACAAGTGCTCAAAATTATTCCTGTATGTTTCTGCGATAGCATTATTCTTTATCATTACTGCTGTAACTGGTGAACCCCAAGTAACTATTACAACTTTGTTTCCGTATACAAATGTGTTTGTGGGGTTGAATTGTGTTGCTTCTAAAAATCTGTATTCTGTGGTTGGTGCTAATTCTTTGTCAAATAAGAATATTCCTTTGCGTTTTAGAGTTATTATTTTTTCTCTGATTCCTTTATTTTTTAAGTCTCTGAAATATTGCTTCATGAAAATAGGTAGTGTTTCTTGATAGTTTCTATCGTCTATTCCAGTTATCAAAACTTCTTTTCCTGTTTTAATTATGTCCTTTAAAAAATATTTTAATCCTTCGTTTCCCTTGAATACTTCAACAAATGTATCTTCTTTTGGAAGATTTGTCATCGCTTCTAATTCTGGGAGTATTAAGCTTATTTCTTCTTCTTGTATATCTAATTCTTTCTTTTTATCTTCAAAGTATTGTTTTATTTTTGAGGGATGGGTGGCCTGAAAGAATTTCTTTGCTCCTTTGTAGATTTGTGTTACCATTCCTTTGCTCATCAATTGCTCTACTTTATCGTACACGTGAACGCGATATATTCCTGTTCTCTTGCTTATCTCGTAAGGAGTGCTCGATCCAGATTTTAGGAGGTCTATGTATATTTTGATCTCATTGTCAGTTAGTCCTATTTTCCTTAAAATGTTAGTATTCATACTTTATGGAGAGTATAACATCTATTTAAATTTTTCGTACATCTTTAGTACGACATAATATTATATACGGAACAGTACTAACTAAATAGTAATAAATCTATTCAAAGAAGAGGTGTAGAGGTAATAACTATGTGGAGAATTGGAAAAGCAAGATTTGCGCAAGCATTACGTGATGAATATGCTAATTATCACAGTATGAGAATAAAACTTCATGGGGAATGTGGTATATCAGTGCAAGAAGAAAATGACCATCTAAAAGCCCATGACGAAACAGCGAGAAATATGTTCAGAAAAGCAATAGCGTTCGCAGAAGGACATTTTATAGGCGAAATACTTATGACACAACCGCTCGAAGGAAGAGAAGAATTCTCTTCGTCAGATCCATATGATGATACTACTCCTTCATTCGCCCATTACAGAGGGAATTCTTCTCTTGGGAGATATTTCACCATAGATGGAACACCGACAAATCTGTATATGGTGGTTCAAAAAAGTGAAGCAGGACGTTCAGAAACCGGAGAAGTAAGTGATGCTGTTTGGCGTCATGAAAGAATCAAAGGTTTGTGTTTTGAAGAAGAGGATTCTGTACAATTAGAACTAATGAAACAATACATTAAATGTCATCTCTCTCAATACGAACTTGGCATTCATAATTTAGAGAGAGGAGTAAGACAACCAGTTTTTGATTTTAGTATTCAAAAGACACGCCCAATTGGTAAAAAACAAGGTTCAGAACTCAGAGCTTTTTCAGGATTATATCTCGATTGCACAAAAGTCATTCAGGGGTTTGAGCATCAGGCACTCGTTGACATGTTATTGCGGGAAGAACCATAAATTAGGAAAAACAATATGAGGTAAACACAATGACACAAGAAACGAAATATAAACAACATGAATGTGCAAGATTACAATTTAGCCCCCCATTTCAGTGTGGTCAAGACCAACTCCGCAGCATTTTAGACTGTTATTCCAGCAATCCACAAGGTCATTGGCCTGTTAA
>CAYJTR010000010.1:0-6012 GCA_964373285.1 uncultured Methanosarcinales archaeon
TGTAGGAATTAATGCTAACCTTGGAGCTACTACTGAAGGAGCTGCAACTTTGAGAGTTAATGGTGAAACTCAGGCAGTTGCTAAGGGTAACACGTACACTCTTGGAAACCCTCAGGTTAGGGTGTACATAAAGGACGTTTTCGTCTATGACGCGCAGGCAGGTCTTGGCGGAGCCAGATTGTTTGTTGGTTCTGAAAAGGTTGTTCTCGAGAGTGGCAATGCTGTAACTAAGGGTACTGCTAACACTGTTGTTGATGGAACGGCTGTAGTTTTCACTGCGGGTTCCGCAAGCAAGGTTGCCCAGATTGACGTGGCCGTAACTCCTAGCTCTTTCGCGACCGAGGTTAAAGGCACAAAGATTGGCGGAGAACAAGCCGACCCCGTTTTTGGCAGTTTTAAGTGGTTGTTCCACAGCTTTTCTCCAGCGTTGGATGACGCTTCGAGAAATGATATAGTGTTGACCGCTTCGAACACCGATTTGAATTTGAAGGCGCCACTGACGACTGGTCAGTTCAACGCTAACATTTTGCGCGGTAATGACACGCCAACAAGTGGTAATGAGACGTACCTTGCGTATTCCTCTTCTAAGAGGATATGGACGCAGTCTGGAACAGCGATTCCTAAGGGTGACTACTTCATCTTGAATGATGGTAAGGACAAGTCCAGATTCTTGAAGTTTTCAGGAATAAGCAACACTTCAACTAGTCAGAAGATAACTGTTGAAGATGTAGCTACTGGTACTTCAACTGAGTGGTCTCACACCGAGGGAACTGCAGGTTCGACAATGACGTATGATGGAGTTCAGTACGCGTTTACTGTAACACCTTCAGGAACTTCTGATGGGTCTTTGCTCATCACGAGTGCTGCATCTGATGGTAGCGCTGCTGGTATTGCGAACTTCTTGTTCACCGCGAAGGGTGCAAAGATTACTTTGCCTACTTCGGCGGCTGGAGCTGTAACTAATAGGATTACTGTTACCGAGAAGACTGCATACATGGAGGGTACAAACCCTGATGATTACGGTCAGATTAATGTGACTGTAACATATGTTGAGGGTACAACTGGTAATGATGTTGCTCTTGGAACTCCAACGTATGATGCAACAGCTGGAGCTGCGTGGAGCGGTCTCATCGTTAAGGGCGATGGTGCTAGCTACCCAGAGCAGGCGGTAACGCCTTACGGTACTTTCGTGGAAACTGCTGGAGATACTAACTCTAGAACGAAGGTGACATTGAGGTACTCTGGTGCGCAATCGGAAGTTAACTTCTTCCTCGCGCCTACTAGCGCTGCTGCTGCTACGACAACAGTTTCTGGAACTTCAACCGATAAGGTTGTAAAGATTCCTGTTGGTTCTGCACAGCTGGATAGAGAGGTTGCGGCCACTTGGAAGAACTCCAACGTTATAGTTGTTGGTGGTCCTTGTGTCAACAGCGTTGCGGCATCACTTCTCGGAGACCCTGCAGTTTGTACTACGGGTTTCACTGAGGGTGAAGCAATGATCAAACTATTCGAACAAACGACCGGCAAGGTTTCATTGCTTGTCGCTGGGTTCTCTGGTTTGGACACTAGAAGGGCTGCAAGAGTGCTTAACGACTACAAAACGCACCAGGCGTCTGGAGCTTTGAAGGGAACTTCAGTAGTTGTAAAGGGTACAAGCTTGACTGCAACAAGTGTGGAAGCTGGTAAGTAAAACTCTTACCTGCTTTTTATTATTTTTTTTATTTTTTTTCTTTTCTTTCTCTTTCTCATTTTTTGTTCTGCCTCACGTGGCACCCTATCGCATTTTTGGTTCTATCGTGAGAATTTTGAAATTTGGGGTTTTTAATGGAGGTGTAATAATATGGCAGACGCATTAACAGCGGTAAACTCAGGAATTTTAGTGCCTCTTCTCGATATTTGGAATGGCGCGCTAAAATCTATTCCCGGACTTGTGGCAGCGCTCTTAGTTTTGATTGTAGGGTATATTGTTGCTTGGGCTATTAGTTATGTTTTGGAGCACATTCTTGAGAGGATAAAGCTTGACAAGTGGGTTGTTCAGCAGACTCATATGAAGAGACTTGCCGGCGGTTTTAGACTTTCTCACCTGCTTTCTGTTTTAGTAAAATGGTTTTCTTTCATCGTGTTCTTGTCCCCGGCCGCGTCGCTTCTCGGCCCCGGGTTGAGTCCTTTGGCTGAATTCTTGCAGGTTATAGCTTTGTGGGTTCCTCAAGCTATCGGCGCTATACTTTTAGCATTTTTCGGTTTTATAGCCGCGGAGTACGTTGCGTGGAAAGTAATGGTTCTTGAAGGTAAGAGCAGTCACATAATTAGCGGAGCGGCTAAAGGCCTTATAATAGTATTAACGCTTCTCGTAGTGCTTGGACAGTTAGGTATTAATGTAACCGTCGCTTCTGGAACTTTTTTGATTATAGTTGCAGGAATAATGCTCGGATTGGCTCTCGCTTTTGGTATTGGTTTCGGGCTTGCATTGCAGGGCGAGGCCAAAGATGTGGTAAAGAGTATTAGAAGAAAGTTCTGACCGGTAGCTTCTGACTGGCAGCAAAGTGTAAGTGTTAAAGTCCGTTGCCAACGCGCGGGCTTTTTTTCTTTTTTTTGGATTCTTTTTCTCTTTTTCTTTTCACGACTTAACCGGCTTTAGCCGGCAGTTTTCGGCATCTCGCAACCTGATAGTATTGCTAATTGTTGAATTGTTAAGTATCCTGTTTTCTTTTCTATTACCGTTCCATTCTTTTCCAAAGTCCATGTTGGTGTTACGCGTATTGGTACTTTGTTGCATCTGGCAACTTCCGCATTAGGGCCTGAAGGGTGGCATTCTACATATTTTATGTATTTGGATGCCGGCCCCAAAAGTTTTTTCTGGGCTACGCACGCCGGGCAAATGTAAGAGCCGTACTCTACTAATCCTGCTTCTGTTAGGCATTGTGTGAACGTGTTCGGAACTCTTGGTCCTGTTGGCGCGGTGAAAAATGTGTAGCTGATTATTAGCATTGATATTATTATCGCCCATGACGCGCTTTTTATGTATTTCCCCAAAAATTTTTGTTTCCAAGACATTGTTTTCACCAATGCGTAAACGCTGATAATTAACCCTGCCAGTATTATGAGGTGTAATATTGTGCATAGTATGCACACCGTTTTCAGAACGAATTCCGCGTATATCATGTATAATGAGAATAAAAACCCGAGTCCGAAAGTTATCGCTAAGTGCTGATAATATTTGGTGTTACCATAAGATTTTTTTGAATAATAAAGCGTTAAAAAAAAGAACACCACTCCCAGAAGGGCTACTGGCGCTCCCAAAATTTCTGAATACTTGCTGGAGTTGACTTTTGAACAGTTGAATACCCCTCCAAGATCGCAAAAGCTTAAGCTTTGAGGGTCAGAAATCAGCGAGTAATGGTTGTATGAAAGATATATTGATATTATTATTCCAAGTATTGATAAAAAGTAAAGAGTTTTTCCAGCCCGCAATATTGGTGTGTTTCTTCCTGCGTGTTCGTTATGCTCGCTCATCCAAACCTCTTCATGCTTCGACGACAGCGCTTGATATATAAATCTTGCTGAGAATATGTTTTACGATTCTAGTTTTATAGAAGCTATTTTTTCGTGTTCGTGAAAGCCGTTTTTTGGAGTGCTCTTGAACAGCGACAGGGCGTCAACCTCAAAACTTATCGGCTTCACGACTGCTTTTTTGATTTCTTCAGAAAATTTTTCTTCGTCAAATATTTTTTTCACTCTGAAAAGTGTTATGTGTGGATGGAAGTGTTCTGACTTTTGTACTCTCATGGCGAGATTGTGGATATCTCCTTTAACTCCCGCCCATACAACTTTTGCAGGATTTCCAAATGTTTCAATGTTGTTGAGCTGTGCAGATATTTTTTTGTGTTTTATGCTTTCCAGCTTTCTTTTTAGAGCTCCTAAATTTCCATCAATCCAAAATCCTATTGTTATGTGAAAATCATTCGTAAAAGTGCATCTTGCAGGAATTTTTCTCAGGGATTTTTGGACTCGCAACAATTCTTCTTTGACTTCCGCAGGGACTTCGAGGGCGATAAATGCTCGCATGCGTTAAAAATGTGTGTAGGAGTAGATAAATATTTCGCCGTGGCAGGAAAAATTGTTGGAAGTAACTGTTTTCCGGAAAAATTTTAGAAAAACACATTAACGATTTATGCTCCAGAATATATAGCGACAACTGGCGGAGTAATTCAATGCGAAAAACAAGAAGATTTATATATACATAAATGTATACATATACACATGTCCAAACTTATCAACGTATCGGATGATGTATACACTTCTTTGAAGAGGATGAAGGGAAACAGGAGTTTCTCTGAAGTATTGAGAGCCGTATTGGTGGCAAAGAATGCAAGAGAGAAACTTTTATCGTTTGCGGAAAAATTTGCAGGAAAAGAAATTGTTGACAAAAAAGCAATGAAAGATATGCAAAAGGGATGGAAGAAATGGGCAGAACGATATGCTTAGACACAGATGTACTTATCAATATTGCAAAAAGAGATGCCAAGACCCTCCAGCAGATTTCAACACTAAGCATGAACTATGCAACGACAACAATCAATGTTTTTGAAATATGGCAGGGAAGAAAAGACGCTGAACAGGCGCACGAACTTTTCTCTGCTCTCTTGATACTTCCTTTTACTGATGTGGCCGCGCTCATTGCCGGAAACATTGCAAGACTATTAAGAGAAAATGGGGAGTCTCTCGACTTGCGGGACCTATTTATAGCCACCATATGCATAACAAATGATGTAGAACTTCTCACCAGCAACAAAAAACATTTTGAAAGACTGAAAAAATATGGGTTGCGGTTGGCGTGAAGAGATACTTTAAATAAGCCGAAAGCCCCGCACTTTAGTGCGGGGATAGTTCGCATTTTTTTTACGATGTAATGTTTTATAATCTTGATTTTTCTTCAAGAATCCTGAGTACTTCTGGAATTTTTTCTGGGTTAATGCTGACATGAAGTCCATAACTTGTTGGCTTTTCGATAAGAATTTTTTGGCGGATAAACTCTTCAATGATTTCTTTTGCCTCTCCTGCCTTGTCTCTTGGTATTCCTTTTTTTAGGTTTTCAATATCTGTGTGTTTTCCTCCAACATATCTGTGACGAAACAGTTTTCGGAGGATTATTATTCCAATTTCATTCATTATCCTCAAGACAATAAAACTCATTTATATAATTTTGTTCATTTAAAAGTATGTTCAAATTGCGAAAAGTATATAAACAAGTTCATCTTAGTGAACGTCGTGGATCAGAAATCTTCATTTATCATGGTTTTTGGTAGCTCTCCCATAGTCAAAGTTCTCGATTTTTTCTTGGAACACAGAGAATTTGATTACAGTCTTACAGAAATTGCAAGAAACGCAGATATTGGATGGTCAACACTTCATCAGTTTTGGAAAGACATTGTAGCACTTGGAATCGTTGTGAGTACGAGAAGGATTGGAAGGGCTGAATTGTACAAACTGAATACTGAAAATTCTATAGTAAAAAAATTAATAGAAGTTGATTTCGAAGTATCTAAGAATCTTCTCGCACAAGAGCAAGAAGGAATCATCGCTTAATTAGTGAGATTGTTGATAGCTCTTTCATTAAAAACGAGCGGGTGTAATACCTCTGAATTTAGTCTTCTAGTTTTTACTTCCAAAAACCCGCGATCAGGCGTGGAGCGTAATACCACGGGCTTTAGCCCGTGGAGAGCTCCGAGCAGCGGGTTTTTGTTACTCCAACAAATTATCTAAAGTTTGATGTGGCAATTCAAGTATTTCAAACAGTCTTCCTTGTAAACTCTTTCTGGGCGTAGTTCTGCCACTTATGTATCTAGAAACAGCCCCCTCTGTAATTCCTAATCGTTCAGCTAACCATTTTTGTGTTTGCCCCAACTCTTCTAATCTTTTTTGTATCAAATCGCTTAGTTCTTGATTTAATGGTCGTTGCTGCCTCTCTTTAGTTAAATGTTTTGCATACTCTGCTTGAGATGCAAATCCTCT
>CAYJTR010000010.1:6112-11214 GCA_964373285.1 uncultured Methanosarcinales archaeon
TATAATCTTATGATTTCTTCTCTTGTTTCTTCAAGTATTTTTTTCAGCATATTATCAAGCATTAGATAAAGACTTATAAGTTTTTGTTATCAACGTATCGGACGATGTAAGTCGTTCAAGTTCCAAAATGTGTTTAGTCTTTAATTTTGTGGGACAGAAACATTTATATACTGTAAATATATTTATATATGTATGGAAGCAAAGACTATTGTCGTGAGCGCGAAAACGCACAGAGAGCTTGAGGAATTAAAGACTATCACGGGCGCGTCATCGTTTGATGCGCTTCTTTCATCGATTACAAATGAAAAATTAGAAACGAAAAACTTGTTTGGAAAGGGGAGGGGGATACGTGCGGTATTTATGAGGGACCGCGAGGATAGGGTATGAATATTACTTTTGATACGTATGCATGGATAGAATATTTGGAGGGAAGTGCTGAAGGAAAAGAAATCAGGAAATATTTAGAATCTCCATCAGGAGGGCTCTTCACTCCATCAATAGTTTTAGCAGAGCTTTCCGACGCCATATTCAGGGGAAAAATTCGTGTTGAGTGCAGCGATCTGTTTCGATTCATAAAAATAAACACAACTATTGTGGATATATCTGAGGACATTGCAAAAATGGCGGGAACTATAAAGTCCGAAATACGAAAAAAACATCCAGGTATAGGACTTATTGATGCAATCGTGCTTTCAACAGCGAGAGTGTGTAATTCAAATCTTCTCACTGGAGATCCTCACTTAATTTCCGAAAGCGATGTTATCAACATTCGAAAGATTGCCGGAAAAGAAAATTGAAGCCATTCACATCTTTTCTCCCACAAAAAGGTTGTGCTTGTCTTTGATGATTTTTATCTTCATCATTTTTCCTCTTAATTCTTTGGTGTATGGGTGTATAACGCTTATGCATCTTTCTTTTGCGGTGCATAGTGTTTCGTTGTATAATCTTCCGGAACTTATAACTTTTGCTTTTACTATGTCTCCTTTCTTCATTGGTGACGGCAGTTCTTTTGTCTTAGTAACTTGGAAGTCTTCTTTGTTTACGATGAGTTTTACTCCGTGCTTTTCCTCGAGTTTTTTTAGCAGCGAGTAAAAATCTTTCCATGGCATGCTTTTTGAAGGGTTTCTTCCGAACTTGTAGAACAAAAAGTTTTGTATTCCTATAACAGGAATTTTCCCGTTGGGATTTTTTAGTGTTTTTGCGAACTCTATGATTTTTGGTATTTCTTCGTCGTTGTATCCCGGAACTAATACTGGCGCTATCAGCAATTCCATGTGTTTTGTCACTTCTTCGGCCATTTTTAGTACGTGTTTTACTGGATATGGGCATCCAGCTATTGTGTTTGCTTTTTTTTCGTCGATGGCATTAAGGGACAGGTTGATTCTTGTGAGCCCTGCTTCTGCCAGCGCTTTTATGTTTCCGGGGGTCAGGAGTGTTCCGTTGGTGTTGACGGTTATCTCCCTGATATTTGGTGTTTTTTTTATTCCTTTGACTAATCTTTCCATGTCGAAGTATAGTAATGGTTCTCCTTGGCTGTTTATGTGGCAGTCTACAAATTCTGTTTTTTTGAATTCTGCAATTTTGCGGAATTCTTCTGATAGATAGTCCGCTTCCACTATAAAATCTGTCGGCCTTACGTCTTCGTTTACAGAGCAGTAATTGCATTTTATGTTGCAGCTCGTTATTGCTCTTACCTCTATTATGTTCGTGTTTCTGTCAATTATCCCGAAAGCTATGCTTCCAAGCAGTGGTATTCCTGAATTTTTGTGAACGTAGACTGTTTCCTTGTTGTTCATTTTATTTTTTAGGTATGTGAAATGTTTTTGTAGTAGTGACCAGAATTTTTTTTGCGCGGCTTTTTCCGGCGCCGAGAATGTTATGCTGTTTTTTTCTGCTTTGTACTCTCCTATTTCCAATAACTCTTCTCTTGATATTTTGAACCCGAACATTCTCTGGAATGTTACGTCGACTCCTTCAGGAATCTGCCTGAATGATAACGTTTCAAAATTTATTGTTGCCATGATGTGGTTTTTTCTGCTTGGGTTTAAATGTTTTTGCCTGCGCCCTTACACCCTTGGCTATATTCCTGTTAGAAGCTTTCTCATCAATCTTGAAGAGTCTGATTGTTCTTGAGGCGCTTGTTGCTGTTGTGGCCCGTTTTCTGGTATTGAAACTTTTGGTGTGACAGCAGGGATTTCTTCGTCTTTTTCTTCTTGAAATACCGTCTGAATTGTATTTTTTCTTTTCTTACTGTCGTTAATATAAGACCATAAATGCCTGAGCATGTACGCTCCTGCAACTGCCAGCAACGCTCCTCCCAGAATTAGCGAGGTATAATTTTTTTGGGAGTGCTCTCCTCTCATGATTATTCCCACATCTTTTTGTACATCTCTCATCAGATATAGCGTGTGAGAACTTGTTTCTGCTATTCTGTCAACGTCTTGCCTTCTTATGTGTGGGTTTCCTGAATCATCAACCAGCTTGCCTATGTATGCCGCTGTTTGTTCTGTCTTGGTTTCTATTGAATTTAGTGCTTCGCGGAATTCGTTGAACGCTTCTCTTTCTTGGGTGATACTATTCTTCATATTTTTTATATCCGCGCTCATTTCTCTTACTTCTTCTTCTAAACTTCTTGTCCCGGTTGGGGTGTTAGTATTTTGTGTTTCTCCTGTTTGCTGATTACTTGTTGATTGTTCTTCAATTTTTACCTGTTTTGCTCCCCTGCATGCGCTTGTCGTAATGATTGCCCCTATTGCATATCCTAGGCGTGTTGTTTTTGTATCAAAAAAATAGTTGTTCTTATTCCCTACCATGAACTCTATTATTTTGTCAGCGTATTTAAACTTTTCTTTGGCGAACCGAAAGCTTTAAATATGACCACTTCGGAGTGGTATCGTTGAGGGGTTTTTATGAGTTTGGATGGTTTCAGGCAAAAGCACAAATACGCTAATGGCAGAAGCAATTTTACCGATTTCTCTATTAGGCAGGCATACGTAGGAGCCGAAGCGACTCTACAGGAAGGAAGGGCTATAAGATATGACAATTTGGCAGATCCTCAAACCCTTGCAGGATTTAAGGGGAAAATAGGAGAGTCGCTTCTTGACAATGCGAAAAAAGCATTTCCTCAGGGAGTTATTGACTGGAATGCTCTTACTGGAGCTACTATTCCTCCTGAAGCAGCTGCCGAATCTATCGATGACATAACTTTTGGTCTTTACGGCATTGGTGTCAGGACTGCTACAAGCATAGTCTCACAATTGGGCAAGAATTCTACATTCAATAATTATACTAGGACTGCCGGAGCCGCTGCTTCCAGAGGTCTGGAAAGACATTTGCATGAAGCGCTTATAGAATTGTCTGATCCTGCGACGATTGCAGATTTTGAGAATCAAATAATTGATGCGACTGCTTTGACGGCTGTCAAGCAGAATAATGGTTATTCGCCTCAGATAATGGGCGCGTTAATAGAAGCGTACGATTCCATAAATGAAGGCAAGGCGCCTGCTGATGTCAGAAAGCTTTCTGCCGCTGAAGTTACGAGATTGTTATCAAAACAGTGATTACCGCACAGCAACCCTTTAAATTGAGATGATTAAATTAAATTGATGCATATTTTTCTCGCACCAGCCCTAATGCCCGGCTCCGCCCCCTCCGGAACCATTGAGGCAGCGCTGTAATAACCCTATAATTACTGACGAGAATAAGACTATGAATCCCCACCTTAACGCTATTGACTGAAAAAATGATTCCGGGTACAACTGCATCAGCAAAGAGTTTGATGGAAAAACCCACGAGTTGTTGGAAAAGAATGGCTGGTGTACTGCATTAAAAGTGGCAGTGAATGATACTAATGAAAAAACGAATATTGTGAGCACCGCAGATAAAGAAATTATTGATCCTAAGCGCAAAGACTTTTTTACCAGCTGTTTATCCCTCAAAGACAGCAGTACTAAAAACCATAATGCCAGAATAACATAAATAGCCGTAAAAATTCTGTAAAACAATCTTCTGACTTCCAGCAAGTGCGATGATTCTCTCTCATTAAACACTGCTGGCAAACCATCCGAAACGCCGAGAATGTATGATAACACTTCAGAGTGCATTTCTCTTAATTGTGACTGCACCAATGAAATCTGGTAGGGCTCATCTATCGCTACACTCTTGAACGAGAATAATAATATCAGAATCGCAGTCAGCACTGCCCCCGTCCAAACACCTGTTTTTTTCCAATCCATAACTTTCTGTTATAATAATGCCTGCTTTATAAATATTTGTGGAAGAAAAAGCGTTCGTTTTGAATTCTTCCCCCGTTTTTTTGCCGCAATATGCTGCGAAACAACAAGTTTTATATTCTGCCACTTATTCCTGCCAGTCGGGGGTGTTTTGAATGGTTGTAACAGGACAAAAGAGCGGTGCTGGTGACAGTGTAAGTCTTCTCGATGAGAATTATGGCAGGGCCGCGGTTAGGTTGAATAGAGAGTCTGAATTGATAGCTGACGGAATACTTCCCGAAAGAACTATTCAGGAGAGGTCTGCTGTTGTTACAGGGATTGTTGAAGCTTTGGCAGAGTGTGGTTCTTGGCATACGGCTTTGGATATGATTCGTGGGCCTGCAAGATTGCTTTATGATAATAGTCGGGGAAGAAAAGAGAAACTTGAATCTTTGCTTGCGTCGGGTGTTGAGTCTGCTGAGTTGATAGATCCTGAAAGAAGGTGTGTTGTTGTTGATGCATTCCAAAAAGCAGGTTATGGAGGATCTTTTTACAGGATGGGCTTGAGAAAGGATATAACTCCAGAAGCCGCGCTATCATTGCTTCGTTTGAGTGAAGGGGTGTGCTCTTCAGACTGGGTTGGAGCTGTCGAGTGTATTGCGATTAGTAATATTGCAGCAATGCCTTCGTTGTCTTACAGTGCGTATAAAATGACTGGAAATAATGATGGCATGAATCGATGCATTGATCGCGCGATTTTGAACCCTGTTGATAATTATAATTTCTTAGAAAAAGTCGTTCTTGAGAGTGAAAGAGGTGATCTTGCTGTAAGTGCTGATATTGTTGCTAGAATGGTTCAAGAAATTATTCCTAAACATTTTTCTAGCCCTG
>CAYJTR010000010.1:11314-23323 GCA_964373285.1 uncultured Methanosarcinales archaeon
GGTGAAGAATTGTTTGAGGCCGCGAGGTGCTTATGGATTACTGAACATCCAGAAAAAGATGTTAGTGGAAGGCATGATCAACGTTTCACAAATTTTTCCTCTGATGAATTAAGGTACATATATGATCGAATCCCCCAAAAAAATGTGAATCAGAGAGAATTTTTGGCTGAAAAGCTTGGGGATAATAAAGAACTTTTAAGGATTGGTCTTGCATACTCGAGAAAGGCCGGTGATGATGAGGGCGAGAATTGGAGGGCTTACAAATTGCTGGCTAAATCAGGTCTTCCTTTTACTGATGAAAGAGTTGTTAAAGTTAGAAAAAGGATTGTTAAATCATTGATGAGTAGCGCATTAAAGAGTGGCATTGCTCCTCCAATTTGGAGGATAGAAGATCAGGACGTTGAAGGTTCAGAACAGCTTTATGAAGAATTGATTATTGATAAAAAATTTCCGGGAACTGCTTACGAGCTTGCAACGTCTAGATGTTGGGTTGATAAAATTGAAGCCGCTAGGATAATGATTCTTGAGAAGGTAAGTCCTGAAAAGTCGATAAGATTCTTTAGAGATAAGAATGATTCTGTTGGGCTTCAGAGGGCGTTGGAAAAATTATCTGAGGAAACAAATGTTCCAGTGCCTGAACTCGAAAAACTTGTAGCTCTTAAAAACTTGTAATCCTTAAAACTTGTAGCTCTTTGTAGCTCTTAAGAGTGAATGAATTGTTTAGAAAAAAACGGCTCTGTTCTGAATCTCGCACCGCCCAATTTTCAGGATAGTGCCAAAAAACGACACAATTTTAAACACTTATTCTGTTGCTGTTGTAATGATATTCGAAGCCGTGGAAAAATTGGTGAGGGAGCATTTGAAAATTAATGATTTTCAGCTTCAATCTCCCAAGGCTGTAGAGCATGGTGAAGTGTCACTGCCTTGTTTTTCGTACGCGAGAGAGTTCAGGAAGTCTCCTCAATTGATTGCTGAAGAATTCGCGAAAATGGTGCGTCCTGAAGGGCTTGTGAAGAGAGCGGTTGCGCTGGATGGTTTTCTGAACTTTTATATTGACAAGCAGGAGCTCGCAAGACTTCTTCTTCCAAAAATTGATGATAAGTATGGAAGAACGAGTGATGGCAGAAATAGGCGTGTGGTTGTGGAGTATTCCTCTCCTAATATTGCCAAGCCTTTTAGCGTTGGCCACTTGCGTTCAACAGTTATCGGCGCGTCTATCGCGAAACTTTACGAGAGTCATGGATGGAATGTTGTCAGGATGAACCATCTTGGCGATTGGGGCACCCAGTTCGGTAAACTTATTGTTGCTTTTAAGAGGTGGGGTGATAAAAAAAGTTTGAATAAGGAGCCGATAAAACATCTTTTGGAGGTTTATGTCGCGTTTCATGCTGAAGCCGTAAAGCATCCTGAGATTGAGGATGATGCAAGGATTGCTTTTGTCGAGCTGGAAAAAGGCAATAAGGAATACAAAAAGTTGTGGAGTTTGTTCGTTAAATTATCGCTTAAAGAGTTCAAAAAGATTTATGAGCAGTTAAATGTGAGTTTTGATTATGAGTATGGTGAGAGTTTTTACTCTGATAAAATGCGTTCAGTTATAAATCTGGCTGAGAGTATGGGTGTTTCCGAGCGTAATGATGGCGCGCTGATAATTCCTCTAGAGGGGATGCCTCCTGTTCTTTTGTTGAAGAGCAACAGTTCAACGAGTTATCATACTAGGGATATCGCTTCAGCGATTTACAGACTGGAAAAACTCAGGGCTGACAGGCTTGTTTACGTTGTTGGGCAGGAGCAAATACTGCATTTTAAGCAATTGTTTGGAGCTTTGGGAAAATTAGGGTATGATAATAGTCAAATGCATCACGTGCCTTTTGGGCTTTTTCATTTTAAGGATGGCAAGATGTCTACTAGGAAGGGCAACGTGATTTTTCTTGAAGAGATACTGGAGGAGGCCAGAGAGAGAGTTTTAGCTCTTATTAAGGAGAAAAATCCTTCGCTGAAAAACAAGGTTGATGTCGCGAAAAATGTTGGTGTTGGTTCAATAATATTTGGAGACTTGCAGAATGACCGTATTAAAGAAATCGTTTTTGACTGGGATAAGATTATCGATTTGCAGGGCGACACAGGGCCTTATATTCATTACACTTATGCAAGGATTATGTCCATACTTAGGAAGTCCGGGCGTTCAAAAAAGGTAAAGTGTGATTATTCGAAACTTTCGCGCCCTGTCGAGGAGAGAATTATAACTCTTCTGGAGCATTTTCCTTCCATAACGAAGAGCGCTCTGGCTGAGCATCACCCTCATATTGTTGCTCAATATCTTTTGAGGCTTTGCCGCTCGTTTAACGAGTTTTATCATGATTGTAAAGTTATAGGTTCTCCTGAGGAAGCCGAGCGTTTGGTTCTTGTTGATTCTGTTGGAAAAGTTATAAATAGCGGTTTGGGCTTGCTGTGCATTGAAACTGTTGATGAGTTGTGAAAAATTTTGCGCCGTTCTGCCAGAAATTTTTCTTGAAAAATATTTTCTGGTGGTGTGTTTTCAGGTGCAGAGGCATCACAAAAACGGCTCTGTCCTGAAAGTCTTTTGCCACCTTTTGTGAGCACTCTGTGTTGAAAAATTATTTGTTGACGAGGGGGATGTCCCTCACAGGGAGCGTCGACCATAGTAAGAACAATATTGGTGCGAACTGGTGGCAAAAGTCGAGCATTGCGAGACTCAGGACAGAGCCCACAAAAACGAACAGCTTATAAATAATGTTCTCAGAAAGGTTCAGGTTCGAGGAGTGTTCGAGGAGTATTCCGATGAGCGCGAATGACGAAAACTCGCTGCTCGGATATATCCACTGGCTAAAGCCCGTGGTGTTACTCGCGCCACCGCTTCTTGTCGCGGCATGCGCGAAATAATAAATTGCAGGTGTGATGGGCTGATGAAAAAAATTTTGGATGTTGACGCTTCAAAACCTTTTATTATTACTGCCGCTCTTCCTTACGCTAATGGCAGGCTTCATATTGGCCACATTGTTGAGTACGTTCAGGCGGATATTTATGCAAGGTTTCTCAGATTGGCGGGTGTTGATGCCAAGTATTATTGCGCCTCCGACAGTCACGGGACTCCTATAGAGGTTAAGGCCCGGGAGCAGAAGATTTCTCCTGATGAGCTTGTTAAGAAGAATCACGAGCATAATAAGAAAGTTCTTGAAAGGTATGGAGTAAAATTTGAATTTTTTCATACTACTAACAGTGATGAGAACAGGGAGCTTACTGAATGGTTTTGGGGCGTTCACCTGTCTAAGGGATTGCTGTATACTAAACAGGTAGAATTGTCTTATTGCAACAACTGCAAAAGGTTTCTTCCTGACAGGTTTGTCAAGGGTGACTGTCCGAAGTGCGGCGCTTCCGGCCAGTATGGTGATGTTTGCGAGAAGTGCAACAGCACTCATAAGACTACTGAGCTGAAAAATCCTTATTGTGTTATCTGCATGAGGCCTGCCGGCAGGAAAAATTCCGAGCATCACTTTTTCAAATTGTCAGAATTCAGGGAACCTCTGGCAAACTGGCTTTCGTCGAATAAGAATTTGCAGTCTGAAGTTGTTAATCAGGTCATGTCATGGGTTAATAATGGTTTGGATGACTGGTGTGTTACTAGGGATGAGCCTTATTATGGTTTTAAGGTTCCCGGCTTCGAAAAAAAATATATTTATGTCTGGTATGATGCTCCTATAGGGTATATTTCCAGCGTTGCCGGCGCCAGCGGTGGCGTAAGGCAGGGTTTAGAAAAGTGGAAGTCTTCGAGGATAACTCACATAATTGGCAAGGATATTTTGTATTTTCACTTGTTGTTCTGGCCCGCAATGCTTCATGGTGCCGGGCTGTCCATGCCTGATGATGTTACCGTTCACGGGCTTTTGAATTTGGAGGGCGAAAAACTTTCCAAGTCCCGCGGTAATATTATTGATGCTGATGATTTTTTAAAGGTGACAAGCCCTGAATTTTTGAGGTTTTATTGCGCTTACCATTTGAGCAAGACTGTTAATGATATTGATTTTACCAGAGATTCTTTTTTGAAGGTTGTTAATACTGAGCTTGTTGCGAACATTGCGAATTATTGTTATAGGGTTTTATCTTTTTGCTTTACAAGGCTTGGCGGGAAAATTTCTGTTTGCGACAGTCCTGATGTTCAGAAAAAAGTTTTGAATATTTCCGAGAGGGTTTTGCATTCTTACGCGCGTTTTGATTTTAGGGAGGCCGTCAGGGGCATATTGGAAATTGGCTCTGTTGGTAATACTTATCTTCAGGACAGGGCGCCTTGGAGTGTTTTGAAGGATGATGAGGATTCCGCCCGCAAAATTATTACTACTGCGGTTAATATATCAAAAATTATTGCTGTTTTGATAAAGCCCGTGCTTCCTGAATTTTCTAAATCTTTGGAGGAACAGATTGGTTCCGGGGAGCTTTCCCGTAATGATATTAATTTTAGGTATGAGAATAAAAGTATTAGCGGTTCCAGAATAGTTTTGCAGAGGGTTGACTCTTTGGAAATTGGTGCTTGTGATAATTTTTCTAGTGTTGACTTGCGCGTTGCAAAAATATTAAGGGTTGATAATCATCCTAACGCCGAAAAATTGTTCGTTCTAAATATTGATTTGGGTTCTGAGACGAGGGTTATCGTTGCAGGGCTTCGCCAGTATTACTCTTCTGAAGAGCTTTTGGGCCGCAATGTTGTAGTGGTTGCAAATCTTGAGCCTGCAATTCTTAGGGGCGTGAAAAGCGATGGCATGCTTCTCGCGGCTGTTGATAAAAAGGGGGTTCCGAGGATTTTGAGCCCTACAAAAAGCTCTCCTGGCGACATGGTTTTTGTTGATTGTGCCGGCCAAAAATCTGCAAAGCGTATAACAATAGAGGAATTTTCTTCTCTTGGAATAAAAGTTTTCAGGGGGCGGGCTAGCTTCAAAGGTTCGCCTCTTAAAACGGCTAGTGAAGAAATAATTGTTGATGCTCCTGAAGAGAGCTTGATTGGGTGAAGCGCTCCTGCCGCTCATGCAGGCAGTATGGCAAACTGGCATAACAAATTTTCAGGCAAATTCTTTACTTCTTCCTCTTATTTTTTTTCTTCTCCCGCTTTGCTTCTTGCAGTCCGTTTTCGTAGCACGCTCTCAGTCCTTGCTCTAATCCTTGCGTCAGGCATTCTTTTGCGACTTGTTCGCTGTCTTCTATTATAGTCCTAATCATTAATTCTTGAGACCCTCCGTACATTCTTAATCCGCTTCCTGATAACACTGATTGAACTCCTCTGACATAATTGCTCCACGCATCGCCTACCGCTTGAGATATTGTGTTCAGCGCTTTTTGTTCAAATTCTTTTTTTTGTGATGCTGTTCTCCAAATATTTTCGCATACTTTTTCAGTGTGGGCTTTGAATTCTTCAATGCTTGAAAGTCCTGATTGCAGTGCGTCGATTATTACTTCCTGTGCCGCATCGTATCCTAATAGTCCTGAAATGTTGTATGAGAACATGTTTCTTTTTATGTCGTCTTGGGCGCCGCTTTTGTAAATCTCTCCAGCTATCTCTAATTCTCTTGATATTTCAGGGCTTAAAATTCCTGCTTTTTCAGCGCGTTCCATCAAAAATTCTAATATTGTGTCCGTGTATGATCGTGCCACCCCCGCGGCTTTAAAATCTGTTTTTTTCTCTATTCTTGCAAAGTCTGGAACTAATAATGAATTTCTTGTGAATGTGTTTCTTAGTTCTTTTCTGAAAACTTTTAGAAATCTTGCAGACAGTGGGTGTTTGTCTAATGCCGATGCGTACATGTCCAGCATTTTTTGCGCTGTTTTTTCGCACAACTCTTTTGCGTTGATCGTGACTCCTTCTCTTTCAACTATTCCCGTTAGCAAGTCATATTTTCTCGAGTTTTCAACTGTTTTTTGAAATTCGTAGTCAAGTACGTATCTTAGCGCCGTCGTGTGGGCTTCTGCAGGCCTCGCTCTTAACTCGTCGCAAATTTCTATGAATGTCTTTCTGTACTTTTCTATAATTCCTGTAATATCTCTTGACCAAGTTCTTGCCCGCGATGCATTTATTTCTATTTCCGACTGTTTTTTTCTTGACGGCACCGCGTCCTGAGGGCTTCGGAATATGTACACGAATCCCTCACTTCCCTGTCTTCCCGTTCTTCCTATCGCCTGCCTGTCGTTTCTTTCACTGGGAAAGTGTTCTCCTATGACGACGCTTAATGGCACCCCCATTGGCGGTTTTATGTCTGTTCCCCTGCCCGCCATTTCTGATGCCACCGTTATATTTCCCGGGATTCCCGCATTTTTTATCGCTTCGCCTTCGCTTCCTTGGGTTGATGCGTTTAGCAGTGCTACTTTTGTTTGTATTCCTCTTTCCAATAATCTTTTTTCTATGAATTCTTTTACTTTTCTTGAATTGTCGACTCCCGGAACGTCAACCAGCACAGGATTGTTTAACTCGTGAATTGCTACAACTTTGTCAGCTATGCTTTCCAGTTTTTCCTCCATTGTTGGGCAATCGTGAAATTTTATTATTCTTCTTGAATCATGGTGTGATGGTATTGCCACCGTTTTAAGCCCATACTCAGTTTTTAATTCCCGCGATGCCGTACCTGTGGTTCCTGAAACTTTTCCGTAAGAGTCTGCCAGAAATAGCGGCGCTGATGTTGTGTTAATCAAATCAGAATCAGGGTGTACCTGCACTCCTTCTTTGGCTTCCAGAAATGCGTGCAATAAATCTCCAAGTCTTCTTGATTCTTCTGAGCGCCCTGTTGTCGCGTCTACAATTTTTACTTTTCCACCGTCGACAACGTATTCTGTTCCCGGCAGAGCTTCAACTCCCGGAGTCATCATTTTTGCTCTTAGTGCCTGGCTTACCAGGAATGCCGGGCTCCCGTGGATTCCCGCGCTTTTTCCGAATATGTCTTCAACGCCGAAGTGCTCGCTTATTTTATTAATTCCTTTATTGGTCAGGTTTATTACTGGCGCAGAATTTTTTGTGCTTCTCCAGACCACGAAGTCTCCATCCACATTTTCTATGTCTGTTTTTCTTAATTCTTTTATTGAACCTGTCAGGTTTTTGCATTCCATGCTGTCCGCGAAAGCGTATACATCTCTTACGAAATTTTCGAAATTTTTTGAGTCTTCGGCGCTTGGCTGTGCTCCTGAAAGGTTTAATCCTATTAATGGCTTGTCTAATAATACATCGTCAATTTCGTCTATTATTGCCATGCGTTTTCTTCTTGATTCTTTGCTGGCTCTCATTATTTTTTCCGGCCCGAATTGCTCTTCCATATCTCTGAACGCGAATTGTGACAGTGTTCCAAAAGTTATATCGCTTCTCAGCGCTTCCGCAACTTTTTTGCAGTATTGTTCGTTGCCTTCTCTTGTTTGCGGGAAGTCTTCTCTTGATGGCATCGCTTTAACTTCTAATCCTAACATTTCGTAAACTTTTGATGCCAGTGAAACATCTCTTCTTGCCAGATACTCATTTGATGTCATTACGTGAACCGTGCTTGACCCTTCTATTTTTCCTTGGAGCGCGTGCAGTATTGCCGGCAGTGTTATCGCGAATGTTTTTCCCTCGCCGCACGCCAGTTCTGCAACGTTTCCCTCGGCCATTGCCATTCCTGCCATGTATTGTGAATCTGTCAGCGTTATTGGCCTTGATGTTTTTGTTGATGCGTCGTACTCTCCCGCTTTTCTGAATGCGGCCCCAACTATTCCAAATGTTTCAGGCATTATTTTTCTTCTTATTTCTCTTCCTGATGGATTTTTTGTTTGAACTTTCTGCCTTAATGCATTTATTTTTTCCAGTATTTCTTTTTCCGTCATTGCTGCATAATTTTCTTCGAAACGCCTCGCTGCTGATAGCGCGCTTCCCGTTATTATGTTGTCATATTTTCGCCTCGTTCCCGTGAATGGTTTGGGAATTTCTCTGGCTATTTTTTTTATTGTTTCAGCGAGCCCCATGTGTCGGAAAAACGTGTTGAGAGTTTATAAATGTTTCTATAAATACACCACTTTATGGTGGTAAATAATTTTTCTTTATTGTGGCGTCTCGCTACCTTTTGCTTTTCTTCCTTTTCTTATTCCCTTTTGGTATAAATGCACTTTTTCTTCCCTGTCCAGAAAATTGCGCAACCTGTTTTTACGCGCTGACTCGCATACTATTCCTGCAGGAATTAATACTAATTGTGAGCTTAATGCTCTTTCAATCATTGATGGTTTCTTGAATCCTGAAACATTTCTTCCAACATATCCGTCTATAAATCCTTTGGCTTCTTCGATATATGGAGGTATTGAGTATTTGTAATCTGGTGACAGCGATGCCTTGCCCGCTTCCAATATTGAATCACAATCAAATCTGGCCCACACGCTTCCCTTGCAAACAAATACCCTTCCTGATGGAGAAAAAATTTCCGGGATATTGTACACTTGTGACAGCGCCTTAAACGCGCCATAAACTTCTTTGCTTGCGGTTGTTTCCAGCACGCCTTCCAATTGTTTTAATACTTCTGCTCTAATATTCTGCGGTACAAAAACGTCTCTCAGCAAAATCGAAGCGTCAGTTCTTCCTTCAAGATCTTCCACTGCCAGAGATGTTGCAATTCCCTTGCTTATTACGCCTTCAATGAATAGCTGCGCATCTGAACTTTTTTGGTCTTCCTCATCCACATGCCGTTCCAATGTTCCAGCGTCGTACATTTCTTCAGATAATGCTCTTATTTTCTGCCCGTAGCTTTTCTTTTCGTCGCCCGGCAATTCTTGTTCCGGGCCAGTATGTACATACTCTCTCAAAAAATATTTTTCCGGAGCTCCATCTTTCATTTTTACTTCTATTTCTATGCATGCTGATCCCGTTCTGGGACCTCCCCTTCTTGAAAGAATCTCTCTTATTTCCCTTTGTATTACCTGCATTTTTTCCAGCAGTACGCTTCCTTTAATGTTCTCAAGCGCTGAATATGTTGGCTCTCCACTGTTTAAGTCTTCCAATTCGGTTCCCTCAAAACTCACATGCACTGGAACTCCATATTCCTGTTCGCCCGTCCCTTCTGGTTTGTTCATAACCTGATTTTTTGATCACCAATATTTAAGTATTTCTATTATTTTACCACTTTAAAATGGCAATCAAATTTGTTTGTTGCAGGAGAAGGATTTAAAAACGATAACTATGAAAAGCCCTCATAATGCCCCAGAAGTACGAAAAAGAGCACGGCCACAAAGGAATGCCTTGGTGGATGAAAACAAAAATTGCGCTAAAAACTGAAAAATTTATAGACAAAGCCATACCCCCGCTTGTTCTTCTTTTAGGAATACTTATACTTCTGGAATTTATTCACGGGCTCAGAGAGTATCAGCGCTGGATTGACGCCTTTGATTACGTCGTAGTTGCATTCTTCCTAGTGGATTTAACATTCAAGTGGTATCACACCAGAAAACTTGTTCCTTTCGTAAAGAATTACTGGCTCGACATTCTCGCAGTTTTTCCTTTCTACCTAGCTTTCAGGGTTTGGCAGGAATTCATTGTTGTTGGAACGGTAGCTCAGGAATTTGGTGAAGCGCAAAAACTCGCTCACGAGGTTGTATTAGTCAGGGAGACCCGGCTTTTAAAAGAGGCAGAACTTTTGAAAGAGGCAAGGCTTTTGGAAGAATTAAAAATTGCGAGATTTGCCAGAGGTTTGCAGGTTGGCCAGAGAACTTTAAGAGCCGCCGCGTTAGTATCTGAGGATGAAAGCAATAAAGGATTTTTTTTCAGGATAAAAAGGGCTATTGAGCATTGGAAAGCCCGTAGAAGGGCGAGGTGGTTTATCGCTCATGCTCACATGCATAAGAGAAGGCACTTCATTCACGGAGCACACATTTAATAATAATCATCATTACAATAAACTACCATTGCGATAGTTGCTGTCACTGTTATGAATATCACGATAATTTGTGTTGGACGAGTTAAGGAACGTTTTACCAAAGAATGGATTTTTGAATTTGAGAAAAGGCTGAGAAAGCATTGGAATATTGACTTCAAAGAAATATTGGAGAGCAATAATGCTGACGAGAACAAAAAAATTCTCGGCTTGATAAGCAAAGAAAATTTTAATATTTGTCTGGATAAGGGCGGAACTCAGTTGTCCAGCGAGAGCTTTTCAGAGCTCCTCAAAGAAAAACAGTTTGTCCCAATAAAAATAATCATCGGCGGCCCTGAAGGTTTGGCTTCTGAAGTTATTAATAAGTGCGATATTTCTATAAGTTTTGGAAGGATGACGTGGACTCACCAGATCGCCAGATTGTTAATAATTGAACAGCTTTTCCGGGCTCAGGAAATACTGAGGGGCGGAAAATATCATAAATAGCTCTCAACGTTCCAGCGAAATCGTAGCTGTAAAGTATGATGCATCCCCAAAAACCTAAAGCAGATTTGCGAGTTTTTTAATGTCTCTATTCGCTACGTGCGTGTAGATTTGCGTTGTCTTCAGATCTTTATGGCCTAATAATTGCTGTATATACCTTATATCCGCCCCCGCTTCCAATAAATGGGTGGCAAAACTGTGCCTTAATGTGTGGGGCGTTACATTTTTCTTAATTCCTGCTTTTTTGGAAGCAGATTTTATAACCTGCTGTATTGTCCTTTTATTGTATTTCCCGCCTCTCTGGGAAATAAAAATTAGTCCTTCTTCCTTGCATCCAAAAACATCCAAAAATTCCTTAAGTTTTGGGTGGAGGAAGATAACCCTCTCCCTTCCGCCTTTTGCAATTTTCAGGTGTATAAGGCCTCTTTCAAAATCCAGATCTTCCCATCTGATATTTCTAGCTTCATCCAGCCTCAGGCCGGCATAATACAAAAACATCAGAACAAGTCTGTGCTTAATATTCTCAGTAATCCCTATCATCTTGCTTATCTCCTCCCTGTTTAGCACAAGAGGCAGATGTCCCGTATTTTTAGCCAAAGGCATTTCTTCCCAAATTTTTTCATGCAGCACATTTTCAAAGAAAAATTTCAAAGCGAAATAAGCAGACCTCATCGTTGACCTGCTCTTTCCTGACTGCGCCAAAAGAAACTCCCTTGGCATCTTCCCGGACTTAAGAAATGCCTGCACAACAAAAATATACGACTTGCCTGTCTGGAAGGAATACTTCCTCAGCCTTATCTCCTCAATCAGCTTCCCAACCAGCCTGTATCTTTCCTCAACAGAGAGTGTCTTTGGATCAAATGCCATCAAACAGTACATGACTTACTATCTTATAAAAGTTCGCTTTTCCCCCAATTAGTGGGTTATTTGGTCAACTCTGTGCGTTTAATAGGGGTTAGTTTCAATTTGAGAGCCCTCGCATAAACGGGGGGCCCGCAGTTGCTTTGCAACAGATAGTCTTGACTTTGTCAAGAAATTTATTAGAAACTGAAGATTTTATTCGTTTTGTCTTAAATCTTGAAGCCTTTTTTCTAAGATTTTAACTCTTCTTCCATATTCTCGCTCTAAGTTTGGATAGTCTCCGAAATGTCCAAGGTGCCAAAGAGTAGGTATTGCTACAGCTGAAAAAATTCCCAAAGTCGTAGCTACGACGTTTTCTATTCCATTAAAATCTGGATTAACGTATGCAGCTGCTGGCAGTGCAGCAAGTCCTGCAGTCATACAATAATTAAGATACTTCCCGGCTTTCGTATATCTTCGAAATCTATTTTCAAGAGCTATTTTGTCATTAATCTGCTCAGGATTGGTCATAAAACTAACACGTTGGTCGTATTGTCTTTGACGTTCCAAATCGTCAATACCTTTTCCTTCTAGATTCAATACTTCTATAATACCTTTCATGTTGGATATTAAGTACAATTGTATTTATAAAGCTTTCGATAATTTTACCACCGATAAGTTACAATAAATCATTACCGAAACATTTAAATATTAACACATATTGTATTTATTTACACATAACACAGGAGGTATCCTAAAATGACAACTTTGACATTAGCTGTTCCGGATGAAATGAAAAAGAAAATGGATT
>CAYJTR010000011.1:0-22119 GCA_964373285.1 uncultured Methanosarcinales archaeon
CCTGATGAGATGCACAAATATTTATACTTGTAGCAATTACTTTCATTAATGGAATCATTCATAAACTTAAGCAGGAGATTATCATATTATAAAAGAAGAGATGTTCAAGAATCATTAGTTCAACACGCTGTTGACAAAGAAGTAGCAGTAAAGTTCGGCGATGCAGGATTCGGAAAAAGACCTGACGTTTTAAGATATCCGGCAGATGTTTTAGAATTTGTAAAGAACGGGGCGACAAGCTTTCACTGCTCGGAAGAATTATGGAAAAATCCTTTGGACATAAAAACGGGAGCTACAAAAGAAGAAACATCAGCGATGAGAACTGGGTGGGACCTGGTACTGGATGTTGACTGCCCGGTGTTAGAATTTTCGGGAATAGCAACAGGATTCCTGATAAAAGCGCTGAAGCACTACGATATATCACAAATAGACACAAAATTTTCGGGAAACCACGGATTTCACGTAGGAGTACCATTCAAAACATTTCCTGAAAGAGTGAACGATGTAGAAATAAAAGACTGGTTTCCTGAAGGCCCAAGAAACATTGCTGGGTTATTGCAAGGAATGATAAATACTCACACAAGCTCAAAAATACTTGAAGGGTGCACACCAAAAAAAGTTTCAGAGCTAACAGGTTTAGAAATAGAAAAAGTATGGGACGGCTCGGCACTATTGGTACAAAACTTTGTAAAAATAGATACTGTGCTAATAGCGCCAAGACACCTCTACAGAATGCCTTACTCAATGAACGAAAAATCAGGATTGGTAAGCGCGCCAATAGAAATGAAAGATTTGACAGATTTCGACAAAACCAAGTATTCGCCGGAAAAAATAGTTGTAGAAAAAAAGTTTTTAATAAACACAAAAAACAGCCCGGGAGAAGCAAGAAGATTATTCATACAAGCGACAGATTACGCATCACAAAAAAAGCAGGAAGAACAAGAAGTATACAAAACAAAAACAAAAATAAAAAATGAGGGAGACCAAAAACAAGAGTTTACAACAACAGAAGCGATAACTCAAGAATTATTCCCGCCATGCATAAAAATAATACTTGAAGGGTTAAGTGATGGAAGAAAAAGAGCGCTGTTCTGCCTAACAAACTTTCTAAAAAGCGCCGGCTGGTCCCAAGAAAACATGGAAAAAATTGTAAGAGAGTGGAACCAGAAAAACAAGCCGCCACTGCCGACAACAATAATAGAAGGGCAATTAAGAAATTCATCAACAAAAAGCACGGTACTCCCGCCAAACTGCGACAATAAAGCATACTATGTAGACTTCCACGTGTGCAAACCTGACAGTTTTTGCAGTAAGATAAAAAACCCTGCAAACTACTCAATACTAAAATGGAAAATTCTGAAAGAACAAAAAATGAGCGAAAAAGAAGGTAAAATAGATAAAATAGAGGTGCGATGACAAAAAAACCATCCAAACCCGCTACATTTATAAACCGCCCTTTTTTCCTTTTTTGTACGGCTAACCTGATAAGATGCCTTGACGGTATGGCTACGAGTGACTTTCGATAGTTCTTCCAAGGCATCGCTAAAGGCTGGCTTTGAAGGTTTGATATGCCTCAAAAAAGACATCCAAGACATGGTAGTTTGCAATTTTGGCCGCGATCAAGAGCCAAAAGTATGAAAGCCAGAATTAGATATTGGAATGCAGGAAAATCAAGAATAATGGCGTTCGCGGGGTACAAAGTAGGAATGAGGCACGTAATGGTTAAAGATGACAGAAAAAACAGTTTAACAAAAGGCGACACCATAGCATGGCCGGCAACAATAATTGAGTGCCCGCCAGTAAAAGTTGCAGGAATAACATACTACAAAAAAACTCTCAGTGGGCTACAAAAAACATCGACAATAATGGCCGACTTAGACAAGTACGCGAAAAGACTGATAAACCAGAAAAAAGTCCACGAGTTAAAAACACCCCCGGACGTTGCAGAAATAAGACTGCTATTGCAAACACAGCCAAGCAAGATAGGACTAAAAAAAACTCCAGAGTTTTTCGAAGCGGGAATAACAGGAACTATTCAAGAAAAAGAATCGTTCGCAAAAGAAAAATTAGGAAAAGAAATAGAAATAACAGATTTTACGACCAAAGGAACAATACTAGATTCCCACGGGGTAACAAAAGGCAAAGGATTACAGGGACCAATGAAAAGATTTGGAGGAAGATTAAGACACCACAAATCGCAAAAGTCCAGAAGAACTCCGGGAACACTAGGACCATGGAATGCGGACAGGCAATGGACTGTAGCAAAAGCAGGACAAATGGGATTCCAATTGAGAACAGAATTAAACAAGATAGTATTAGACGTGAAAACACCAGAATCAGTATCACAACCGGGAGGGTACCAGCAATACGGAAACCCCAGAGCAACATGC
The DNA here is from genome assembly GCA_964373285.1 of uncultured Methanosarcinales archaeon. Lineage (GTDB taxonomy): Archaea > Nanobdellota > Nanobdellia > Woesearchaeales > ARS49 > JACQMS01. Next base: position 2,391 of record CAYJTR010000011.1, read on the forward strand.
TTACTGCTAAAAGGGTCAATACAAGGACCCCCAAAAAGATTAATAACACTCACTCCAGCATCAAGGCCCGGAAAGAATACTGGCGAGGGATTGGTGATAACACATGTCGCCTGATATATACTCAACAAAATCAGAAAGAACAGGAAAAATAGAATTGCCGCAACAATTCTTGGAACCGCTAAGAACAGACATAATACAAAGAGCGGCAGAAACATTATGGAGCCACAAAAGACAGCCATACAGCCCGGATCCATTAGCAGGGAAAAAACAAGTATCATGGCTGTCAAAAAGAAGAAGAGATATAAAATCATCTTACGGCAAAGGACAATCAAGAGTTCCAAGAAAAACAATGTCTGTAAGAGGATCACAATACCAAATGGTAGGAGCATTCGCTCCGGGAGCAGTAGGAGGAAGAAAAGCGCACCCTCCAAAAAACGATAAAAACTGGGAAAAAAAGTTAAATGTTAAAGAAAGAAGAAAAGCAATAAGGTCAGCAATAAGCGCGACAATAAACAAAGAATTAGTTAAAAACAGAGGCCACAAAATACCAGAAATATACCCAATAGTATTAGATGACGATTTCGAATCAATAAAGACAACAGCAGAATTAAAAAATGCATTACTCGCATTAGGATTCGGCCAAGAAATAGAAAGAGCATCACAAAAAAGAATAAGGGCGGGCAAAGGAAAAATGAGAGGAAGAAAACACAAAACGCCAAAATCAATAGCCATAATAACGGGAAACAAGTGCGCTCTGACAATGGCGGGAAGAAACATGCCGGGAATGGACATAGTGGACGTAAACCACTTAAACGTAGAAATACTGGCTCCGGGAACACACCCGGGAAGAGCAACACTATTCACAAAAAATGCAGTAACGACACTAAAAGATAAGAGGTTATTCCTATGAACATTCAAGACTTGGACGTGATAAAAGGAGCGTTAAGCACTGAAAAGTGCGTACGATTAATAGACTCGCAAAACACTCTGGTATTCGTGATAGACAAAAAATCCTCAAAAGACGACGTAAAAAGAGCAGTCAAAGAATTATTCAGCGTAGAACCACTAAGAGTAAACACGATGATTCACGGAGGAAGAAAAAAAGCATTCGTAGTATTCAAAAAAGATGTACTAGCAAAAGATATAGCAACATCAATGGGAGTATTGTAAAATGGGAAAAAACATAATACCGCAAGCCAGAGGAAAAGGAGGCCCAAGATACACAGCTCCAAGCTTCAACTATGCAGGCGACACAAGCTTAAGATCAATACAACAACAAACAGGACAATTAAACGGGCAGATAAATGGACAGATAATTGATTTAGTTCACAGCGCAGGCCACAGCGCCCCGCTGATGAAAGTGCAATACTCCGACGGGGTATCATCACTGCTACCCGCGCCAGAAGGAGTTAAAATTGGAGACAAAGTTTTTGCAGGTGAAGGAGCAGAACAAACGCCGGGGAGCATACTGTCACTAAAAGAGATACCTGAAGGATCACAGGTATACAATGTAGAACTAAGACCGGGAGACGGAGGAGTATTCTGCAAAACAAGCGGAACAACGGCAAAAATTCTTAGCAAAACAGCAGAAGGAGTAATGATATTACTGCCATCAAAAAAGACAAAAACACTCCACGAAAACTGCAGAGCATGCATAGGAGTAATAGCTGGAAGCGGAAGAAAAGAAAAACCGTTCGCAAAAGCGGGAAGCGTGTTTTTCGCAAAAAAAGCGAGAAACAAATTATACCCGAGATCAAGCGCCTGCAAGATGAACGCGGTAGACCACCCATTCGGAAATAAAAGATCCGCAAGAAAAGCAAAACAAAGACCCGTATCAAGACATGCGCCACCGGGAAGAAAGGTAGGAAAGCTGGCCGCCAGAAGAACAGGGAGGAAATAAACAATGGCAAAAGAATTCACGTTCAGAGGGTTCAGAGAAGAAGAATTAAAACAAATGTCGCTAAAAGAATTCTCAACACTGCTACCATCAAGAGAAAGAAGATCATTACTAAGAGGGTTCACAACAGACGAAGAAAAATTATTAAAAAATATCGTGGCTGGAGAGAAAAATCTGAAAACTCACAGCAGGGACTTAATAATAATACCAAGCATGATAGGAAAAACTGTGGGAGTTCACACAGGCAAAGAATTTTTACAATTGCAAATAACAGCAGAAATGCTGGGCCACAGGTTAGGAGAGTTCGCGCTAACGAGAAGAATGGTAAAACACTCAGCTCCGGGAGTAGGAGCAACAAAAAGCAGTGCGGCGCTAAGCGTGAGGTAAAAATGATCAATAATAAAAATAACAAAAATCAGGAAGGGAAAAAAATCGGGGAAAGCCCCGTGACAGCAAGAGCCAGCGGCAACTCGCTACCAATGTCGCTAAAATACGCGGTAAACATAACAAAAGAAATAAGAGGAAAAAATATATACCAAGCAAGAAGAATATTAGAAGACTCAATAAAAATGTCAAGACCGGTAAAATTTCACAGAGACGTAAACGGAGTAGGACACAAAAGGGGAATGGGCCCCGGAAGATACGCCCCGAAAACTTGCGAAAACATACTATCAGTGCTAAATTCTGCAGTAGCAAACGCAGAACACAAAGGGTTAAGCACTAAAAATTTATACTTGAAAAGCATAGTTCCATCAAAAGGTCCAACAATACCAAGACCGGGCAGAGGAGGACATGCGAAGAGGACAAACCTCACAATAACAATAGGAGAGGCAACAAAATGATAGAAAGAAAATTATTAGGTCAAAGAGTCAGAGAATTTCAAGTCCACGAATTCATAGCATCAAGCCTAAAAAATGTAGGATACAGCCACACAAAAATAGTAAGAACCCCGCTAGGAGAAAAAATAATGGTTTACGCGTCAAGACCCGGGCTGGTAGTGGGAAGAAAAGGAGAAAACATAAAAAAATTAACCACAACACTAAAGAAAAAATTCAAGTTTGAAAATCCAGAAATAGAATTACAAGAGGTAGAAAATCCAGAAGTAGACGCGCAAATAGTGGCGGAAAGAATCGCGAGCAGTCTGGAAAGATTTGGAACACAAAGATTCAAAGGAATAGGCCATAAAGCACTAAGCGATGTGATGAACGCTGGAGCGAGAGGAATAGAAGTATTAATATCAGGAAAAGTTCCAAGCGCCAGAGCAAAAACGTGGAGATTCTATTCGGGATACCTGAAAAAGTCAGGAGACGCCGCAATAAGCCAAGTAAAAAGAGCATTCGCAGCAGCAAACCTAAAATCGGGAACTATAGGAATAAGAGTAGCAATAATGCCTCAATCGGTAAAACTTCCAGACGATATGAGTATAATAGAAAGAACTGAAGAACAAAGAGCTGAAACAGAAAAGAAGCAAGAAGAAAAAACGGCGACTACAGAAGAATCAACGATAAAGGAAGAAAAAAAGCCGAAAAGGCAGAGAAGGAAGAAGATTTCTGAAGAAGCTGAAGGAACAGAAATTAATGATGAAGGAAAAAAACAAAAACGTTCAAGAAAAAAAACGTCCAAAGAAGAACCAGCAGGAGAACCAAAAATGCCGGAAGCCGGCCAAACAGAAGCAAAAATCCGTGAGGCAGAAAAATCAGAAGATGAAAAAGGAGAAGTTCCAGAGGAAACAAAATGAGCAGAAAAATACACAAAGAAATAAAAGATTTAGGAGTTGAAGAGCTGAAGAAAAAATTATTAGAAGTAAAAAAAGAATTATTAAAAGATCACGTTCAAGTACTAACCGGCGTAACACCAAAAAGCGCCGGAAGAATAAAAAGATCAAAAAAAATAATAGCAAGAATAAAAATGGTTCTTGCAGGGAGGTCATAGCTGAAGACATGAATACATGCCAAACATGCGGTCTGCCGCAAGACCTTTGCGTATGCGCATCAATAGCAAAGGAATCGCAAAAGATCGAAGTACGCCTAGAAAAGCGAAAATATGGAAAACCATGCACGGTAATAGCAGGCCTTGAAAAAGAAATAAACCTCAAAGATTTGTGCAGGCACCTAAAAGAAAAATTGGCGTGCGGAGGCACGGTAAAGGATTCAATTATAGAACTTCAGTCGAAATATCCTGCAAAGGTAAAACAATTACTCGTAGAATACGGGTTTTTGCCAGAAATGATAATAATCAAAAATTTTGCATGAGGAAAAAAATGAAAAATACTGCCAAAGAAAACGGAAAAACATTGGGTACTCGAGGAAGAAACTTCGTAGGAACCGTAATAGCATCAAGAGCCCAAAAAACAGTAACAGTCCAGTGGTACAGATGGAAATTCCTGCCAAAATACGACAGGTACGTAAAACTAAGAAGCAGAATAAAAGCCCACAATCCAGAAAATATATCCGCAACAGTAGGAGACATAGTGCTAATACAAGAATGCAGGCCAATAAGCAAAACAAAAAAATTCCTGATAAAAGAAAAACAAGGAAGAGACATGTCATTCCTAGCATCACAAGACCAGCTAAGAGAAGCAGAAGCGGTAAGAGAAGCAAAAACAAGAGGAAGAACCGAAGAAGAGAGCGATGAAAATTCAACAAAAGAAAAAAGTTCTGAAGAGGAAACAAAATCATGAAACCAATAAAAGCAAGAATGACCAGAGGGTTGCAACACGTATCAAACGTGCCAACATGCGATAATTCAGGAGCGAAAATAGTAAGAATAATCAGCGTAAAACATTCAAAAACAGTCAAGGGAAGAACACAACAGGCAGGAATAGGAGACATGGTAATGGTATCAGTAGTTTCAGGAAATCCGGAAGTTAGAAAAAAAGTATTCCCGGCAATAGTTGTAAGGCAAAGAAAAGAGTTCAGAAGATTAGATGGAACAAGAGTGAAATTTGAAGACAATGCAGTAGTAGTGCTAAAAGATGAAGACGGAAACCCCAAAGGAACAATGCTCAAAGGAGCAATACCAAAAGAAGTAGTCGACAGGTGGCCGGCAGTAGGAAAAATAGGAGGGGTGGTAGTGTAATGGCGCAACAATGGAAAAGATCACTAAAATCAAGCAGGAAGCCAAGATCACAAAGATTATACAGAATAAAAGCCCCAATGCACATAACAGGGCACAACTTAAACGCGCACCTCTCAAAAGAACTCAGAGAAAAATTGAAGACTAGGTCGCTAAGAGTCAGAAAAGGCGATACTGTAAAAATAATATCGGGACAGTTCAAAGGAAAAAGCGGAACTGTAGAAAGAGTAATTCCCGGCAATGCAAAGATTTTTATTGGGGGCGTCGAGCTCGTGAAGAAGAACGGGGGAAAAATACAATATCCAATAATACCATCAAAAGTTGTAATAACCGAGATAAAAGAAGACAAGAGGAGGACTGCAAATGCACCTTAAAAGAATGGCGGCGCCAAAATCGTGGAACCTGCTAAGAAAAGAAAAAAAATACATAGTCAAGCCGCTGCCGGGAAAACACTCACTAAAAAACTGCTTAAGCATAGCCCACGCGCTAAAATCAATAGGGCTGGCATCAGAAACAAGATCACTAAAAAAATCATTAAACGTGAACCCTGTAATAATAGACGGAGTTCCAGTAAAAGAGTACAAGCAACAAGCAGGATTGTTTGACACTATACAAACAACAGGAAAGAAGTACAGAGTAGTAATGACTAAAGGAGGAATGCTGACAATAAAAGAATCAAAAGGAACATTAAAACCATGCAGAGTGGAACGCAAAATTACGACGAAAGGAGGAAAAACACAAATAGGGCTAAGCGATGGAAGAACAATAATATGGGGAGAAGGAGATGTAAAAACAGGAGACTCACTATTGCTGGAAGTCCCATCACAAAAAATAAAAGGACACTCAAAAATAGAAAAAGGAGCAAAAATACTGGTATTATCAGGAAAAAGCGCGGGAGTAACGGGAATAATAACAGAAATAAACGACAAAATAGTAAAATACTCATCAGAAAATACAACATCATCAACATCAAAAGACAACATTTTTGTAATACCGGAGGGATTTGAAGAATGAAAACAAATTCAACAAATTCTATAAATCCTATAAATCCTATGACTAGGATAAAAGTGGAAAAGGTAACGCTGAACATAGGAGCAGGCAAAGACCAGCAAAAATTAGAAAAAGGAGCGGCACTGCTAAAATATTTAACAGGAATACCACCAGTAAAGTGCATAACCCAAAAAAGAATACCAACATGGGGTTTAAGACCGGGACTTCCAATAGGGTGCAAGCTAACACTAAGAGGAGAAAAAGCAATAGACTTCCTAAAAAGATCATTAGTAGCAAAAGAAAAAATTCTATCACTAAAAAACTTCGATGAAAGAGGAACAGTATCATTCGGAGTGCCAGAATACATAGATGTTGAAGGAGTAAAATACAACCCAGAAATAGGAACAACAGGATTCGAAATAGCGGTAACACTAGAAAGACCAGGATTTCACGTAAAAAAAAGAAGAGTTAAAGCATCAAGAATAGGCGGAAATCACAACATAACAAAAGAAGAAGCAGTAAAATTCTTCACGGAAAACTTCAAGATAAAAATAAAAGAAATGGAGGCAACAATATGACGACAAGCGATTACAGAAAAACATTCAAACAATTAAAAGCGAAACCAGAAATATTGGAAAAGTACAAAAAGCACAACGCGCCAAAACAAAGAACAACAGGACAGTACAGAATACACTGCGCGAGATGCTACAGAACCCAAGGGTTCGTAAGAAAGTACGGGTTATGCCTATGCAGGCACTGCTTCAGAGAAATAGCATCATCGCTGGGGTTTAAAAAGTACAATTGAGGTAAAAAAATGTTAAATGATCCATTAGCGGGAATTTTAAGCAAAATATTAAACGCGGAAAAAACAGGAAAAAGAGAATGCTTATACAAGCCAGTATCAAAACTAACAATAAAAGTGTTAGAGCTACTAAAAGGAAATGGATACATAAAAGAATGCGCAACAACAACTACAGCCAAAGGAACATCAGCAACGGTAACACTATCAGGAAATATAAACAAGTGCGGAGTGGTAAAACCAAGATTCAGCGTGGAAACAAAAGAAATAGAAAAATTCGAAAAAAGATACCTTCCAGCCAAAGGAATGGGAATACTAATAATATCAACATCCAAAGGCCTGATGGGCCACAATGAAGCAATACAAAAAAATCTAGGAGGAAGACTAATAGCATACTGCTATTAATTAATGACTGCAATGAAAAAACACATAAAAGTTGCAATAGAAATTCCAAAAGGAGTAACAATAACAAAAGAAGGAAGCAGTATAAAAATAAAAGGTCCAAAAGGAGAATTAAAAAGGGAGACAGGAACCAAATCAATAGAAATAACAATAAGCCAGGAATCAATAACACTGGAAAAAGAAAGGGCGACGAAAAGAGAAAAATCAAAAATGTTCAGCTTAAGAGCACACATAAAGAACGCGATAAGAAACGTACAGCAACCACCATCATACAAGCTAAAAATATGCGCATCGCACTTCCCGATGAATGTTACGGTGCAAAAAGGAGTGCTGACAATAAAAAATTTTGTAGGAGAAAAAGTTCCAAGAGTTATGAAACTGCCGCAAAATGTTGAAGTTGCAGTATCAGGAGACACTATCACAGTGACAGGAACTGACGGCGAAATTGTTGGAAGAACTGCAGGACTAATAGAACAATTCTCACAAGTCAAAGAAAAAGACAGAAGAATATTTCAGGATGGGATATACATAGTGGAAAAGGAAGGTGTACAAGTATGAACGACATCGCAAGATTAAGAAAAGTGAAGGAATTGTTGAACAAGAAAAGACCTAACTTTCTAAGACAAGACGCCCACAAGAAGAAAAGACTGGCGCAAGTATGGAGAAACCCCCAAGGAATTCAAGGAAAAGTAAAAAAAGCAATAAAAGGCCACAGGCCAATGGTAAAAGTAGGATGGAGATCACCAAAAATTCTACGAGGAGAATCGCGGTCCGGTGAGAGGCCAGAAATAATACAGTCAATAACACAAATTGACGCGCTCCCACAAAAAAGTTCGATAATAATAGGAAGAACAGTAGGATTGAGAAAAAGAATACTAATATTCGAAAAAGCAAAAAAAGAAGGGCACAAAATAATAGGGCTGCCAGAAAATTATGCAGAAATATCAAAAGCCAAGATTGCGACAAGCAAAGAGAAAACAAAACCTAAAGCGTTGGAAGAAAAAGTTGAATCTGCGAAAGCTGAAAATTCAAAACAAGAAAAAAAAGCAGAAACGCTAAACGAAGGTGAAAAGAAATGAACCTGCAAAAAAGATTAGCGGGAAGAATGATGAACTGCTCACCAAGAAGAATGAAGCTATCAACAATATCAAGCGACGAAGTAAAAGGGGCAATAACCAGAGGAATGATAAGAGGATTAGTAAAAAAAGGAATAATAATAAAGGAACCAATAAAAGGACACTCGAGAGGCCACGCAAGATTCCTAAAAAGGCAAAAATTGAAAGGAAGAAGAAGAGGACTGGGTTCAAGAAGAGGAACAAAAAATGCAAGAACCCCCCACAAAGATGAATGGATGCGGAGAATAAGAGCGCAAAGAGAATTAATATCATCGCTAAAAAAAAGAAACATGCTGTCACAAGAAAACTATTTAGACATATACGCGAAATCCAAAGGAGGATTTTTCAGAAGCAAAAGGCACATATACATATACGCAAAAGAACGGGGGTTAATTAAATGAACAAAAGGTTCACGGTAGGAAAGAGAAGAAAAAGAGAAGGAAAAACGGATTACAGGTTAAGATTCAAATTAATATCATCAGGAATGCCAAGACTAATAGTAAGAGGATCAAACAATAATACAATATTACAAATAGCGCAATACGCGCCAAAAGGAGATCTGGTAATGGCGAGCGCTTCAACAAAAGACCTAAAAAAAATGGGGTGGAATGCGCACACAGGAAACATACCCGCGGCGTACGCGTGCGGGCTGTTAATCGCATCAAAAGTTAAAGGAAAAATAAAAGAGTGCATAGCAGACATAGGACCACACTCAGTAACAAAAGGAGGAAGAGTATTCGCCGCGATAAAAGGAACGCTGGACGGAGGAATAAAAATACCGCTGGGGCCGGAAAACATTCCGGGAGAAGAAAGACTTAAAGGAACACACTTAACAAAAAAAGAAAATAATGCCAAAGAATTAATAGAAAAGATAAGAAAAGGTGTTGCAAAATGAGCATGAGTAATGATGATACGGAAGCAAAAACAGCAGATGAAGCAAACGAAAATGCAAAGGTAGAAATACCTGAAGAAGAAGTAAAAATAGTAGTGGAAGACGCGCCAGTAGTAGAAGCAGTATCTGAAGAAGAAGCAGGATTCGTAGCAACAATACCAACATCACTAGAAGACTGGAAACCAAAAACAAAACTAGGAAAAGACGTGAAATCAGGAAAAGTTACGAGCATCAACGAAATATTAAGCACGGGAACACCAATACTAGAGCCTCAAATAACAGAGATATTACTGCCAAACATGGAAAACGATTTACTAATGATAGGACAATCAAAAGGAAAATTTGGAGGAGGACAAAAAAGAGCGTTCAGGCAAACGCAAAAGAAAACACCCGAAGGAAACAAACCATCCTTCTCCGCGCTAGTAGTAGTGGGAAACAAGAACGGAATAGTGGGAGTGGGCTACGGAAAAAGCAAAGATACAATACCCGCGAGAGACGAAGCTATAAGAAATGCGAAAGCAGGAATATTCAAAATAAGAAGAGGTTGCGGAAGCTGGGAGTGCAACTGCAAAGCTTCACACAGCATACCATTCAAAGTTAAAGGAAAAGTTGGAGGGGTAACATTGGAATTATTACCGGCGCCAAGAGGCAAAGGATTAATAGTAGAGCCGGAAATAGCAAAAATATTATCATTCGCAGGAGTAAAAGATATATGGTGCAAAAGAGTTGGAAGATCAACAGGAAAATCAAACCTTATAGCTGCAGGGCTAAAAGCGCTGCACAAACTATCAACAACAAAAATCTCTCAAGAACACAGAGAAAATTTAGGAATAGTGGAGGGAGCCCATGACTAAAATATTAATAATAAGAACAAGATCCGCTCCAAGAGAAAACAGAGAAGCAGATGAAACATTAAAAAGATTAGGAGTAGAAAAAAGATACTCCTACTCAATAAGAGAAAATAACCAATCAACAATAGGAATGATGCAAAAAGTTCAACATTTACTAACATGGGGAGAAGTATCAGCAGACATAGAAAAAAAATTGTCAAAAGCAAAAAATGGACTGCACCCTCCAAGAGGAGGATTTGAAAGAAAAGGAGTCAAAGTACCATACGCAAGAGGAGGAGTGTTCGGCGACAGGAAAGAGCTGATAAACAAACTAGCAGAGAGGATGCTGCCATGATGCACAAAAGAAAAAAATTTTCGAGACAATTAGGAAGCAGAACTTACGGCTGGGGAAAAAATCACAGAGGCTCAGGAAATAGAGGAGGGGTGGGAAACTCTGGAAGAGGGAAAAAAGCACAATCCAAAAAACCACAGGTGTGGGGAACAGGATACCTAGGAAAGTATGGGTTCACATCAAAATCAAGAACAGAAAAACAAAAAAGCATAAACATACTGCAACTGGAAGAATTACTGAAATCAAGAAATACAAAAGAAGAAATGGCATTGATAGACTTATCAAAAGAAGGCTACGGAAAACTGTTAAGCACAGGAAAAATTTTGAGAAAAGTCCACGTAATAGTACAAGATGCATCACCAAGAGCGGCGGAGAAAATAAGAATCTCGGGAGGCGCAATAACAATACTATCAGAAGCAGAAAAAGAAACGCAAAAAGAAAACTGAATAAAATAAGATGAAATAAATACTAAATAAAATAAACAAAATAAGAGGAATAATATAAGAAAAATAAGAAAGGAAATGCGGAAAATAAAAAATTTATCGAGGCAAAATAATGGCTAAAGCATGGTGGAATTTTCTCCCAGAAGTAGCAAAGCCGGACCACAGGTTATCATTCCAAGAAAAACTAAAATGGACAGGAATAGTGCTGGTATTATTCTTCGCACTAGGATTCGTACCATTATTCGGACTATCACAAAACCAGTTATCAAGATTCGAGTTTTTATCAGTAATACTGGGAGCAAGCTTTGGAAGCGTAATAAGTCTGGGAATAGGACCAATAGTAACGGCGAGCATAGTATTACAATTATTAAATGGTTCAGGAATACTAAAATTCGACACGTCAACACCCGAAGGAAAGAAAAAATTTCAGGAAGTAAACAAAGGACTAGGAATATTCTTCGTAATATTTGAAGCGGCAGTATACGTGTTCATGTCAGGACTATCGCCAGACCCCGCGCTAAGAGGCACGACAACATTCTTCATGCTAGAATTATTACTGATATTCCAATTAATCCTAGGAGGATTACTAATAATGATGATGGATGACTTGTCAGCAAAATGGGGAATAGGATCAGGAATAAGCCTATTCATCGCAGCAGGAGTATCACAATCATTATTCATAAGATTATTCTCACCACTATCATCACCAACAAACCCGGGAATAGCAACAGGAGCGATACCAGCACTATTCCAAAGCTTCGCATCAGGAGACCCCAAAGGAGCATTCCTGTTATTAACAGCAATAATAAGCACGGTACTGGTATTCGCACTGGCAGTATACGTGCAATCAATGAAAGTAGAAATACCATTGAGCTTTGGAAGAGTCAGAGGTTTCGGAATAAGATGGCCCCTGAGCTTCGTTTACACATCCAATATACCGGTAATACTGGTGGCGGCATTAATGGCGAACGTACAATTATGGGGGCAATTATTACAAAACGTGGCATCAAAACCCGGGGCGAGCACGATAATAATATTCCTAAGCGAGAAAGTGATAGGACAATTTTCAGGAAGCGTAGCGATAAGCGGGGCAGCAAAGTATTTAACACCGGTAAACGCGCTAAACGCGCTAATAACAAAAGGATTTGTCGACGGATTCCTGCCGCTACTGCCACAACTAATCATATTCATGATAATATTTGTAGGACTATGCGTGCTATTCTCATGGTTCTGGGTACAAACAGCGGGAATGGACGCCAAGAGCCAAGCAAAACAAATAATGGCATCAGGACTACAAGTTCCGGGATTCAGAAAAGATGAAAGAGTAGTAGAAGCATTACTACAAAGGTACATAACACCACTAACAGTAATGGGAGCAATAACAGTAGGAATACTTGCAGCGATAACAGACGTGTCAGGAGCGCTAACATCAGGAACGGGACTATTATTAACAGTGATGATAGTATACAGATTCTACGAAGATATAGCAAGAACACACATGATGGACATGAATCCACTAATGAGAAAATTCATGGGCGGGTAAAAAAGAAATGGTGAAAAAATGGCAATAGAAACCGCGACAACGCTAATACTATCAATGAATCCCCTGATGTTCGTAAGCATAATGTCACTGCTGGTAGCGCTGTTAACAACGATAGTTTACAAAAAGTTTACAAACCAGGTATTGATGAAAGAATTAAAAGACGAGCTAAAAGAATTACAAAAAACGGCAAAAGAACTAAAAGAAAAACCAGAAGAAGCGATGAAGGCACAAAAAAGAATGATGGAAGTAAACATGAAGTACATGATGCACAGCATGAGAGCAACACTAGTAACATTCCTGCCAATAATACTAATATTCGGATGGATGAACGCGCACTACAGCTTCATGCCACTAACACCAAACACACCATTCACGATAACAATCGAAGGAACAAACAGCGAAAATATAACGATGATGCAGTCGGCAGGAATAATAATAGAAAGGATAATAAAAGAAAACGGAATAACAAGAGTGATAGCAAAACTGGAAAATTACGGGAGTTATTACACGGCAATAAACGCCGGAGGAAAAACATACCCTATAACACTAACAGCATCAAAAAAACAAGAAAGCATAACGCCGATAACAAAACCCGGAGATGAAGTGATAAAATCAATAACGATAAACTACGACAAACTAATAATAATAAACGCTTTCGGATGGAAAATAGGATGGCTAGGAACATACATAATAGAAAGCATAATATTCAGCATATTACTACGAAAATGGATGAACGTGTATTAAACGCGCCCAATCTCTGGTTCGAAGATTCCTAACATTTTCACACGACTAATTCTTCAACCGTTTGAAATAAAGATTCCAAACCCCTCATTAAAGAAGACTCATCAGCAATAAGAGAATGAACATAAGGATTAATAGCCCAAGACTTATCGCCACAAGCGCCGGGATTCACAAAATAAACAGTGATATTAGGCTTCCTGAAATCATTCCAATGCCTGTAAAGAAAGTTAAGATTATTTTTGGTATTAAGGGTGAACACCAAAACTTTATCAGAATTTTCTAAAACAGGCAAATCCCCCAAAGAACTGCGAACGTGAACAATCCACTCATTGTTAACGGTTTTAACAACAAACCTATCATTATCAGAAACAGCAATATCCAAAATTTCCCTCCTAATAGAATCCTTATGCCTCAAATAGTACAAAACCCACTCCTTAAGAGATTTAATCATAAAAAAAGGATTAAACAACAATATAAAAATTAATGCGAGGAGTAAAGAGTGATAAAATCTCCCAAAAAAATCTTCTCGCTTTTGCTCGAACCTTTTGTTTCAGAAGCTCTTGCATCGTCAGGTGCTTTGCTTCGCAAGCACCTATAAGAGGTGACTTTCTTTCCAGTATTTTTTTTGTGATTATGCCGGTGATCATTGTGCTGGGAGAAAGATGCGGGTGGTATAACTATTTCTTACCGTAATAAAAAAACTTATCGATGGCAACATCGCCGGGAGTGTAATTACCCTGCCTAGGGTGAGGCTCTTTCTTTTCCTCTTTCTGCTCGGAAGGTTGAATCTTAATCTGAGTCCTCTCAGAATCGACAATTCTGGATTGTGAAGATTGCTGAGAAGCAACGGCTGCAAGAGCACTAATATCCGCTTTTTTGGTAAGAGCGAGCTTCAAAGATTCAACATCATTAGAAAGATTATTAACAGCCCTCTTCAACTGCTCAATCTGAGACTGAAGCTCATCCCTAGAAACTATGGATTCCGCTCTAGAATCTGACTGAGGAATAATCTTTTCTCCAAGCCTCATAATCTCTTCAGCCTTAACAGCCGCCTCATCAGAAGAAGTAGCCATGCCATGCTTCTGAAGCTCTTTAATGAGCTCGTTAACCTTCTTCATCCTCTCCATATCCATAAAAAAAAGAGAATTTTATACAGTTTAAAAACGTTATTGTTCTGGAGTATCAGAATTCTGGAAGGAGCCAAATCATTTCAAAATTTGGTGACTTCTTTACCTGACGCCCAACTTTTTCTTTCTGCTCTCATTCATAAGAGAGCTTTTCAAGTCAACATTTTGTGGATTCCACCAATACTGCTCATAAAAATAATAATACAAAGCAAGAAGAGTAAAAGCAGTAATCATAGCAATAATTATTGAAGAAATGCCCGCAAAATTTAGAACTAACAAGTAAGCGCCAATACCAGAAAACCAGAAAACGTATTGAAGCCTGGACCAGAAAAAGATTCTGGAGCCATCAAGAGGAGGTATCGGAAGAATGTTCCACAAAAGAAAAACGATGTTATAATAAAAAAATTGTTCAAGAATGTAAGAAGCAATAGGAGTCCAAGAATAATTATCAAGCAAAACCCTAGAAATTCCGGCAATAAAAGTTGCAGAAAGAAGACCTAGCAAAGCTATAGGGCCCAAAATTTTCAGATTCTCACCATACCTAAAAGTACCTAATCTTTGAACAGCAAGATGATGAATAAAAACGCCGGTAGAGGCGAGCATAGGAACCCCGCCATTAGTAACAATCAAAAGAATAATGCTGATAATAATTCCGGGAGCCCAAACCTTGTGCTCGGGCTGATAACCCCTGTGAGCAGAATACCACCTTTGAACCAGCTGGTACAAACCAAAAGAAATTAAAACTACGACGAAAGAAATAGCAAGATTGCCAAGACCTGTAAAAAAACTAAAAGAGTAAACACCCCAGTCATTAAAAGAAATAATAATCGAGTAAAGAATTGATATGAGAACAAAATTAGAAAGCTCGCTCCGGGAATGAAGAGCATACCTAAATATTTTGTCAAGATAAGGATTCCTCCTTTTTTCTGAAGGCCGCATGATTATACACCATCATAGAAGTTTTTAAACCTATCTCTTGGTAACAACAACCCGCTGCCCGGAGCTATCCACGGGCTAAAGCCAGTGGTATTACGCTCCTCGCCTGACAGCGGGTTTTTGGAATTAAAAACGAGCGGACTAAAGTCCAGGTATTAAACCCGCTCGTTTTTAATAAACTCCATATTCATATACTTGTTATACAATTGCTCAACGTCCATCTTATGACCCGCGCCAAGAACTGCAAGAATTCTGGCGCCAGGATTCTGGTGCTGCAACGAAGCAATCCTGCGAGCGATAAACTTATTCCTCTCAGAAACAAGAACCCTGTAAATAGTAGGATACCTAAGTTTTGTCTGAAGCAAAATTTTTTCTATAAAATCATCACTAGGAACGCGCGCAAGATTATGCAAAAATTCAAAACCCTGAACAGATTCACGACTAATAATACCGAGACCGGCAAGAACACCCTTGAACAAGTCAACAAAAAAGTTCAGGCACTCCCTCCAAGATAAACTTCCCAATTTTTTAAGAGTAACCCTGACATCCTGATCAACAAGAGCAACACGAACATTATTCTTCTGAGCAAGCCTAAAAGCCTGAAGCATTTCAGAACCGGGAGAAACACCAACCTTACTGCCAAGATAACCCTCCACCCACCCTATAAAACGAGCAAAAAGATAAGTTTTAACACCAAAATTTTTAATATCCCTAAAACTAAAAGCTGAAGATTTACCACCGGGCTTGTCACGATCCAAAATAGCCCTCAACCTTCCATCATCAAGCTCCAAAGCCAGAATATCAATATTACCATCACTAAAAGCCCTCCCAACATCTGAAATGCTCTCCCTAGAAATATGAGAAGTACCAATAATTTTAAGAGTCATAACAACAATACAGAAAGCATGTTTATAAATACGCCGCAAAGAGAATTCAGGTGTACTCCCCCAACGGTGGCTGTTTTGGGACGAAAAGGTTTAAATAGGGTTTTACCATTCCAAAGCAAACTAAGGAGGTTTTCACAATGCTAAAAATCAGAAATGTATCAGAAGTGTTCGATATGAAAGTCTTCACAGACGAGGGAGACTATTTCGGCGACGTAGAAGAGGTAATGCTGACACAGTCAAAAGTTTACGGGTGGAGAGTAAGAGCATCAAAAAACTCATTCTTAAGCAAAGTGTTAGGAAGCGCCAAAGGAGTAATAGTGCCACACCAATTAGTAAAAGCAATAGGAGACATAATGATAATATCCAAAAGCGCGATATCAGGATACAACGCGGAAGGAGACGAAGAGTAATCTGCGTGCTTCCAACAATACAACACCAAGAATTTCTTGTTCCAAGCAATGCACCAACAATGAACGGAGAAAGAACCAGAAGATTAGCCATAAAATTAACAAAGCTCATTAAAAATACGAAAACTCCAACAAAAAAATTCAACACGGCAGTCGTCTAGCGGCAAGATCTTGGCTTCCCACACAACAGTGGAAAAAGCCAGTGACCCGGGTTCAAATCCCGGCTGCCGTATAAAGAAAACCTATAAAAAGACGATGGAATCAAGCAAAAATTTGGGAGAGGAGCGAGCCGTAGTCAAACATCTACAAAAGAACAACAATTTTTAAATACATAATGCTTATTTCTACCATGAGGGGGTCAGATGACGCTGGATTCGGATATCCAAAATATTTTAGAATTAAGCAATGAGAGTTCTTCTGCCCGATCCAGAGCATTTGAGAAGTTAAAACAATTACAGGAGAAGGTAAAAGGTGGTGAATCCACTGGAGATAGAATAAAAAATTTTGTGATTGTAAATTTAGGATCTCTTTCTCCTGATGCGGAAAAACCATACAGAGAAACAGAAGCGAGATGTAGAGAATGCGTGGGAAGTCAGATTCTTGTTGTGAAGCAAAACGAATCAATTCATGGTTGTCCTGGAATTGTTCCACCGCAATATATTGATCCAATGTTTATTGGAATTAATACAGAACTAATATTAGGGGTTTTGACATCAGGATTAGAATTAGATATTGGAGGAGGGAAAATTATTTTTCCAACAGACCGACATGCGAGAAAATATGATAAGTATTCAAGGGGCAAATGGGAATTGGAGGAAGGGCCAATTTCTATTAGTTGGTATGATTTTGCTAATTTAGGCAAAGAAGTTCATAGAAGAAGAACTCCAATGCCAAGTGATTTATCTGCTCGTTTTGAGCATGGCTTAATGCTTCATTTAGGAGAAGAAGTAGAACAATATTTTGGTGGAAGCGGACGTTTAGACACGTCTTATGTAGAAGCATTAAATTTATTGGGGCGTGAAGCTCCTGAAAGATTTCGAAAGAAACATGACAAAGGAGTTTATCAAGCCAAAGTAGGAGTAATTAATAAATTGGAAGAATTAACAAGAAGAGAGGCCAGATTAAATTCTGAGATTGAATCAATTTATAACTCAATGAGACATGGTGGATTTGAGAGAGGAGGAGCTTTTACAATGGTTAGGGATGCAGATGATGTAAGAGTTGTTTCAATGGGGCCAAGAATGAAATTAGAAGGAACAAGGGAAGAAATTCAAAGATGTTTAGAACGAGGTATTGAGTTAGAAATGCATAAAGGAGATTTAAGGATTGAGCAGAAGCCCGGGATAGAAATAAATGTTCCCGCTTATATTTCTGGAATGTGTGAAAAGTACGGAGTAGATATTCCAAAATAATTCTTTAGGCGCGCCGCTAACTGTAATTATTAAAACAACATAAGCGAAAACAACGCACAAAGAAATTCATAAAACCCACAATTATAAAAATGTCCAAGAAACGAGCCTCAGGGAGCAAAATATAGTACGCTAATATTTATAAATCAGTTGCGCTGATCCATTAATTATGTTGACCGACAAATTGAAAGAAATTCTAAATGCCGCGCTAACCACAAAAAATGTGTCATTACTGTACAAACTAATAGGTGAAGTAATAAAAGAGGCAAAAAAATTAATGAATACCTCCCAAAAATCAAAAAGCAGAACGGTAACAATAGACCTGACAAGTTTTATAAATATACTAATCGACGCACAAAACAAATGCTTCACGCTTGAAGAATTTCGACCACATATCACCGCAGCCCTACAACAGATAGATATTCAGGAAAAAAATCTTGAAAAGAAAAAACCCAGAGGATTCCACAAGAGTGTTGGCTTTGTATACACGAAGGAGTACAAAAATGATCGGGAATCACGTCTTGAAATTATAGACTACATAAATGACACAGAACAAGATATAATTACCCGGGCGGGATACGCCCGCAGGTTACATGAAAAAGTGAAACACGGAAAATGGGCGGGACACTTACACGCGCATGTCAATGATAACACCATAATACTTTATACGTTACGACCGGAAATTGTAGAAATTCACGAGGAAGAATACTCTGGAAATATCATAATATTTGAAAGAATAATAACGAAAAATGAATTTGACAGCAAAAACTAATGCTATCACGTAAACAAACCCAAAACATGCTCCTTAATAAGTTCTCTGACCGCATCAGCACTATCGGTCCTATCAGAAAAAATTGCTCCAGTCACTTCCATAACATCAAGAGTCCGCCCAGAAATAGCCCTAGCAATGGGATTATCAATTTTTGAAAGCGCACATTTTACTACATTAATACACGGAACAGGAATACTGTAGGAGACATCAATGACTCCTGAGCCCTCAGAATGTTTATTACTAAAACTCATAGAAATAATGGCATCACGATATGTTAACGAGTCCCAACCATTATTAGCATCACAAAACCTAATTTTGTACACGCTGCCCTGAAGAACTTCAAATTTACCAGCAGGACCCTCGTCAACTCTGGCATCTAAAGATAAATCTGAACCAAGGGACTCAAAAACTTCACGTAAAATGTGTTCCCCCATAACTAATAAGAATTATTAACAAGTTTATAAATGTTTTGACAGTTATTACTGAAGAGTAATGTGTGAAAATGGAATATGCTACTGTGAGAGTAACAAAACCCGCTATCAGGTGAGGAGCGCGATACTACTGACTTTGGCCGTTGATAACTACGAGCAGCGGGTTTTTGTTATCATAGTATTCATACTTCATAATAAATACAAGAATTCTTTCCTTTATAAATTTTTTTAGAACGCGCCAAAAATCAAACTCCGCGAACGCAAGTTTCCAGAACTTTACTTCGCTCGTAGCTGGACGAACTTAACATACATGATTAAGAGAAGTTTGCGGAACGAAGCGGAGAAAAATATTCATGGAAACTCGGGGAAATCTCTTCAAAATACGACAAAAATATGCGAAAGCTTTAAATAGAAGTTCTTATATATGTTTATATAATATGGTCGAAGCAACAGTTTTACACAGCCCAACCCTAGAATCAGTCTTTATGGTAGAGGAAACTATCCAAAAACATAGCCAGGAGTGTGGTAAGTATCAGCTCTGGAAAAAGCTCCCTAAAAAAATGATGTACCAAACCTTTCAAGTAATTCTAGACTATCTGGAACAATCCGGAAAAATAATTATAGATAAAGAGGGATGTATCATTTGGACGTTTAACCCTGCACGAATAAAAAGATTAATCA